>JAFGOG010000056.1 GCA_016926595.1 Anaerolineae bacterium
GCCCGAGCCGCCGGTTCAGGAAGTTGCGCCCGAGCTGCCGGTCCAGGAAGCCGAGCCCGAGCCGCTGGTTCAGGAAGTTGAGCCCGAGCTGCCGGTCCAGGAAGCCGAGCCCGAGCCGCCACTCCAGGAGCCCGAGCCTGAGCTGTCTTCGTCGCCCTCTGCGGACCCGACGCCGGACGGCAGCCTGGCCTCCGACGAGGTGGCTGAGGTGCCGGTCGGCGCCGAGATCGATCTTTCGGTGGTAGAGGGCTGAGCCCGGCCGCGAAAGCAAAGGATACGATGAGTACAGAAACGTTGAGTCTGAAAGAGCGATTGCAGCAAGAGTTGGACGAGGCCCGCGCCGAGCTGGACCGTCTGGAGAGACAGCGCCTGGAGGGCAAGGGTGACTATGGTCTGGGCACCGGCGATCCCAGTATCTACGAATGGGAAATGTGCCTGGCGATGAAGCAGAGCGTCGAGGACCGGATCAGGTTGCTGGAAGAAGCGCTGCAAAAAGCAGAAGAAGGCAACTATGGCCGGTGTGAGATCTGTGGCCAGCCGATCGATCCGGCGCGCTTGGCCATCTTACCCCACACCAAGCGGTGTATTGCCTGCGCCCAAAAGCGATAGCGCCGTGACGGACAAGCCGCCGGAGCCAGCGCTCCGGCGGCTTTTTTGGTGCATATCCCCTCCTGACATTTGCCAACCGCGGCCTTTTCTCGTAAGATAGGGCCATTCTCAACACGGCTTGTGGGGCAAGCGGTCAGTTTGTCCTACCAGGCCACAGCGAGGTGGACTAATGGACGCTATTCACAGCTACGAGCGCATCGCCCGGCTGGCGGATCTGGCCAACAACCTGTGGTGGAGCTGGCACCCCCAGGCTCGTGACCTGTTTCAGTCACTCAGTTACCCCCTATGGCGCAGCACTCACCACAACCCGGTGCGGATGCTGCAGTTGATCAGCGCCGAGCGGTTGGAAGCACTGGCCCGCGATCCTGCATTCCTGGACGAGTACGACCGGGTCATGGCCGCCTTCGACGCCGATGTGAGCAACGGCCACCTCTGGTTTCGCTGCCAATACCCCGACCAGCCTCAGCCGGTAGCTTACTTTTCCGCCGAGTTTGGCGTCCACGGTTCGCTGCCGATCTACTCCGGTGGGCTGGGCGTTCTGGCTGGCGACCACTGCAAAGAGACCAGTGACCTGGGCCTGCCCCTTGTTGGCATGGGCTTTATCTACCCCGAGGGCTATTTCCGCCAGCGCATCCCGCCGGGCGGCTGGCAGGAGGCGATCTATGACAAACTGAACCTCGACCATGTGCCGATCGATCCCGTGCTCGATCGGTCAGGCAATCGCCTGCTGGTCGAGGTGGTGCTCCGCGGTGTGCCGACCTATGTCCAGGTGTGGCAGATGCAAGTAGGGCGGGTCACCCTCTACCTGATGGACGCCAACGTGCCCCAGAACACGCCCTGGGATCGCGAGCTCTCGGCGCGGCTCTACGGCGGCGACCAGGAGACGCGCATCCGCCAGGAAACGGTGCTGGGCCTGGGCGGCGTGCGCGTCCTGCGAGCGCTGGGCATCGCCCCCGCCGCCTGGCACATGAACGAGGGCCACTCGGCCTTCCTGGTGCTGGAGCGGCTGCGCGAGCTGGTGCGGGCCGGCCAGCCCTTCGATCAAGCCATAGACCAGGTCCGCCGCACCACCGTCTTTACCACCCACACGCCGGTCCCCGCTGGCCACGACGCCTTTCCCTTTGACCTGATGGACCAGTACTTTGGGCATTTCTGGGAGGAGATGGGCGTCAGCCGCGAGCGGTTCATGGCCATGGGCGAGCACGAGGGCCGTTTCAACATGACGATCCTGGCCCTGCGCTTGGCCAGCCGCGCCAACGGCGTCAGCAAACTGCACGGCGAGGTGTCGCGGCGCATGTGGCAGCCGCTGTGGCCCGGCCGGCCGGTCGAGCAGGTGCCCATCGGCGCCATCACCAACGGCGTTCATGTGCCGAGTTGGGTATCGACGACGATAAAGGGGCTTTTCAGCGACTGCGTGGCCGCCGATTGGGAAGAGCGCCACGACGATCCTGCCTTGTGGGACCGCATCGACCAGATACCGGACGAGACGCTGTGGGCAGTCCATCAGGAGCTAAAGGCGAGGTTACTGACGCTCATCGACGAGCGCACGCGGGATAGGTGGCGCAGCGGCGACCTGGATCCCAGCCAGGTGCTGGCCTCGGGAACCCTCCTCGACCCGGACGCGCTGACCATCGGCTTTGCCCGCCGGTTTGCTACCTACAAGCGGGCGACCCTGATCTTTCGCGACCTGGAGCGCCTCAAGCGGATCCTGCACGCCGAGCGCCGCCCGGTCCAGATCGTCCTCGCCGGCAAAGCCCACCCGGCCGATGCCATGGGCAAGCAGTTCATCCAGCAGGTCTACCAATACGCCCTGGCGCCCGAGTTGGGAGGGCGGATCGCCTTTATCGAAGATTACGACATGCACGTTGCCCGCTTCCTGGTCCAGGGCGTGGATGTGTGGCTCAACAACCCCCGCCGGCCCAACGAGGCCAGCGGCACCAGCGGCATGAAGGCGGCGATGAACGGCGTGCCCAACCTGAGCGTGCTGGACGGCTGGTGGCCCGAAGCCTACCATCCCGCCGAGGATGGACGCCCGGCCAACGGCTGGGCCTTTGGCCAGGCGCAGTACGACGACTGGAATACCCAGGACGAGGTGGATAGCCAGGCTTTGTACCGGATCCTGGAGGAGCAGGTGGTGCCTGCCTATTACGAGCGCGACGCAGCCGGCGTCCCCCATGCCTGGATCCAGATCATGAAGGAGGCGATCCGCACCAGCATAGCCGCCTTTAGCACCCGGCGCATGGTCAAGGAATATGTCCATCACATGTACCTGCCGGCCATGCAAGTCGATACGCCTTGAGCTGTTGACGGATCGGCTTGGATGTGCTACACTGTAGCGGTCTAACCCTGACTCTAGCCTCAATAAGGAGGAGCGCCTTTCTATGGCAGAAAGAAAAAAAGCGAGGATTCTCGTCACCGGATCGGTCGGTCAGATCGGTTCCGAGTTGACGCTCGAGCTGCGCCGCCGCTATGGCGCTGACAATGTCATAGCCGCCGGCCATCGGACCAAGCCGAGCTCGACCCTGTATGAGACCGGCCCCTTTGAGTTCATCGACGTGGCCCGGCGCGATAGCCTGGAAGCGGCAGTAGTCAAGTACGACGTCGGCATCATCTACCACATGGCCGCCATCCTGTCCGCCGTCGGCGAGCAGAAACCGCATCTGGCCTGGGATGTGAACATCAACGGCCTGTACAACGTGCTGGAAGTGGCTCGTGAGCGCCGGCTCTCTCGCGTCTTCTGCCCCAGCTCCATCGCCGCCTTTGGCCCTGAGACGCCCCGCCACAACACCCCCCAGGAGACCGTTCTGCGACCCACCACCATGTACGGTGTGACCAAGGTGACCGGCGAACTGTTGTGCGACTATTACGTCCGGCGCTTTGGCGTCGACGCGCGCGGCGTGCGCTACCCTGGCATCATCAGCAGCGAGACCCTGCCGGGCGGCGGCACCACCGACTATGCGGTGGCGATCTACTACGAGGCGGTTGCCAACAAGCGTTACACCTGCTTTGTGCGCGAGGACACGGTCCTGCCGATGATGTACATGCCCGACTGCATCAAGGCGACGATCGACCTGATGGAGGCCGACTTTTCCCGGCTCAAGCACCACGCCGACTTTAACCTGGCCGCCATGAGCTTTTCGGCCGGCGAGTTGGCTGCCGAGATCCAGAAGCACATCCCAGACTTTACGTGTAACTATCAGCCCGACTTCCGGCAGGCCATCGCCGACTCGTGGCCCTGCTCGATTGACGACAGCGCCGCCCGCCAGGAGTGGGACTGGCAGCCGAGCTACGACCTGGCAGCCATGACCGTCGACATGCTGGACAAACTCCAGCAGCGCCACGCCAAAGGTTGCCTCTATCCCACTCAAGTTTGACCGTGATCGGTTGAACCCGTCATTCTCTTTGTGAGTGTATAGAAAGGAACAACGATGCCAGACAAGTTCGATTTCATCCGTCAAGACGTAGCTGCCTTGAAAGAAGCCGGGCTGTTCATCAATCTGCGGGTCATGGGCTCGCCGGCTGATGCCTGGATGGTCGTCGACGGCAAAAAGGTCCTGAACTTTTGCACCAACAACTACCTGGGCCTGGCCAACCATCCCAAGATGAAAGAGGCGGCCAGCAAGGCGATCGAGCGTTGGGGCGTGGGACCGGCGGCCGTGAGGTCGATCGCCGGGACGCAGGCGCTCCATATCCAGCTCGAGAAACGGCTGGCCGAATTCAAGGGCGTGGAGGATGCTCTCTATGTTCAGAGCGGCTTTTGCGCCAACCAGGCAGCCATCCCGGCGCTAGTCGGCCAGGATAGGGCTGCCGGCGCGCAGGACGTGATCTTTTCCGACCGGCTGAACCACGCCAGCATCATCGACGGCGCCCGGCTGTCAGGCGCCAAGATCGTCGTCTACGAGCACTGCGACGCTCGTGACGCCGAGCGCGTGATCCAAGAGAACCTGCCCAACTTCCGGCGCGGCCTGCTGATCACCGACGGCGTGTTCAGCATGGACGGCGACATTGCGCCGCTCGACGAGTTGTACCACGTGGCCGAGAACTATGGCGTCATGACCATGGTCGACGATGCCCACGGCGAGGGCGTTCTGGGCGGCGGCAAGGGCATCGTCCACCACTTTGGCCTCCAGGGCAAGTTCGACGTCGAGATCGGCACCCTCAGCAAGGCGTTCGGGGTCATGGGCGGCGTCATCGCCGGCAAGACAGTGGCCATCGACTATATGCGCCAAAAGGCGCGGCCCTTCCTCTTCTCCAGCGCCGTCACCCCGCCCGACACGGCGGCGTGCCTGGCGGCCGTCGATCTGCTGGAGGAGAGCTCCGACCTGGTCGACAAGCTGTGGGCCAACACCGCCTACTTTAAACAGCGGATGGCCGGGCTGGGCTTTGACACCGGTCGTAGCCAAACGCCCATCGTCCCGATCATGTTGGGTGAGGCGCCGCTGGCCAAAGAATTTTCGCGCAAGCTGTTCGAGAACGGCGTGTTCGCCATGGCTCTGGGCTTCCCCACCGTGCCCAAGGGACAGGCCCGCATCCGGGTCATGAACACCGCGGCCCACAGCCGCGAGGATCTCGATGCCGGTCTGGCGGCCTTTGAAAAGGTGGGGCGAGAGCTGGGTGTTATCTAGCGCCTTTCGCGGGCCGCGCTGAACAGATCTGACCCTGGCCACGTTGGTGGATATCCAGGTTATTGGAGGATAGCTATTTGACCGGTTGCCAAAAGATCGGCCCTGTTTCGATTGCACACCACAGCCCACAGTGCTAAGGAAGCACAACTGCTGTTTGACGCCAGACAATACTTGTGGTATTATGTGACTAGTCACGTGGCCAGTTGACTGCATCCTGTGATGAATCGATGGGGAGGTGTCGCGATATGAGACAAAGACTATCGATAGCCGGATCGCTCTTGTTGGTGATAGCCATGGCAATGAGCCTGGCAGGCTGTACCAAGGAGGCCCCAACCCGGACGCCCGCCGTTCGGGTGCAGGCGACCCAGCCCGGTGTGCCGCCGGCCGGCCTGACCCCTGAAGCGGGTGAAACGGTTGTCTCGGTTTTCACCCCCTTGCCGGCAGGGCCGGGAACTCCGACGGCGGAGCTGGTACTCGAAACCCCTGCTGTCTCTACCCCGGTGGCCACGGCGGTCCCGGATGCGACGGCGGTCCCGGTGCTCACTCCCGTCCCGCCGTCAGGTGAAGTGATCGTGCATATCGTCCAGCCCGGCGAGACCCTATATTCCATCGCCTACCGCTACGGCACCACAGTCCAGGCGGTTGTCCAGGCCAACGGCATCACCAACCCCGACCAGATCTACCAGGGCCAGAAGTTGAACATCCCCACTTCAGGAGGCGCCTCTGGCGGAAGCACAGGTTGCCGCATCCGTCACGTTGTCAAGTCCGGGGAGTGGGTATGGCAGATCGCCAGGAACTATGGCGTGTCGCCTTATGACATCCTGGCGGCTAACGGGATGACGATTCAAACGGCTAATAGCATCTATCCTGGCATGGTTCTGTGCATTCCATAGCGGTCGGTGCTCAGCAGCCGGCAGGCTGATCGCCACGGAAAAGGGCAAGAAAGGCAGGCGATGTCGCGGGGGACCGTGTCGCACGAGACCGGGGGAGCGTTGATCCGCCGCAGTCGCCAGGGGGACTTGGCGGCGTTTGAAGCGCTGTATGACAGCTACAGGGGCCAGGTCTTTCGCACCGCATTGGCTATCACCCGTGATCGAGCCGCGGCGGAGGATATCCTCCAGGAGTGTTTCATCCGGCTGCATCGCTGTCTGGATAGCCTGGACGAGAGCCAGTCCCTGGCGCCCTGGCTCTATCGCGTGACGGTGAACCTGTGCTACAGTTGGGTAGCGCGCCAGCGCCGCTGGCTGCACCCGCTGGAAGAGGCGTTGGAGTGGCTGGGTACCCTGCCCCAGCCATCGCCGGTGCAGCTCGTCGAGCGCCAGGAGGTCAGGGCAGCCATTGAGCAAGCGATCGGCGGCCTTGGCATGGATCAGCGCGTCACGCTGGTCCTCTACTATCTGAATGGGCTGAGTGTGGGGGAAATCGCCACGGTGATGCGCTGTCCGCAGGGTACGGTCAAGTCCCGTCTGCACTATGGCCGCAAGAACGTCCGGCGCAGGCTGGTGAGCGAAGGACGGGTATTCCAGGAGATGGTCTATGAGCTCTCGCTGTAGGGGGCAAGAGCCTCCAGATGAGCTGGATTGGCTGGTTTCGGACGCCTTGCACGCGTTAGTGCGCGCCGCCGAGCCATCTCCGCGTGTCTGGCTCGAGATCCGCGCTGCGGTGATGGCCCAGCCGCGCCAGCGGGGGGCGCGCCTGCGCTCGGCATTCCGGGCGGCCGTGGGGCGTCTATCGGGTTGGTTGCCGGCTGGGCAGACAAACCAGGTCCTGAGAGGCATGGTATACGGAGTGCAGTTTTCCGACGCGGCCGGTGTTTCACCACGCTTGGTGTGGTGGTTGGATGTCAGGACAGGTCCATTCAGTTCCGACTGGCAAACCTGCACGATCGTGGCATAACCTCCTGGGGAGAAGAAGAGGATCAGAGATACCTATGACACAAAACGGAGCGTTGATCCAGGTTCGTAACCTAAAGATGCACTTTCCCATCACGCGGGGCATTGTCTTCCAGCGCAAGGTTGGGGCCATCAAGGCAGTCGATGGCGTCTCCTTTGACATCAAGCGCGGCGAGACGCTGGGGCTGGTCGGCGAATCTGGCTGTGGCAAATCGACCACCGGCCGGGCGATCCTCCAGCTCTATCGCCCTACGGCTGGAGAAGTCTTCTTTGAGGGCGACAACCTGACCAAGTTGAGCGGCGAGCGTCTGCGCCGCATGCGCCGGCGGATGCAGATGATCTTCCAGGACCCTTACGCTTCGCTGAATCCACGGATGACGGTGGGCGACATCATCGGCGAGCCGTTGGTGGTGCACAGCATTTCGTCTGGCCAGAGCCGCCGAGAGCGGGTGCAGGAGCTGCTGAGGATCGTCGGGCTCAACCCCTATTTCGTCAACCGCTACCCGCACGAGTTCTCCGGCGGGCAGCGGCAGCGTATCGGCGTCGCCCGCGCCCTGGCGGTGCAGCCCGACTTTATCGTCTGCGATGAGCCGATTTCGGCCCTGGACGTTTCGATCCAGGCTCAGATCATCAACTTGTTGGAAGAGCTTCAGGGGCAGTTCAACCTGACCTATCTGTTCATCGCCCACGACCTGTCGGTGGTGCGGCATATCTCTGACCGGGTGGCGGTGATGTACCTGGGCAAGATCGTCGAGCTGACCGATCGCAAGGAGCTGTACGATAATCCGTTGCATCCCTATACCCAGGCGCTGCTGTCGGCAGTTCCCATCCCCGATCCGGTCGTGGAGGAAAAGCGCCGCCGGGTTATCCTGGAGGGCGACGTGCCTAGCCCGGCCAATCCGCCGCTCGGCTGCCATTTTAGCACGCGGTGTCCGGTGGTGATGGATATCTGCAAGGAGCAGGAGCCAGAGTTCGTTGACGTGGGTGACGGCCACTGGGTGGCCTGCTTCCGCGCATCCTAGTGGGTGAACCTTAACGCATCGATCAGAGTTATTTCATATAGCAGCGGTTCTAGTCGCCGGCCTGCTCGTGGATTTTTCCTTTTCGGCGGGCGTCCTTGACTTGGGGTTGGAAGTGTGATATAATGGGCGCGCTTCGCCAACGGATATGTCCCGCCTCAGGCCGCTGTGCCGTCTTGGGTGGATAATCGGAAAGGGGGTGATCGGTGGGTTGGTAAATGTTGGCAGGGTCCCCACACCTGATTTTACAAGTTGAGCCAAAACTAGTAGAAAACGAAATGGAGGAGACGATGTTTTCTAACAAAAAGTGGTCGATTTTGCTCGGGCTGGTGGTCGTTGCCAGCATGCTGCTGTCAGCCTGTGGCCCGACGGCTGAGCCCCAGGTCGTCACCGCCCCGCCGGTGGTGGTCACCGAGCTCGTGCCCGGCGCGACGTCCGTCGTAGAAGTAGAAGTGACGGTCCCGCCGGAAGTTGTCGAAATCAAAGAGACGGTCGAAGTTGTGAAGGAAGTTGTGGTCACAGCCACTCCCGAACCGTCCAAGCGCACCGGCGCCTGGGTTGACATGCTCGTCTTTACCGAGCAGAACAGCGCCGAAGCCGCCGTGAAGCAGCTCCAGGCCAACGACATCGACATCTATGCCTACAGCGTCGGCGATGCCGATCTGTTCCAGACGGTCAGCGGCGATCCCAACCTGTCCTACACCAACGCGTTCGGTTCCTATACCGAGCTGACCTTCAACGTGGCCGGCCCCGAGTTTGTCGACGGCCGCCTCAATCCGTTCAGCAGCCCCAAGGTCCGCGAGGCGATGAACTGGCTGATTGACCGCGACTATATGGTCCAGGAGATCTATGGCGGCCTGGGCAAGGTCAAGTACACCAGCGTCAACTCGGCCTTCCCCGACTATGCCAAGTACGTCGACGTCTTTCGCGCGATCGAGACCTACTACGCCTACAACCCCGACAAGGCCAACGAGGTCATCACCGCCGAGATGGAGGCCATGGGCGCCAAGCTGGTCGGCGGCAAGTGGACCTACAACGACGCGCCGGTGGTCATCATCGCCCTCATCCGCACCGAGGATGAGCGCACCCAGATCGGCGACTATGTCTGCAACCAGCTCGAATCGGTCGGCTTTACCACCGATCGCCAGTACAAGACCCGCACCGAATGCTCACCCATCTGGATCCAGGCCGACCCCAAAGAGGGCCAGATGCACTTCTACACCGGCGGCTGGATCACCACCGCCGTCAGCCGCGACGACGCCACCAACTTTGGCTACTTTTACACCAACCTGGGCTCGGCCGCGCCGCTGTGGCAGGCCTACGTGAACACGCCCGAGTTCTACGACGCGTGCCAGAAGCTGTGGATCAATGACTTTACGACGTTGGAAGAGCGGCGCGAGCTGTTCGAGACGGCTCTCTGGGGGGCGCAGCAGGACTCGGCCCGTGTCTGGTTGGTGGACCAGCTCAGCTTTTCACCGCAGAACGCCAAGCTGGAGGTCGCCTATGACCTGGCCGGCGGCGTAGCGGGCTCGCAGTTGATGCCCTCCACCATCCGCTGGACAGGCCAAGAAGGCGGCACGGTGCGTATCGCCCAGCCCGGCGTGCTGATTGATCCCTGGAACCCGATCAACGGCAGCAACTGGATCTACGACCAGACCCCCGGCCGGGCCACCGGCGACCGCGGCGTCATGTCGGACCCGTACACCGGTCTGACCTGGCCGCAGCGGATCGAGGGCTGCGACATCGTGGTCAAAGAGGGTCTGCCTGTGGCCAAGACGCTTGATTGGCTCACGCTCACCTTCGAGCCCAAGATCGAGGTGCCGGCCGAGGCCTGGGTCGACTGGGACGCGGCCAACCAGAAATTCATCACCGCCGCCGAAA
>JAFGOG010000010.1 GCA_016926595.1 Anaerolineae bacterium
CCTGGAAACAGGACCTGGAGCAGGTGGCCGGCGAGCTCCAGGCCGTGGCCGAAAAGCTCAGGCGATTGGCCTCGTCGCCGCGCTGAGCGCCACAGGCGCAAAAAAAGAGACCGGGCAGGCTTGGGAAAGCCTGCCCGGTCCTTTAGCCTCAGCCCTTCATCACCGCCAGCGGTCGCATCTTGGCCACCTTGCGCGCCAGGCCGGCCCCATCCACCACCTCGATCACCGCGTCGATATCCTTATAGGCCTCGGGCGCCTCTTCCGCCAGGCCCGACATGCTCTGCGCCCGCACGTGGATGCCCCGCGCCTCCAGCTCCTGGCGCAGTTGGCTGCCCTGGATCTGCCTCTTGGCCGCCGCCCGGCTCATCACCCGGCCCGCGCCGTGGGCCGTCGTGCCAAAAGTCTCCTCCATCGCGTCGGCGATCCCCACCAGCACATAAGAGGCCGTCCCCATGTCCCCCGGCACCAGCACCGGCTGTCCGACCGCCCGGTAGACCGGCACCACGGCTGGATGGCCGGGCCCAAACGCCCGGGTTGCCCCTTTGCGGTGCACGCACAGCTTGGTCTTTTTCCCGTCCACCACGTGCTCTTCGATCTTGGCGATGTTGTGAGCCACGTCGTACACTGTGCGCAGGTCGAAATCCTTCACCTTGCCGGCCAGCGTCTGCTCAAAGGCCCGCCGCGCCAGGTGGGCCATGCACTGCCGGTTGGACCACGCAAAGTTGGCCGCCCCGGCCATCGCCCCAAAATACCGCTGGCCCTCCGGCGAGTCGAGCGGCGCGCACACCAGCTCCCGGTCGGGCAGGTGGATCTTGTACTTACTCACTGCCGCTTGTAGGCTGTGCACGTAATCCTGGCACACCTGGTGCCCCAGCCCCCGCGATCCCGAGTGGATCTCCACCGTGAGCTGCCCCTTGAACAGGCCAAAGGCCTGGGCCACCGCCTCGTCGTACACCTCCACCACCTCCTGGAGCTCGATAAAATGGTTGCCCGAGCCCAGGCTGCCCATCTGCCCGCTGCCGCGCTGCTTCGCCCGCTGGCTCACCGCCGACGGATCCGCACCGGCCAGCGCGCCGCCCTCTTCCAACCGCTCCAGGTCCTCCGGCCGGCCATAGCCCGCCTTCACCGCCCACGCCGCCCCTTTGACCAGCATATCTTCCATGTCGCGGGCCGACAGCTTGCGAGCGCCGCCCCCCTCCCCCGTGCCGCTGGGGATGGTCCGGAACAGCGCCGAGATCAGCTCGTCCGTCTCTGTCAGCACCTCCTTGGCCACCAGGCTCGACGCCATCAGCCGCACGCCGCAGTTGATGTCATAGCCCACCGCCCCCGGCGAGATGACCCCCTCCGGGTAGCGGGTGGCGATCACCCCGCCGATCGGCGGGCCATAGCCCTGGTGAGCGTCGGGCATCACCAGCACCCACTTGACCACGCCCGGCAGCGCCGCGGTGTTCACCAACTGCTCCAGGGTCTTGTCCCGGAACGCCAGCTCCAGCAGCTCTTCGCTGGCATAGATCCGGGCCGGCACCCTCATGTCGGGCCGGAAGCTCTTTGGAATCTCCCACACATATTTGCTGATCCGTACCATGTCAGACTTGTAGATCATGCCAACCGGTCCCCCTTCGAATGCGCAAAATCCAAACCCGCTCCTCCCCTACCTTCGCCTCCCCCTCGACCCTCTGCCCCTCTTTCCACTTGTCCTCGTGCCCTCGCCGCTGGGCGGCTCCTCCACCGCCCCCACCGGCTGCTCCGGCCGCGCGTGCAGCGCCTCCTGGTAATAATCGTCCACCAGCATCGTCACCAGCGCCAGCCCCTCTTCGCTCTCGCTCAAATGGTGGATCAGCGGCGCAAACCGCTCCATCCGCTCCACCTTCAGCCGGTCGCGATCCCGCAGCCGCGCCTCCAGCAGCGCCGTCACCCGCTCCGCCACCAGCGCCGCCACCTCCTCGTCGCTCGGCAGCGGCCGCTCCTCCATATCGATCCCATACCGCTTCGCGATCCGGCTCAGCGTCATCTGCTCCAGCACGTCCACCAGCGAGATCGCCACCCCCCCGGACCCCGCCCGTCCTGTCCGCCCCGCCCGGTGGATATACAGCTCTGCCTCCTCCGGCGGCTCGTACAGGATCACGTGCGTCAGCTCCGGCAGGTCGATCCCCCTCGACGCCACGTCCGTGGCCACCAGGAACCGCAGCCCTCCCTGCCGCGTCCGGGCCATGATCTCCTCTCGCGCCTTCTGCGCCAGGTCCGAGCTCAGCCCGTCCGCGTCATAGCCAAACCGCTGCAGCACCGCCGTCACATAATCCACCCGCGCCCGCGTATTGCAAAAGATCAGCGCCGACGGCGGGTTCTCCACCTCGATGATCCGCACCAGGCTCCGGTCCTTGTCCATCCGTGGCGCCACGTAATACACGTGCTCCACGTCTGTCACGTGCACGTGGTCGCGGCTCAGGCTCAAAAAGCCCGGCTGGTGCAGAAACTCGTCCGCCAGCCGCCTCACGTGCCCCGGGAACGTCGCCGAGAACATGCACCCCTGCACCCGCCGCGAGGGCAGGTAGCGCCGGATCGCCCGCATGTCCGGATAAAACCCCATCGACAGCATCCGGTCGGCCTCGTCGAACACCAGCACCCGCAGCCCCTCCAGCGACAGGTTCCGCTTCAATAAATGGTCCAGGATCCGCCCCGGTGTCCCCACCACCAGGTGCGCCCCCTCCTTGAACGCCTGGATCTGCGGCCCATACGCCACCCCGCCGTACACCACCGCCGTCCGCAGCCCCGTCCCGCCGCTCAGGACCTTGGCCTCCTCGCTCACCTGCCGGGCCAGCTCCCGCGTCGGCGCCAGCACCAGCGCCTGGCAGGTGGCCTGCGCCGTGTCGATCCGCTCCAGGATCGGCAGGATAAATGCCCCCGTCTTGCCGCTGCCCGTCCGCGACTGCACCATCAAGTCGCGCCCGGCCAGCAAATAAGGGATCGCCCTGGCCTGCACCGGCATCAGCTCCTTCCATCCCCCCCGCAACACCGCCAGCCGCAGCGCCTGGGGCAGGTCTTCCATCGTCGCCGGCGGCAGCGCCCCTTCCGGCTCGATCAGCCCCGCCTCCCCTTCCTGCTCTCCGCTCTTCGTCGCCATGTCCCTCTTTCTACCTCTTCCCCTTTCCCTCTCCCCTCCCTCTCAGCTCGCGGCGCCCACCGCCGTCGCCGCCAGCGTAGACGTGATCAGCTTGCTCGCGTCCGCCACGTCGCCTTCCGACACCAGCGCCATCTCGGCGGCCAGCAGCTCCTGCCCCTGCTTCAGCAGGTCCGTGTCGACCTTTGTCAGGTGGGCTCGCTCCCCGTGCCGCGTCAGATCACGCACCGCCTTGGCCAGTTGCATCACATCGCCCGTCTTTACCTTGGCCCCCACCAGCTCCTGGCGCTCCCTGGGGTCGTCCGGCAGCCGCTGCGGCCTCCTCCCCAGCACCTTCAGCACCTGCGCCACCGCTGGCGGCGCCATCGCCGGCCGGACGGCCGCCTTGTCCGCCTTTACCACCGGCACGTGCACCGTCAGCCCCTTGGCCATCATCTCGATGACATAATAGCTCCTTGGCCCGTCGGCCAGATCCTGCTCCTCCACCCCCGCAATCCGCCCCGGCCCGTAACGCGCGTGTACCACCTTGTCCCCTACTTCATACTGCATCGCTTTCCCTCCTTGCCGCCTGCCTCCACTGCCCTAAAAAACAGCGCCCAGACCGGTAGCAGTCTGGGCGCACATCCCCTTTGAGAGGACCAGATCCTCGCTCAATCCTACCCCAGCAGCATATCACATTTGTCCGGTTCTGTCAATTGCTCGCCGCCCCTTAACCCCGGCCGGCGATCCTCCACAGCCGCCCCGCGAAAAATGGGCTTAGTGTTTCAGTGGTTCCACCCCGCCGCGCCGGCAGGATCCTTCCCTCCGCCAACTACGGCCGCGTCGGCGTAGCCGTCCGGGTCGGCCTGGGTATAGGGGTCCTGGTCGGCGTGCTCGTGTTGGTGGGCGACGGGGTCATCGTCGGCGTCGAGGTGACGGTCGGCGCCCCGACCGTCCTCGTCGCCTCGGCGGCCTCCTCCACCGCTATTCGTATGGCCGTCAGGTCGGGGGTGGGAGTCAGGGACCCGCCGCAGCCTGCGGCCATCACCACAATGACAAGCAGGATCACATACCGGGCCATCCTTCCCCCCGCTGCCGCTCATCGCCCTGTGCGCCCGGCTGCCCCTCCGGGCCGGGTCCACCGTCGTCCGGCTCCTGGTTACTGCTTCTCCTCTTCGATCTCGGGGCCGCCCAGGTCCTCAGGCCTAAACCGCCGGTTCCAGGGCATCAAGCGGCCGGGGGACATGGTCCCCAGCGACAGCGCCCGGAACAGGGCCGCATAGTTGCCCGCCGCCTCCCTCAGCGGCTGGTCCACATCCTCCACCAGCTCCACCTCGGCCAGGGCCAGGACCTGGGCCAGCGTTGCACAGTCCGAGGGGTACAGCCTCAAGATCACGTCAGAACCGTCGAATTGTATCAGATCCATCTCGCTCCTTTCGTCCCGGCGCGCTTGCATTCTACCCCGCATTATACCCCAGCCGCCCAAAAGGTCAAGAACCAGAGCCCGGCCTTGCCCCTTTCCCCCAAACAAAAAACAGCGCGGGCCAGTTTCCTGGTCCGCGCTGCCATGTACAGCTTCAGTGGCGTTCTACCAACGCCGGGGGCCGCCCCTGCTCTGCCGGCGGTCGCGATCAACCTGCGGCTTGGCCTTGTCGACGCGGATCTCCCGCTCGTCCACCATCTTGCCGTTCAGCGCGCTGATGGCTGCTGTTGCCGCCTGATCCGTCTCCATCTCGACGAAACCAAAGCCCTTCGACCGGCCGCTGTCGCGGTCGGTGATCACTGTGACCGATGTGACCTCACCAAACTCGGCGAACAACTGCCGCAGCGTGTCTTCGGTTGTCCTGTAGCTCAAGTTGCCGGCGTACAGTTTTGTAGCCATCGTTCCTTCTCCTACCTCAGCACGACCACGTCGGTCGCTTGCAGGCCCTTCTTGCCTTGCGTTACTTCAAACTCTACGCTTTGTCCCTCTTCCAGGTTCTTAAAGCCTTCCCCCCGGATTGCCGTGTAGTGGACAAAGACATCCTCGTTCCCCTCCCGCGCGATGAAGCCAAATCCCTTGGCTCCATTGAACCACTTGACGGTTCCTGTCTCTCTGTCTGCCATCTTTTGCCTTTCTTGCATTTCCTGCATTTCTCGTTAAGATGAAGGCTCGATCGGCCCCCTAACACAAAGAGCACCGAGACTTGTAAGCCTGGGTGCTCATCTTTCGGTGACCGGGCCAGATTCTTACTTCATCCTACCCCCGCACTCTACCACATCCCCCTATTACTGTCAAATTGGCCCATGCCTGTTGCAGCCCCTGCGCCGCGCGTCTCTCGCGGCCAAAATCGAATCACTTCCACGGCGCCTGCGGCGACCGGTAAAAGTTCACCCCCATCGCCCTCCACCGCGCCCCGTGCGCTCCCAGCCGCACCCTGTACTCCTCCCAGCTCCTCCCCGCCGCCGGCGACCACCCGATCTCTGCCACGCCGGCCAGCCGTGGGAAGGTCATGAACTCGATCTCCTCCATCGTCTTCACCGTCTCGGTCCACAGCAGCGCCTCAACCCCCAGCACGTCGCCCTCCGCCAACCCCTCCACCTGCGTCGCCGGGTCCCAATTGTAAGCGTCCTCCACCTCCACGGTCCCGGCCCAGCTCAGCCCCAGCGGCGTCGACTCGTCGTACTTCATGTCCAGGTAGGTCCTGGTCGCCGGCGACAGGATCGCCTTTGCCCCTTGCTCGACCGCCTTCAGTACCTGGTCCGTGACCCAATGCTGGGCGATAGGCGCGGGTGCAGGCAGCAGCTTGGCCCGGCCTATCTCCTCATAGCCCACCATCTGTTTCCCATGCGACCGGACGATCTCCTGTGCCCGCTCGATAAATTCGACATAATCTTCCTCTTTCGTGCTCCATGCCTCGTCCCCGCCGATGTGGAAATAGGGGCCAGGCGTCAGCGCCGCGATCTCGCCCACCACGTCGTCCACGAAAGCAAAAGTGATCTCCTTGCCGATGCACAGCGAAGTCATGCCCACCTCCGTGCCCGTGTACAGGGGGGGAGCGATGCCGTCGCAGTTCAGCTCCGCGTACGATGCCAGCGCCGCGTTTGTGTGCCCCGGCATGTCGATCTCGGGCACCACCACGATATACCGGCTGGCCGCATAGGCTACGATCTCGGCGTACTCCGCTTGGCTGTAATAGCCCCCCGGCCCGCCGCCCACCTCGGCGCTGCCGCCATAGGCCGCCAGGTTGGGCCACGAACTGATCTCTATCCGCCAGCCCTGGTCGTCGCTCAAGTGGAGGTGCAGCCGGTTCAGCTTGTACAGCGCCATCAGGTCGATCAGCCGTTTCACCTCCTCCACCCCGAAAAAGTGCCTGGCCACGTCCAGCATCATCCCCCGCCAGCCAAACCGCGGATAGTCCCGGATCCTCCCCGTCGCCATCAGCCACGGACCCGCCTGTCCGGCCGGCCTCTCTATCGCCGCCGGCAGCATCTGCCGGATCGTCTGCGCCCCCCAAAACACCCCCGCCGGCCGTGGCGCCCTCACCGTCACCCTCTCCGGCGTGATCGTCAGCTCGTACCCCTCCTCCCCCAGCCCTGCATCCGCTCCCACCGTCGTCAGGTACAGGCTCCCCGCTTCCGGGGTATCCGCCGTCTCTGTCGCAGGGGCGACCCCCTGTGGTCGCCCGTCCTGTCCCTCTCCACGCGCCCCCGCCAGCGCCCGCAGCCCCAGCCCGCTCGCCCGATTCAGATGGTCGGCCAGGTACTCGCCGATGCGCGCCATCTCCTCCGTCGCCGGCTCCAGATATATCCCCGCGCCCGCCGTCAAAGTGAACACCCCTCCACCCGGCGTCGCCGACGCCGGCATCGGGATCAGATTCTCCATCGTCGGCACCTCCCCCACCTCCTCGCTGGTCTCTACCCCTTTCGCCGGCGATCCCACCGGCGCCCCGCACGTCACCACAGCCGCCGCACACAGCGCCAGCGCCAACCCCCACTCCAGGCCTTTACGTTGCATAAACACCCCCCTCTCCCACCGCCGCCACCCATCCGTGTAATCCGTGTCGTGCTTCCCCGCTCCACCTTAGTTACCTTCGTGCCCTTTGTGGTTGATCTCCTGCGCGATCTCCCCCGTCACCTGGCGGAACCATTCCTCCGCCTCCGCCTGCTTGGCCCGCAGATCGGCCAGGCTGACCGGCAGGAACAGCCGCTCCAGCCTGGCCGTCACCTCTGGGGGCAGCTCGTAATACACATAGCGGACGCCAAAACCGTGACGCTCCGGCCGGTAGCGCATATTCAGCGCGCTGAGCAGAGGGCGCAGGGTATAGGCGTGATAGTAGCCCACCGCCTCAACCAGATTCCCCCGGTTCAGCTCTTTCAACACCATGACCTGGAATATCTCAAAGCGGGTCCGCGTGTTGGCCAGCCAGCCGGCCAGCTCCGACGCCTGCCAGGCCGCCAGGTCGAAATGGGGCAGCCTGGACACGCCCGACTTGTCAAAGTAAAAGATGGGCCGGCCATGAACCTCCGGCTCCAGGAATTTCGACGTTGCCCCGTGACGCAGCACCGCCGCGTCTACGAGCAGATAGGGGCTGGCGTCGCGCAGCCGGTAGAAAGCCTGGATATAGTTGCCTGCCGCGTCGTCCGGCATGCGCAGCTTTAGCTCGATCGGCGACGTCGATTCGAGTATGCGGTCGACGCACTCTAACGCCTCCTCCACCCGCTCGTCGTCCGCGTCCACCATCACGTCGATGTCGGACCAGGCATCCAGGCGCTCCCACGACACCGCGCCGCCCTCCCACATCGCGTGCGTATAAGGCAGTGGCTCCAACCCCGCCCGAAGCGCTGCCAGCACCTCCTCCCGCGTTATTCCATACCCCGCCATCCTCTCCTCCTTTTGCCAATACCGCTTCTGCTCTTTCACCTGGCAGTCGGCATCCAGCCGCACCCATCCGCGTCAATCCGTGTCCAATCAATCCCTACCGCAGCGAAACCCCACGTTGAACCCGGCATACCACGGCTTGTTCCTGCCCCGATCTGCCGAGCGGATGAACGCCGCCAGGTAGCCCCACGATCCGCCCCGGAACACCTTGTACCTGTCCGGTTCCGGCCCCTGCGGATTCTGCGCCGGTGAGCGGCTGTAATAGCCCGCGTCGTACCAATCGGCCACCCACTCCCACACATTGCCGGCCATGTCCAGTGCCCCGTACGGGCTGGCTCCTGCCAGCCGCGCGCCGACCGTCACGGTCGCGCCGTCACAGTCCGCGTATTGCGCTTTGCTGCAGTCGGGCGCATCATTTCCCCAGGGGTACAGCCGCCAGCGCCGCCCCAACCCACACCGCCGCCGCTGCCGCCATCACCCTGTCCGAGACCTTGGACCGTTTCCTCTTCATCCTCATCCGTCAGCCAGCCATTCATCCCCTATCCGCCAGCGCCTCTACCGGAAACAGCGCGGGAATCACCGCTTGCGCCCGCTCCCGCTGTTCGCGGTCCAGCGTGACCAGCGTGCTGCCAAAGCGCAGGGCCACCGCTGCGTAAACGGCGTCGCTTCCCCGCAGCCGGTATTGGGCGGCGATCCCAGCGGCCTGTTGGGCCAGGATCGCATCCACCGCGATCAGCACCAGGTGGGGCAGGCGGCCGAGCGCAGCCGCGAACTCGCGCGCCAGTGCCTCGTCTTCCCGGCCGCGGCTGATTGCCGCCGCCGTCTCCGGCAGCAGCAGCGTCGGCTCCACGATCGGAGTCGCCTCTTCCTGGAAACGGGCCAGCAGGCGGTAGCTCTCCTCGTGTCCTGCCTCGTACGGATTGAACGCATTCAAAAAGACACTCGCGTCTACGGTATAGATGCTGGCCATTCCTCCCCTCCTAGCGGCGCATCTCCGACAGCAGTTCAGTGCTGCTCAGCGGCGAGCGCCATCCCTGCCCGATCTCTTCGCCGAGCCGGATCAAGGTCTCCCAGGCGGCCAAGGCTGCCTCTCCACCCGGCTGCTGTGGGCTGAGAACCCCCTCGTCCAATGGTGTCAGCAGGCCAACCGGCCGGCCCCGGTAGGTCACCACATACTGGACGCGCTGGTCTCGGACTCGGCGGACGATCTCCGAAGCACGGATTTTTAGCTCCCTCACCCCCACATCAGGCATCGATCCCTCCCCAATATAGTCTCTTTTGTGACCACATTGTACCACGTTCAGGTCGAGATGTCAATTTCTGTGCAGCCTGCCTCCCTCTGGCGGGTGCGTTTCACATTTCTGGACAATGCACCCGGGGTCGCCATTCCTGCCCCCTCTCCCTGCGGGGGAGAGGGTTGGGGTGAGGGGGAGATCCTGCCCCACAAGCGCTTACCCAGAAAGCTGCAATGCACTCCCTCTGGCAGCCGTCCCACCCATCCTTGACGCTTCCCCCACCCCGTGCTACAATGACCCCGTAACCTTGGAGGTAATGCCACATGTCCAAGCCTGCGATCTCGTTGAGCGGAGTCTTTCCGCCCATCATCACGCCCTTTGACGCCGACGGCAGCGTCGCCTACGACGCCCTGTCCGCCAACCTGGAGCGCTGGAACGCCTACGACCTGGCCGGCTATGTCGTCCTCGGCTCCAACGGCGAAGGCCCCTACCTGGACGGCGACGAAAGGGCCCGCATCCTGGATGTCTGCCGCCAGGCCATCCCGCCCGGCAAGCTCCTGATCGCCGGTACCGGCTCCGAGTCCACCCGCGCCGCCATCGCCCTCACCAGGCTCGCCGCCGAGGCCGGCGCCGACGCCGCCCTGGTCGTCACCCCCCACTACTACGGCCCCAGGATGACCCCCGACGCCCTGGTTCACCACTACCACCAGTTGGCTGGCGCCTCGCCCATCCCCATCATCCTCTACAACGTCCCCAAGGCCACCCACCTCGACATGGACGCGGCCACCATCGCCCGCGCCGCGCAGCACCCCAACGTCGTCGGCCTCAAAGAGTCGAGCGGCAACGTCGCCAAGCTGGCCGACGTCATCCGCCTCTGCGGCCCCGATTTCCAGGCCATGTCCGGCACCGCCAGCGCCTTCTTCCCCTCGTTGGCCGTGGGCGCCGTCGGCGGCGTGCTGGCCCTGGCCAACATCGCCCCCCAGCGCTGCATCGACCTCTATCGCCTGTTCCAGGCCGGCCGCTGGGCCGAGGCCGCCGACCTCCAGCGGCGCATGATCCCGGTCAACGCCGCCATCACCGCCCGCTACGACATCGCTGGCCTCAAAGCCGCCCTCGACATGCTCGGCTACTACGGCGGCCCCGTCCGCTCCCCATTGCTGGATCTGAGCGACGCTGATCGCCAATCCCTCCGCGCCATCCTGGCCGACGGCGGCATCCTGCCCTCTGACTCCCTCTCCCCTTGGGGGAGACCTCCGTTCAGTGCCGCGCCAAGCGCGGCAGGGTTGGGGTGAGGGGGAGATCTAATTCCAAGAGAGGAAACATGAAAGATAGACCCCTTCTCATGATCCCCGGCCCGATCGAATTCGACCCGGCCGTCCTGGCCGCCCTCGGCGCCCCGA
>JAFGOG010000057.1 GCA_016926595.1 Anaerolineae bacterium
CTTCCTTTCTTGATCTGGCTTGAATCTTAGCACGTCCCGCTGCCTTTGTCAAAAAGATCAAGAGGTCGCACCCCGGTGTGACCTCTTGGATGGCCGATGCTATGGATGCACGACGCCCCAGGTAGGGGCAGGCGTGCACCTCTACGCGGCTAGGTGGTCAGGTAGCCGTGGGCGTAGATGACTTTGTTCTCGAGGATGCGGACGGTCTTGTAAACAGCCACCTGGTCTGGGTCTTTCATGTCGACGTGGTCGGGGGTGAATTCTTCCATGCTGGCCACGGTGTCGTATAGAGCCAGGTAGGCCTGGCCGAGGCCGGTGCTGTCATCGCGCTGCTCAACGATGCGGATAATCTCATTTTGGGCAGCGTCAAGCGGGTCAGCGATAGCCGAGTCGAGGCCGGTGGCCAAGAGCATGACCAGGTAGGTGCGGTTTAGCAGGCTACGGCCCTCGTGGGGCACGCTGTTGGAGATATTAGACAGGCCGACGGTGGTCATGGGAGGCGGATCCCACAGCATTTTGAATGAGCGGATGGCGTTAAGGGTCTCGGGCCCATGATCCTGGCAGCCGTTGACGGTCAGCACTAAGGGATCGAGGTAGAGGTGGCTCATGGGGATGCCCAGCTCCTCGGCTTTGGGGACGAGGACCTCCATGGCAAGGGCAACGCGCCCGTCTGCGGTGGGCGGGATGTTCTTGTCCATGGCCAGGGCGATGATCCGTGAGCCATATTGGGCAGCCAGCGGCATGGTCACGTTCAACCGGTCGGGGTCGGCCGAGGTGGAGTTGATCATGGCCTCGATGCCCAGCTCCTGGCATTTCTTTAGGCCGGCCTCTATGGCCGCAGCATTGGTGGTGTCGAGAGACAGAGGCACAGGGCCTATCTCGTCATAGACCTCCTCTATGATCCACTGCATGATCTCGACGCCGTCCCTTTTGCGCGGGCCGATGTTAAGGTCGATCATGTCGGCGCCATACTCGACCTGTTTGCGGGCCATGTCGCGCAGGGCGGTGGCGTCGTGGTCCAGGAGGGCTGCCTTGACCCTGGGGGATAGGATCTGAATGTTTTCTCCGATTGTGTACATGTTATGCTCCTCCTCGTATCTCATTTGTTGTTAACGCGCGCATCACCGACGGAAAAGCGGTCAGGTCGGTGTGCGGCAGAAACAGGGCTGACATGAATTGTTCGTAGAAGCTGTTGTCGGCCGATAACTCCAAGTAAGTCATTTTGTTGGCGACCTGGATCAGCTCGCGGCGCAGGGGACGGGAGGCCAGGGTGTAAAAGGCGCCCAAGGCCGAGGTGTTGCCCAGGTAGTGGAACCGGTCCCAGGGCATGTCGGGCAGGAGGCCGATCTGGATCGCCTTTTCGACATTGATGTACTGGCCGAACGC
Source organism: Anaerolineae bacterium (assembly GCA_016926595.1). The sequence continues at coordinate 1,387 of JAFGOG010000057.1, forward strand.
CCCAGCGATGAATACCTGTTCGACTTCGGCCAGCTCGAGGCCGACGCTGCGAACCAGCACCGAAAAGCCGGCATAGATGGCGCCTTTGGTCCGCAGCAGGTTCTCGATGTCCACTTCGTTGATGACAATGTCGTGGCCGATTTCGGACTGGCTGGCCCAGGCGACGACGTACTCGCCGCCATGGTCGCCCACCCGGACACGGGGTGTGGGCAGGTCGCGCCGGATTTTGCCGCCCTTGTCGATGATGCCGGTGATAAACATCTCGGCCAGCAGGCCAATCATGCCTGAGCCGCAGATGCCCCGCGGCGGCAACTGGCCAATGGTCTCGTAGCTCGGCTCATAGGTGTGGTGGTCGATCCAGATCTCTTCAATGGCGCCGGCGGTGGCCCTCATGCCGTGGCGGACGCCGCTGCCCTCAAAGGCGGGTCCAGCCGAGCAGGCGCAGGTGATCAGCCAGTCGCGATTGCCCAGCACGATCTCGCCGTTGGTACCGACGTCGATGAACAGGGTTACGGCGTCGGTGTTGTACATGCCTGAGCTCAGCACACCGGCGCTAATGTCGGCGCCGACATAGGCGCCGACCATAGGCAGGCAGTCGACTGTGGCCTGGGGGTTGATGTTCAGGCCGATCTCCTCGGCGGTTATGGGGAGCGGCTGGCTGAGGGTCGGTACGAACGGCATCTCGCGGATGGTCCGGGGGTCCAGCTCTAGGAACAGTTGGATCATGGTCGTGTTGCCGGCGACAACGGCCTTGCCGATTTGGCCAGCGGGGATCTGGTTGCGTGAGGTGAGCTCATCGAGCAGCCCGTTTAGGGTTTTGAGCACCAACTGCTGGAGGCGATGCAGCCCATCCCGTTTTTGGGCGTAGATGATGCGTGAGATGATGTCCTCACCGACGGTGATTTGGCCGTTGTAGGCCGAAGCGCGGTCGATTACCTTGCCCTGGGCCAGGTCGACCAGGTAGACGACGTTGGAGGTGGTGCCTATGTCGATGGCCACGCCGTAACAGCGGTCGGACTGGTCGCCGGGGAGTAGATCCACCAGGCGGGGGGCGGTGCACGGATCCAGTATCGGATCACCCATCTCCAGGACGGCAGTCACGTTCCAGTCGGCGTCGCGCAGGTCGCGGGAGATGGTGCGCAGCATGGGCAGGCTGGCCGTCACGTTGGGGATGCCGGCCTGGAGCGAAAGCTCCCGCCGCAGCCGGTCAAAATCGGTGGTCTGATCGGACAGGCTGGGCGGATCGATGGTGAGGTGGACGCGTCGGACGCTGGGGTCGATCTGGCCGCTAAACTCGGCGGCCAGGGCAATCCGCTCGGCGCCGATCGTCTTGGTGACGTATTCAACTTCGACCTTTTCCTGTTCGGGAACAAAGATGACGGCATCGCCCTTGATGACCGCCTGGCAGCCCAACGCCCAGCCTTGATCGATCTCTTCCGACGTCAGCCGCACGCCGCTGTGATGGCTCACGTCGCCATGCTCGACGCGCACCCGGCAGCGGCCGCATCGCCCCTGTCCGCCGCACGGCAGGTTGAGGACCACGCCGGCCTGGACGGCCGCATCGGACAGCAGTGTGCCGATCTCGACCTCGACCACCTTGCCGGAAGGCTTGAAGACAACGATCGCCTTTTTCTGTTTTTGGGCGTGGCCCGCTGCCTGTTCGGTCATCATCCACTCGGACGGGCGGCCATTCTCTGACGGGGATCTGCGTCAGGTGGCCGCCCCTACAGTCATTTCCAGGTGCGCAGATATGCCGGAATGTCGACGGCCTCGCGCGGGCCAACCAGGATCTCCCAGCCGGGCAGTTCTTCCTCTAGCTCGCCGGAGAGAACGGCTACCAGGCCGGGGATGGTGATCTTTTTGTGGTTGAGCTTGTCGGCCAAGTTGTGGGCTTTGACCGCTTTGGCGATCGTCTCAGCGTCAAACTTGCCGGCTGCCCAAGAAGTCAGCACACTCATACCTTCGGCCTCGCACACCAGGAGCCAGGCCGGCAGTCCGCAGCCGTCCAACTCGCCAGCCACGCTAAAGTAGGTTAGCGAGAAGTTGGTGGTGACCAGCACCGGTGAATCAGGTGTGGGCTGGTTGAACTCATAGACCACCGGGTCGACCGAGATCGGTTTTTGCGGGTCGGTGTAGATGTTCATCCGCAGGGTCAGCAGCGGATAGGCTATTGCCGGATCAAAGTGGTCCATGACGACAATGCCAGCGTACTTGCAGACTTGCTGCGCGGCGGCGACGATCTCTTCCTCTTCGGTGGCTGCGCCCTCACCGGGGAAGGTGATGAGCGGATAGCCCAGCGGGCGAAAGTTCTTTTTGATCGCCAGGCGGCGGAGCTGCGTCAATTGGGCGAGCGATCCGGCCAGGTCACGCGCGCCAGGGTCCAGTACCAGGTCAGTTACGCCGGAATCGCTCAGCTTCTTGGTCAAGTCGGCCAGCTCATCGAGTCCGTCGTTGCTGCGGACGGCTAGAGACATCCCGCCGGCCTTGGCCACGGCGGCGACTGCTTCCCAGTTGGCGGCCGTCGCCGCATACAGGAGTGGTTTTTGCCCGCCTTCGCCGGCCAGCGCAGCCTCGAGGGCGTCAGTGTTGTCCGACATCAGGATGAAAGGCAGGTCGGTTTTCGCCCGGACAGCCTGTACAACGCTGGCAAAGGTACCGGCATCGCCAGACGCGTTGTCGATGGCGATGGCGTTAAAAGCCATTTGAAAGCCGACTCGCTCGACGCTGTAGGCATTAGCCTTTTCAACCTTGGCGGCGATGGCATCGGCCGGTTCGGTGTCCCTGACGCGCAACGCCAGGCCCGGCTTGTTGAAGAAGGTCTTGTCGTGGCGGAACAGGACCGTTTCGTTGCCTACCTGGAACTCCCGGTCGCCAGCGCCCATTTTGATCAGGCGGATGGGCGGCGCGGCGGCTGCCGACAAGGCTTCTTTGGCCTCGGCTGAAACGTAAGGGCAGGCGTCCAGCTCGATCTGCTTGGCCGCCAGCTTCATGGCAAAGGCCAGGCAGGTGGGGAATCCGCACTCTTTGCAGTTGGTCTTGGGCAGTAGTTTGTAGATTTCAAGACCTGACAGGGCCATTTTGATTTTCCTCCTCTGCCTATTGGGAAAGGCGGGTCGCAGACCCCGCCCCTGCCATTAGATTGTTAATGGTACCGCGGATTATCTCGACCGTCTTGGGGTGGCGCAGCACGACAATGTCGGCGCCGCTTTCCAGCAGGGTGGTGGCAGTGATCGTTTCCCAGGCGATACCCCGTTTTTCGATCTCGCCCCACTCGGCGGGCACACCTTCGGCGACACGGGATTCTTTTTGGCGCCAGCTCTCCTCGCCGATGAAGCAGATCATCGGCTGCTGAGTCATCCCGTCGCCGGTTAGGGCGGCCAGGCGCAGGCGCTCCATGACTGAGTAGGTATACTCCAGGCCGTAGCCCAGGGCACCGGTGGTGGGGTCCATCAGGACGCGGTCGAGCGGCAGGCGCATGTCGCTGATCAGGATGTTGAGCTGCTTGGCCAGGTTGACGTCGATCGGCGAGCTGGCCATCACCAGGTGACCGTGGGCCAGGGCGGCGGCGACAATGGTCCGGTAGTTCTTGTCCTCGCACAGGCCCAAGGCCAGGCGCTCACCGCTGGCCGCTTCGGCTACGGCGACGAGCAGCTCGTTGTCAGCCTCGGCCTGGCCCGGCCCCTTGACTACGATCGGCAGGCCAGTGGCCTTGAGCACAGTCTTGATGGCGGTGACCGCTTCGGCGGCTGTGCCGCCGCGCAGCTTGAGCATGAGCAGGTCGGCACCATATTCTTCAGCCTTTTTAGCCCAAGCAGCCGGGTCGGCGACGACATCGCCCCACACCTTGAGCAGCGCCGGCGCCCACTCGGTTGGGTTCTTGTCCTGGATCTCGATGGCGATGAGCGGCGGGTTGGGTATCTCGCCTTCAAAGTGCAGGAAGGGCAGTGTTGTTTCCCCGCCAACGGTGACCGTCTTGGCCCGAGTGCCACCCTCGGCGGCCGTGGCTCCAATGGTGACCTGCCGGATCGCTGCGGCCCACTTTTCTTTTGGGATTTCTACTGTGACTGGCATAGATCCTCCTCGCTATAAAGTTGTATGAACTAGCTTGCCAGAAACATAAAAAGCAACTATGTCAGGATGACCTTGTACATGATCAGCAGCAAGGGAGATCCCTTGCTGCTGATCATGGTTAGAGGGCGGGACCCCCCCCTACATTAACGGATCCATGGTCAGGGCCGGGTGGCCGGTCTGCTCCAGGTAGGCCAGGACCTCCTCCTCGGTGGTGGCCACGCGCTCGTCGGCGATCTTGTCGATCAAGTCGGGGTCACCCTCGCGGGTGGCGGCTTCCCTCAGCTCCTCGGCCATCGACTCTTTCAGAAAGCTGGACATCCAGACGATGCGCTTCAGGCCGCCGTCGGCGCGGATGAACTTTTTGCTGATCAAGAAATATTTGCCGTGGCCCATGACGCCGGGAGTCTGGAGGCCGCCGCCGGCCATGCCAGCTAACGTACTAAAGGTCATGCCGGCCGGGGTCATGCTCGGATCCTCGCGGCTGACGACCATAAAGCCGTTGCACAGCGGCAGGATCATCATGATGCACTCAAAGCAGCCGCAGGAGGTCATCGGGTAGTTCATGATCGAGTACATGGTGACATCTGTGACTGTGCCATGCGACGCCTGCTGCACAAACTCGTTGACCTTGTCGAACGTGCCGGCCCACGGATCGATAGCGCGGCCCTTGCTGATCGGCTGGTTGGGGCCGGTGGGGTTGATTTGGTAACTGGCCTTGCAGTCCAGCCAGTTGTAGGCGCCACACAGTCCCAGCCGCTCAGGGCTGACCACGCATACGTGGTTGGGCGCGAAGCTCTGACACAGCGTGCAGGAGTAGAATTCTTCGACTGCCTCGTCGGTCATGGCCGCCAGGCGTTGGTTACGGTAGTTGTAGGCAGTGCGGGCCTTTTCCAGCCATTCGGCGTGCAGGGCCGGGTCGGTGATGATCTTGACCTGTACCTTGTCGACGATGGCTCCAAAGTCGGCGTGTAGGCGGGCGTAGAGGATCTCGCCAAAGTGCTTCAGGTCAAAGCCTTTGTCAGCCGCGGCTTTGCTGACGCGAATCCAGGCAATGTCGCGCTGGCCAATGTGCTGGATTCCGCTGGCGCCGTTGACAAAGTAATGGATCTGGCGCTCGAGCACCGGCTCAAAGTCCTCCTGCATCTTGCGGCCGGCGACCTCGACCAGGATGCACAAGTCCATGGCTCCCTTTTCGGGCACAGTGTCGATGCCGGGGCCGATGACCTCGATCTTGTGGTCCTCGACCTGGTCCAGGTCGGTCATGCGCAGGAACTCGAAGGCGCGGGAGTACTTGCCGCCGAACTCGATGCGCATGTCTTCCTTGCGCACCCGCTCGCCCTCAAAGGCCGAGCCATAGGGCACCGGGACCGGGACTTCGGTGATCTTGATCTTGACGCCGCGTACCTCGATGGCCCGCTGCACAAAGCGCGCCGCCCTTTCGGCGTCGTCCTTGCCCTCGATGTCGTCCCATGGGATCGACACGACGTGCTCGTATCGGGTGATGCCGGTAGGCGTGATCTCGGGGATGACCGTGTCGGCCAGGGCCGGGAAGCCATAGGTGATGGCCCCGGCGGCGGTGGCGTATTTCAGGTCGTCCACCTCGCCCAGGGCCAGGGCGAAGGCAAAGACGCGGTACTTGTTGTAGAGCAGGATGTCGCGGGCCTGGCCGCCTTTCATGCCGCCGAAGGTCAGCGCCGAACGGGTGGCAAAGCCCATGGGGTAGACGGTGGAGACGGTGTCCACGCCAAAGGGGACGATGTAGGTGTCATAGCCCATCTCAACGCCCTCTTCCATGAGCTGGTGGATCATGCTCCGGCCGTTGACGTTGCCGCTGAGGAAGATCAGGATGTTGCGCATCTGGAGCTGGCGGACGATCTCGACAGCGGCCTGGTTGGTGCGGGCTGCGCCGATGATGGCGGCAAAGCCGGGCATGCGGCCGTCGACCAGTTGGATGCCCCAGCTACGGAGCTGGATGTCGTCGATGGGGCCGTTGAGGTAGCCGGGGCCTGGGGCGCTGGAACCGGTCAGCTCCAGGCCCGGCATCGGCTGCGGCTCCAGGCCATAGGCGAAGCGGATGCCCACGATGCCTTCCTCGGCCAACAGGGTGGCCACGCCGGCATCCAATGTCTCGCCCAGGTAAGGCACCCAGGTCTGCCCGGCCGGCAGGCTGTGCAGCAGCTTGCGGCAGTGATCGAGCACGGGCACCAGGCCGCCGATGTTGCTGACTTCCATGCCGGTGTAGCCCAAGATGGTGGGCAAAAAATAGGCAGTGTTGGTGAATTTTATCTCTTTGTCGGGCCCAAGCTCCTTAAGCGCCTTCTGCAGGGAGGCGTCGAACTCTTGGACGATCAGGTTGGCTCCGCGTAGAGCCCGAGTGGCGATGTATCGTGACATTGATACCTTCTCCTTCTTGGGATGATCCCTTCCGGACTTGCCTTGCAGGCCAAGTCCGGACTTGGGTTATCAGTGCGCCGCTTCGGCAAGGGCCTTGCGGCTGTACAGGTTGCGCTCTTCTGGCGGCACGGCGAAAAAGGCTGCCAACGGGACATCGCCACTTTGACCGAAGCGGGTCGGATCGTACTCGGGCAGGCCCAGCTCGGCGCGCTTTTTGTCGATGTGTTCGAGCGCCTTGTTCACCATCTCCTGTGGGTCTTGGATGAACTCAAGCTTGCCGCCCACCTTAGATTCCCATCCCTCTGTGATCAACTGCTGGACTTCCTCGCTGCCGGCCACCGGGTTCGGATAGCCAAAGATGACATAGACACCTGAGGCCACAAAGTAGGTGCCGATGGATAGCGCCTTTTCGCTCATCCACTCGGGCGCCATGCCCACGGCCGGCAGGTCGGCAATGTCCTCACCCAAGCCACCCTCGGTGGCCATCTGTGAGGCCACAGTCAGGATGCGGGTGTTGTCTACACAGGAGCCCAGGTGGAGCACCGGCGGGATGCCGATCGCTTCACATACTTCGCGCAGTCCTGGCCCGGCCACATTCAGGGCCTCTGGTCCCAGCAGGCCCACTTTTGCCGCGGAGATGGCGCTGCAGCCGGTCTGGACAACCAGCACGTCGTTTTTGATCAGCTCTTGCACGACATGGTTGTGGACATGGTCGTGGGGCGTCCGCGCATTGTTGCAGCCGACGACGCCGGCCACGCCGCGGATGCGGCCGGCCATGATGGCGTCGTTAAGTGGGCGGAAGGAGCCGCGATAGTAGCCGCCCTGCATATAGCGCAGGTACTCGTGGCTAAATCCGGCGACCAGCGGGGCGCTCACATTGGGAATATAGACCTTTTCGGTTTTGCCCCGGTTGGCAAAGTTGTCAATGCCCACCTTGACGATCTCTTTGGCGATCTTGAGGGCCTCGTGTTCGTTGAACTCCATGTGGAGAGCGCCCTTGATTTTGGCCTTGCGCGAAGTGGTAATGAGCTTGGTGTGGTACTGCTCGGCGATCGGCGCAAGCGCCTGCATGATGCACTGGATGTCGACGATCATAGCCTCCACTACGCCGGTGGCAATGGCCAGCTCCTGGCTCAAAAAGTTGCCCACGGTTCTCACGCCCTGGCGCATCAGGGTCTCGTTGGCGGTGCAGCAGATGCCAGTCAGGTTGATGCCTTTGGCCCCTTTAGTTTTGGCGTATTCGATCATCTCCGGATCCTGGCAGGCGACCAGGATCATCTCGGAAAGGATTGGCTCGTGGCCGTGGACGACAATGTTGACCTGATCCTCCTCCAGGCAGCCCATGTTGACTTCGCTGGAGAGCGGGACCGGTGTGCCGAACAGGATGTCGGTGATGTCGGTCGACAGCATCGACCCTCCCCATCCGTCTGACAGGGCAGTGCGCAAGGCGTGATCGAGAATGTGCTCAGCGTCCTGGTCGTTGCCGACGTGAGTGCGGTGCAGAGTCTCGACTATCTCGCGGTCGACGCCCCTAGGGGCGACAGTACGCTCTTTCCAAACCTGCTGGCGTTTTTTCGGGGCACGCGCCAGATACTTGAGGGTACCGTGCTGCTGGCCAAATTGAGCCAGAGCAGCTTCTGCCACGTCCTTGGCGATCTCCTGAGTTTCCCGGCCCTGTACAGGGACGCCTAAGAAGTGGGCGATCTCGACCAGCTTGCCGACGTCGCGGATATAATAGTCGGGCGCTTCTCCTTCGGCTACGGCCAGCAGTGTTAGGGCCATGTCGCGCCCATGGTCTGAGTGGGCTGCCGCGCCTGCGGCAATCTGCCGGGCGAGGTTACGGGCCACCACTGTGTCAATTGTGGCGCCGCAAATGCCGGTCTTGGTCTTGCCCACCAGACGGCAGGGGCCCATCGAGCAGATCCTACAGCAGACGCCATCGCTGCCGATAGGGCAGGGCTTGGTGTGCTCGGCGCGGTCAAAAGCCGTCTCGATGCCTTTTTCGTGCGTGATCTCGAGCAATTCCGCGACTGCTGGGTCAGCAGTCAATGATGCATATTCGGACATTTCGTTTCCTTCTTTCTAGGTATTTGGGCGAACATCTCTAATACTTGCGAAAGTCGCCCGACATTTCAAGGTCACGCATGTCGGTTTCGCTGATCCGCTCCTGGAACTGGAACCAATCGGATGAATCGTCGATGCGCGGCGGGTGGGCCGGCAGAGAGGGCGCCGCGGCGATCTGATAGCCGGCCTGGGCCAACGCGCCGGACAGGGCGTCAGGCGTCACGGATGTTGGGTCGTACTTGATCCGTACGTCCTGGTAAAGCGCGCTGGCAGTTACCTCGACCACGCCCGTTACCTGGCCCAGCGCCCGCCGCACAGCCAACACATGATGGTCGGCCCACAGGGTGGGGATGCTAAATGTGATTTTTTCCATCAAGGCAACTCCTTCGATAGATCTCGGAAGATTCTTCACTTCGCTCAGAATGACCACGGCCATTGTAACACAGAAGGCCATATCGCACAAAGTTGTAAATCTGCATTGTTAAGTGAGTTCAACGATCCCGGCCCTCTGGTCGGCCGGGGCATTGGGGAGGGCATTCGCCCTCCCCATTTCCACAGTTCTAGAACAGCCCCACCACACGACCGGTCTCCAGGTCCAGGTCTACGTCGGTAAAGGCAGGGCGGGTCGGCAGGCCGGGCATGGTGCGCATCGTGCCCAACAGCGGGAAGAGAAAGCCGGCGCCCACGCTGGCTCGGATGTCGGTGATGGGCAGGGTCCAGTTCTGGGGTGCGCCTTTGACCGCGGCGTCGTGGGTGAACGACAGGTGGGTCTTGGCCATGCAGAGCGGCAGGTGGCTGAGCCCCATCTTGGTAAAGAGCTCGATCTTGGCCTCAGTTTCGGGCGTGTAGGTGATAGTCCCGGCGCGGTAGATCTCCTTGGCGATCGTCTCGATCTTTTGCTTGATCGAATAGTCGTCGGGGTAGAGGAACTTGAACTTGGACGGTTTCTCGCAGGCTTTCATGACGGCCTTGGCCAGGTCGGCGCCACCGGCGCCGCCGTCGGCCCACACGGAGCTGACTACAGCATCCTCGGCGCCAGTTTCCTGGGCACGCTTGCGGATCAGGGCGATCTCGGCGTCGGTGTCGTCCTTGAAGCGGTTGATGGCGACCACCACCGGCACGCCGAACTTGAGCACGTTTTCGATGTGCTGCAGCAGGTTGGGCAGGCCTTTTTCCAGGAGCTCCAGGTTTTCCTGGGTGTAGGCCTTGTCCAGTGGCTTGCCGGCGACGACCTTGGGTCCACCGCCGTGCATCTTCAAGGCGCGGACGGTGCAGACCAGGACGACGCAGTTGGGGATCAGGCCGCTGACGCGGCACTTGATGTCCATGAACTTTTCCATGCCGCAGTCGGCGCCAAAGCCCGACTCGGTCACGACATAGCCCTTCTCGCCGACGAGCTTGAGGGCGATTCGGTCGGCCAAGATCGAGCTGTTGCCCTGGGCGATGTTAGCAAAGGGCCCGCAGTGGACAAAGGCCGGGCTGCCCATCAGCGTCTGCATCAGGTTGGGCATGATCGCCTCTTTGAGCAGGACGGTCATCGCGCCGGCGACGTTCAGGTCTTCGGCCGTGATCGGTTCGCCTTTCTTGTTGGTGCCGATGATGATCCGGCCCATCCGGTTACGTAGGTCTTCGATGCCGCTGCACAGGGCCAGGGCGGCCATGATCTCGGAGGCGACGGTGATGTCGTAACCAGCCTGCCGCGGAGGCCCATCGTTGACCATTCCCAGCCCGCAGATGATGTTGCGCAGTGACGCATCGCTCACATCCACGACACGCCGCCACTGGATCGCGTAGGGGTCGATGTCCAGGCGGAACATCTTTTCCTTGTTTTCGGCGCTCAGGTCGGATGGCTTGTCCGACTGGATGCCCAGCTTGGCCAGCCGTTTGCGCATGGAGGGGGTATACACGTCATCCGGGCAGAGGGCCTTGGCCAGGAAGTTGGTGCTCCAGCGGGATTCTTTCTGCAGGCGGTTATCGACGGCCGCTGCCAGCAGGTTGTGGGCGGCACCTACGGCGTGGATGTCGCCGGTCAGGTGCAGGTTGAAATCCTCCATGGAGAGGATCTGGGCGTAGCCGCCGCCGGCGGCACCGCCCTTGATGCCGAAGGTTGGCCCCTGGGAAGGCTGGCGGATGCAAGTAAAGACTTTTTCACCCAGGTAGGACAGGCCTTGGCTGACGCCGACGGTGGTGACCGTCTTGCCTTCGCCCAGGGGGGTGGGGGTGATGGCGGTCACGTCGATGTACTTGCCGTTGGGCCGGTCGGCCAGCCGCTCCAGCACGTCCAGGTGGACTTTGGCCTTGTACTTGCCGTGAAAGTCCAGGTCATCTTCGGTCAGGCCGACCTCACGGGCAACGTCGATAATCGGTCGCATGGTGGCTGCCTGAGCGATGTCGATGTCGCTGGGCACGGGCCGCTTGATGTCAACTAGCATGTGTTACCTCCTTCGGTAGTATTTGGATTTTTTTTGTCGCCTCTACAGCGTTGTCTGATCTATGACCCCCTGGTGAGGAGTGTCGGTCCACTAGTCTACCATAGGCACCCGACCTTGTCAAACAGGACCTGTTTTCAGGCATCGCGGATGACTGCCTTGACCTGCCTAGCCGACCTGCCCCTTGGCTGCTTCGAGCAGGTTCAGGCAGAGTATGACGTTGGTCATCGGGCCGGTACCGCCCGGCACCGGCGTGATCATGCCTGCTACTTCAGCCGCCTCGGCGTAGGCCACGTCGCCGACCATCTTGCCTTCGACGTCGTTGACTCCGAAATCAACCACCACGGCTCCAGGCTTGATCCAATCGCCCCGGATCATCTCCGCCCGGCCCACCGCGGCGCACAGGATGTCGGCCTGGCGGCAGACGCCGGGCAGGTTGGCGGTGCGGGAATGGCAGATGGTGACGGTGGCGTTTTCGCGCATCAGAAGCATGGCCATCGGCTTGCCGACGATGTTGGAGCGTCCGACCACCACGGCGTGCTTGCCGTTGAACTCGACGCCAAAGCGGCGCATCAGCTCCATGCCGCCGGCCGGGGTCGCCGGGACGAAGAAGGGCCCCACGCCGGGCGGCCGCCCCGCGGGCGCGACCATGGCCAGTCTGCCGGCGTTGGCCTCATGCACGCCGTCTACGTCCTTGGCCGGCGACAGGGCCGCCTTGACCGCAGCCTCGTCGATGCCTCTGGGCATCGGTTCCTGGACCATGATGCCATGAACGGCCGGGTCGGCGTTCAGCCTGGCGACGAGGGCCACCAGCTCGTCCTGGCTGGCGGTCTCGGGCAGGACACATATCTGGGCGGTCATGCCCCGTGCGGCGGTCGTTTTGTTGATGGCGTTGGCATACCACACCGAGGCCGGGTCCTCGCCAGCGCGCACCACGGCGATGGTCGGCGTGACGCCGGTCTGGGCTTTGAATTCAGCCACGGCGGCGTCGAGCTCGGCTTGTAGCGTCTTGGCGGTCGCTTTGCCGTCGAGAATGGTTGCTGTCATGTCGGATCTCCTCCTGTTGTGTCGATGGTTATAGCTTGCTGGCTACATAATCATAGATCTCGTCGCGCATCACCCCTTTGCCGGCCAGCAGCCCATCCAGGTGGGCGCGCTTTTCGGCTACGAAATCCTGGTCCTTGATAGTGCCCAAGTTGATGAGGACATTGAGGGCCGCAGCACGCAGTGCGGCTTCGGCCATCAGCACGGCCACGCCGGCATCGCTCACTGCCCACTTGTTGCCCTTTTCCGCGGCCGGCATGCACAGGTCCATGATCTTGACGGCAGCCTCGGCAATGTGCAACGGCGGCATCGTGGCGTTCTTCAGGGCGTCCTGCATGGCCGCGGTCCGCACCGCCTTTTGCTCGTCGGTGTCACGGGGCATTTTGGCTGCCTGGGAGTAGGCGGTGTAGGCGGCGACGTCGGCCTCCAGCAGGTCGACCATTTCGTGGCGCAGCGCCTCCGACTGAGTCAGCAGAGCCTCGATGTCTGCCTGCACCCCCTCGTAGCCCTTCTTGCCCAGGGTCAAGTTGCAGACCATGCTAATCAGCGCCGCACCCAGCGCGCCGCTGAGGGCGGCGACGCTGCCGCCGCCGGGGGCCGGGAGGCTGCTGGCCAGGTCGTCCAGGAAACTGGTTACCGGTTTGTCAGTGAGTTTCACGATCCTTTACCCTCCTGATCAGATTAGTTCTTTTTCCTTCAACAGCCCAATGGCATCGGAAAGGTGCTTGTCCAGGCCCAGGGCCTTGGGCGGCAGCCCATAGGCCAGCCCCATCAGTTGGGTGAAATAGAGGATGGGGATGTGCAGATCTTCCCCATACTCGTCGTTGATCTGCTTCTGGCGCATGTCGAGGTTGGCGTGGCACAAAGGGCAGGCGGTGACGATCAGATCGGCGCCCACGTCCCTGGCGTTCTTCAGGATCTTGTGACTCAGGTCCAAAGCGATCTCAAGTGTGCTCAGCGACAGCGAGCCGCCGCAGCAGTCGGTCTTGTAGGTCCAGTCCAGGGCCTCTGCTCCCAGCACCTCGACCAGGCGGTCCATATTGGTGGGGTACTCGTAGTGCTCCTCGCCGGTGACGTCGGGCGGGCGGGTGAGCAGGCATCCGTAGTAGCAGACTGCCTTGAGCCCGGCCAGCGGCTTGACCACTGGCTTGGCTGCGGCGTCGTACCCCACCCGGTCGGTGATGGTGGTCAACAGGTTATCGACCTTGATGCCGCCGGTGAACTCGAAGCCGATGTCTTCGGCGATCCGCTGTCGCAGCTCGGGGTCGTGTTGTACCTCGTGCATGGCGATGCGAAAGCGGGAGAAGCAGGCAGCGCAGGGCATGGTCATGTAGCTGTGGCCCATCTCCTGGGCGATGGACAGCGTTTCCATGGGCAGTTTGATCGAGCGGTAGTAGTTGGTGTTGTGGGCTGGCGACGTGCCGCAGCACTTCCAGCCTGTCGGCTCGACCAGGTTGAGGCCCAGCTTCTCGGCCACGGCCTTGGTGGATAGGTGGAACTCGATCCCGGTGGCATGCAGGCTGCAACCGGGGTAGTAGGAGATGACGTTGCTCTTGGCGGCCTTGGCTGCCGGTCTTGCGACCTTCGGGTAAGCGTCCATCACATCCGGCCCGATGTCTACCGGCTGGCGGGCAGGCCGGCGGCGATTGCGCGGCCGCCGGGCGATGCTGGGCAGGATCTTGAGCTTGCCGGCGCGGAGCATCTTGATGGCCATGGCTATATCGTAGCGGAAGAGCTGGCGGAAGAACTGCTTGCGGGGCGGCTCGCCGGCCAGCAACTCGCGGATGTACAGCTCGGCCATCAAGCCCAGCTCCCACATCCGTCCGAACCAGCCGATGCCCCGGTTGGCTGATTTGTAGAACATGGGCACGGTACGGACCTTGGGCCGGATCTTGCGTTCCTGGGCCATGATCTCCAGGACGTCCATGATGCGGGCGATGTCGATGCCCTGCGGGCAGCGGGTAGTGCAGGTCTCGCAGGCGGCGCAAATCCAGATCGTCCGTGAGTTGAGCACCATGTCAGTCTGCCCGAGCTGGCAGGCGCGCATCACCTGGTTGGGCGTCAGGTCAAAGTAGGCAGCCACCGGGCAGCCAGCCGTGCACTTTTTGCACTGGTAACACAGGAAAACGTTCTCGCCCGATCGTTCTTTGATCTCGTGGGCGAGATCGGTTTGCAGCGTTAGCGTCATGAGCTACTCCTTTGGATCACCAATCCACTCGCTACGCTCGGGATGCTCCGCGAGGATCAAGCCACCTGGCGAGCTGGATCGTACTTGGGGCCGATTTTCGCCCTCTTGACGATCTCGTCGACCGCTTCTTCCCACTCGATGGCCATGATGTGCACGCCCGCCACACCCGGCATCTTGCGGCACTCGTTGATAACGTCGACGCAGATCTGGATCCCCTCGTTCTCGGTTGCTTCCTTGCGGGCCTTCTTGACCTGGGAAGCTTCCTTGGGATCCATGGCCTCGATCTCTTTCGGCGATGGCAGGCCCTTGGTCGCCCTGGTCATGCGGTCGATATATTCCGGGTCCACTTCCATGCCGGGCACCTTGGTGGCCATGTACTTGGCCGCGCCGACGCTGCGGATGGGCGCCACGCCAGCCAGGACATAGCACTGCTCATGGAAGCCCAGATCGACTACGCGCCGCATAAAGTCGGCGAATTTCGGCACGTTGAAAATGATCTGGGTCTGGATAAAGTTGGCGCCAGCCCTTGCCTTCTTGCCCAGCCGATAGGGTCGGAACTCGAACGGATCGGCAAAGGGGTTGGCCGCCGCGCCAAGGAAAAAGCGCGGTTCCTGGCCTTTGATCACGTCGCCGCACTGGAATTTTCTCCCATCGCGCATGTCGCGCACCATTTGCAGCATTGAGATCGAATCGATGTCGTGGACGTTCTTGGACATCGGGTGGTTGCCGAAGGTCTGATGGTCGCCGGTCAGGCAAAGCAGATTGCGGATGCCGAGGGCATAGGCACCTAACAGATCGCTCTGGATGGCGATCCGGTTCCGGTCGCGGGCGGTCATCTGGATCGTCGGTTCGATGCCCAATCCCAGCAGCATCGTTCCCACTGAGATGGACGACATCCGGACTACTGCTGTTTGGTTGTCGGTGATATTGACCGCTTCGACGATCCCTCTCAGGAAGCCGGCTTTGTGCTCGATCACCGACCTGTCTGCGCTCTGCGGCGGCCCCAGCTCGCCAGTGGCCACGAACCAGCCAGCCTTTAATGCCTTTTCCAGGTTGCTGCCTACGAGATAGGTGTTGTCGCTCATAGCCGCAAATCCTCCCGTATGATCTTGCGCTGGCCGCCGTCGCGGCTGGTGCTCCAATTCTTGGCCGTTTGGATCTCCAGCAGCTTGTCGAGCCTGCCCAACGCCTTTGCCCGTTCATAGATCTCGTGCCAGACGCAGGGGGTTTCCTTTTCGGCATAAACCTCGCAGATGCCCCGCTGCGATCCACCGCACGGCCCATTGAGCAGGCTCTTGGCGCAACGGGCGATGGGGCACAGACCGTTGGTCAGCTCCAGGATGCAGTCACCGCATGCCTGGCAGCGCTCTGACCATACGCCCTGCTCGGTGGGCTGGCCCAGGAAGGTCGTGTTCAGGCCTGGCACTGTCCGCTTTTCCGGGAACTGCTCGTTCATCGTCTGTACGCCGATGCCGCAGGCTAGCGACAGCACCAGGTCAACGTCACGTATGTGCTCGGCAGCCAGCTCGTTGTACTCGTACTCACACTGGCGCTGGACGGTGAACTCGCGGATCTCCTTTTCCTGTCCTGCCATCTTGGTGGCCATCCTGAGTTGCGAGGCCAGGATCGAGACCTCCTTCTCCCCGCCGGCAAAGCAGACGGTGACACACGTGCCGCAGCCAAGGATCAGTATCTTTTCGGCGTCGGCGATCATGGCTTTGATTTCGTCAAGGGGCTTTTGTTCTGCTACTATCATGCTCCAACCTCCATCTTTGGTGGTTCGATTGTCTTACGACCTTTTAGCGGGTTAGGCCCCAAACGCCGTGCCCGCTCTGTCATCTCGGTTGCAATCTCGGCAAATTGAGCTCCTTCTGCCGAGGACAAAAAGAACATATCCAGACGCTCTGGCTCGAGGCCGACCTCAGCCAGGAGTTTCTTGGCGTAATTCACCCTTCGTTCGGCGCTGGTATTACCTTCCAGGTAATGACAGGTACCCTTCAGTCAGCCGGCGACGAATACGGCGTCGGCTCCTTTTTCAAAAGCCCGCAGCAGGTAGATCACGTCCACTTTGCCAGTGCAGGGCAGGTGAAGCACCTTGACGTTGGGCGGATAGCTGAGCCGCATCGACCCCGCCAGGTCTGCCGCCGCGTAGGCGCAGTAGTGGCAGGCAAAGGCCAAGACCTGAGGCTCAAAATCTGTCATCATATTACTCCCAGCATCCTTACTCTGCCAACGCCGTGGCTATGGCCTCAAACAAGGCCTCTTCTTTGGCCAGCACCTGGTCATCACGGAAGTGCTGTAACTGGATCGCCTTGGCCGGGCATTCGGCCGGGCACAAGCCGCAGCCCCGGCAGGCCGCCGCCGCGATTTCGGCTGCGCCGATGATTCCCCCTGCCCCCATCAGCGCTGGGTTGATCTGCACCGCGCCAAAGGGACAGATCCGCACACAGGTCAGGCAGCCAGTGCATTTGTCTGTCTCCACCTGGGCCACGACGCCGCCCACTTCCAGCGCCTCTTGCGATAGGATATGCGCCGCACGGGCGGCTGCTGCCCCTGCCTGGGCGATCGTTTCGTCGATCAGCTTGGGGTAGTGGGCCAGGCCGGCCAGGAATAGGCCTTCGGCCGGGAAATCGACCGGCTGGAGCTTGACGTGCGCTTCGAGGAAAAAACCCTCGAGGTTGCACGAAAACTTGAGCATTTCGGCCAGCTCGCGGCTGCCCTCCGATGGGATGATGGCCGACGACAGCACCAGCAGGTCGGGATTGAAGGCTAGATCCTGGCCCAGCAGCGGGTCGTGGACTGAGATCTGGAGCCGGTTCTCCTGGCCTAGCGGGCCAGGACCTTCGACGTCGATCTGTGGCTGTGTCCCTTCCTGGTAGCGCAGGAAGAGGACGCCAGCTTCACGCGCCTGGGTGTAGAGCGTCTCCAAGAAACCGTAGGTGCGGATGTCGCGGTTGTAGAGGACCACCACCTGCATGTCAGGATTCAGTTTCTTGAGTCGCAGCGCATTTTTGGCTGCTACTGAGCAGCAGATGCGGCTGCAATAGAAGGGTGTGTCGCCGCCCTCGTCCCAAGGGCCGACGCACTGCAGCATCACAACAGATTCTAGATTTCGGATTTTGGATTCTGGATTGTCCCCAAGGGCTGTTAGCAGCTCTTCCAAGTCGAGCTGGGTGATGATCCTGGGGTCGGCACCAAGGCCGTGGGCCGGGCCGCGGTATATCTGGCCGCCGGTGGCGACGATGGTCACGCCGTGCTCGATCAGGCGTTGGGTGGGATCCAGGCGGCTGGCTATTGTGGTCTTGAAATTGCCGACAAAGCCGCTCGATTTGACTAGCTCATGGCCAGTCAGGGCTTCTATGCGCGGATGGCCTTTGACCCGGCCGATCAGGTCGTGCAGGAAGGCCTGTGGGTCGGCGCCATCGCCGGTCGAATGTAGCCGCCGGGCCAGGCCGCCCAGCTCCCATTCGCGCTCCACCAGGGTCACGTCGTAGCCCTGTTCGGCCAGGTTCAGGGCGGCGGACATACCGGCCACGCCGCCGCCAATGATCAGCGCTCTGTGGAACAGCGGCTGCTGTTGGGTATCGAGAGGTTCCAACAGTCGGGAACGAGCGACTGCCATGCGCGTCAGGTCTTTCGCCTTGGCTGTGGCCCGGTCGGGCCACTTGGCGTGAACCCAAGAATCCTGGT
This sequence comes from Anaerolineae bacterium, assembly GCA_016926595.1. Next base: position 19,267 of record JAFGOG010000057.1, read on the forward strand.
CGCGGATGTTGGCCATCTCGAACAGGTAGGGGTTTAGGCCTACCTCGCGGATCGTGTCGCGAAAGATCGGCTCGTGGGTGCGCGGGGTGCACGATGACACAACGACCCGGTTCAACCCCTTTTCCCGCACCCGCTCCTGGATCAGCTTTAGCGAATCGGCCGAGCAGGTATAAATCGTGTTCTCGGCATGGACGACGTTGGGCAGCGTGGCGGCATACTGGGTTACGGCAGCCACATCTACTACGCCGGCGATGTTGGTACCACAGCTACAGATAAATACACCGATGCGCGGTTCATCGGCTGTGGTCACCGGGGTCTCGGGTGGGTACTCCTTGGGCGATACCAGTGTCCCACGTGACTTTCCGACCAATGCCAAAGCCGCGGCTGCCGCGCCCCCGGCCTGGATGACGCTGTCAGGGATATCTTTCGGTTCGGCAAAGGCGCCGCACACGAATACGCCCGGGCGGGTTGTCTCGACGGGGTGGAATGGATCGGTGCGACAGAAACCCCACGCATCCAGCTCGACACCCGTCACTTGAGCCAGCGCCTCTACACCAACCGGTTTTTCCATTCCGACACTCAGCACGACCAGGTCAAACCGCTGCTGTTCCACCTTGCCGTCGTCGGTCACATAGTCGATCAGCAGTTCTCGAGTTCCGGGATCTTCTTTCAAGGCTGAGATTTTGCAGCGATGGTAGAGGATGCCCAACGAGCGGCCCCGCTCAAAATAGGCTTCAAAGCCCTTGCTGAAGGCTCGCATGTCGATCTGGAAAATGTGGCACTCGACCCCCGGCACGTGGTCCAAGACCAGCATAGCTTCCTTGGTAGCGTACATGCAGCAGACGGAGGAGCAGTAATCGTGGTCTCGATCTCGAGACCCTACGCACTGCAGAAAGGCGATCCGCCTGGGCGGCTGGTGGTCAGACAGACGGGCAATGTGACCGCCTGTCGGCCCAGAGGCGCTGAGCATTCGCTCGAACTGCATGGCTGTGATCACGTCGGCGTAGCGTCCAAAACCTAGCTCGCCAGCCCGCGCGGCGTCGTATAGCTCATAGCCGGGCGCGAGGACGACGGCTCCGACCTCCAAGGTCTCTTCATAGGGGGCCTGCTGGTGATCGATGGCATGGGCCTTGCAGGCCAGTACACACTGGTAGCATTCAGAGCAGAGGCCGCACTTGAGGCATCGGTGGGCTTCGGCCAGCGCCTGGTCTTCGGTGAGCTTGAGCTCTACTTCACGAAAGTCACCCACGCGCATCGCTACCGGTGCCTTGGGGATCTCAACTCGTGGACGGGTATCGACCTGGCCTTGGGCCACGAGCTTCTCGATCTCGCTGACCGTCAAGTCCGCAACCGGTAGGGGTGTCAATTCACGAGGAGTGAGGAGAGGCACTTTACGCAGATAGCGGTCAATAGACAGGGCTCCACGCCGTCCGGCGGCGATGGCCTCAATGAGCGCGCCCGGTCCAGCGGCCGCATCACCACCGGCAAAGATGCCGGGCTGGTTGGTCGCGAGGGTTTGGGGATCAACCTTGAAGGTACCATAACGGCTGATCTCCAGGCCATGACCGGGGTCCAAGAGGCTGATTTCCGGGGCTTGGGCTACTGCTGCGACCATTGCATCACATGGAATGTCGAACTCACTGCCTTCGACCGGGATCGGCCGCCGCCGGCCACTGGCATCCGGCTCGGCCAGCTGCATACGCACACAACGTACGGCCCGGATATGCCCCGTGTCGTCGGCCAGGACGGCAGTTGGCTGGGTCAGTAACTCTAATTCGACTCCTTCCTCCAGCGCTTCATCGATCTCCCATTCGTTCGCCGGCATCTCAGTCCGGGTGCGGCGGTAGACGATCGTTACGCTGCGGGAACCCAGGCGTAGGGCGGTGCGGGCCGTGTCGATGGCGGTGTTGCCCCCGCCGACGACTACCACGCGGTCGCCTATTTGGCTCTGCTCGCCCAAGCTGACGGCGCGCAGGAAGGGCACGCCGTGAAAGACGCCCTGAGCCTCATCTTCGCCGGGGATGTTGAGCTTCTGGGGTTCGTGTGCGCCGATAGCCAAAAAGATTGCGGCAAAACCCCCGTCGAACAATCGGTTGACATCCCGGACGGGGTGGCTCAGCTTTAGCTCTACCCCCAGGTTCAAGATCTCTTTGATCTCGCGATTCAGCACTTCACGAGGCAGGCGATAAGCCGGAATGCCGACACGCGCCATGCCGCCTGCTACCGGCAAGGCTTCGAATACGGTGGCTTGGTAACCCATACGGGCCAGAAAATGGGCGGCCGAGAGCCCAGCGACTCCAGCGCCGACGATGGCGACACGCCGCCTGTCCTCCGCAGGCAACTGCTCAGGCGCCCAGGGGAATGGTGTCAAATCACGCAGCTCGCCGGCAAGGCCAGCGGCATCCCAACGCTCGTAGACGGTATCGGCGACGAAGCGTTTGAGCGCACAGATCGCCACCGGGCTGTCGATTTTGCCGCGGTTACACTCGGTTTCGCATGGGTGGTGACAAACTCGGCCTACTGAGGCTGGGAAGGGGTTGTACTGCTTGATGACTTCTAACGCCTCTTCGTACCGTTTTTGGGCGATGAGGGCAATGTAGCCCTGGGCGCTGGTATCGGCCGGACAGGCTGCTTTGCACGGGCTGGTGCCCCGCTTGGAGATGATGTAGGCGTTCGGCACAGCCTGAGCATAGGGCTTGTAGATAGCAGTCCTGGCGGCCAATCCCTCGTCGTACTCGCTAGGCACCGAGATGGGGCAAACCAGGGCGCAGTCGTTGCATGCTGTACACTTGTCGATATCAACGTAGCGAGGCTGGCGGCGGACTGTGGCCTGAAAGCGGCCTGGCTCGCCTTCGAGGTGAATCAGCTCGGCCGTGGTCAAGATGTCGATATTCGGATGGCGGCCAGCTTCCACCAGTTTTGGTGACATGATACACATGGAACAGTCGTTGGTGGGAAAGGTCTTGTCGAGCTGAGCCATTTTTCCGCCGATAGCTGGCCCGCGCTCTACGAGGTAGACCTTGACCCCGGACTCGGCCAGATCGAGCGCTGCCTGGACGCCTGCGATGCCGCCGCCTATCACCAGGGCTGCACCAACTGGCACGGGAGGGCGAATGTCGTTTGCCCCTGCGGGTGCGGCGTTCATAGCGGAAGAGATCACGGGGCACCAGGCTGACGTAGGGGGCTGGGACCCAGCTTGCGGATCCGTTCGGTCATCTCCTTGGCAGCGTTGGCAAAGGCGTGGGCCTGGCTGCCGGACATGTAGTAGATGCCGAGCCGTTCACCTTCCAGTCCGACTTGCTCGATCAACTTGCGGGCATAGGCCAGCCGCTTGGTGGCTCGTACGTTGCCGTGGATGTGGTGGCAGTTGCCGATGGAACAGGCAACGATGTACACGCCGTCGGCTCCTTGCTCAAAAGCTTTTAGGATGTATTCCACGTCCACCTTGCCGGTGCACGGAAAGCGGAAGAGCTTGACGTTGGCCGGATAGGTCAAGTGGATGGCCCCGGCGGTGTCGGCAGCCATGCTGCCGCAGTAGATGCAGGTAAAGGCGGTCAATTGCGGCTCGAATCCGTTTCCGGTGGGAAGGGGAGACTCTGCCCCTACGTTATCACTCATACGATGCCTCTTCTTATGATTGCACAAACCACTGGCCCAGGATCGGCTCCTCCGGCACCATGATCTGCTCGTCGCGGTAGTGACGGAGCTGGATGGCGTTGGCCGGGCACTCACTGGTGCAGGTGCCGCAGCCGGTGCACAGCGACGGCTCGATGTAGGCCGCGCCGACGATCTCGCCAACGCCCTTGGCCTGGCGATCCATCTGCGGGATGTGGAATGGACAGGTGCGCACGCAGGTCAGGCAGCCGACGCACTTGCTTTGGTCGACGACGGCGATGGTCCCGCCGACCTCCAGCTTGTCCTTGGTCAGGATAGTCATGGCTCGCCCGGCGGTCGCCAAGGCCTGGCCGATCGTCTCCTCCATGAATTTGGGGTAGTGGGCGATGCCGGCGAGGAAGACGCCTTCGCGGGTAAAGTCCATGGGCCGCAGTTTCAGGTGGGCCTCCATGAAAAAGCCCTCGCTCGACAAAGGCACGTCAAGTAGCTTGGCCAGCGCCGGGTTGCTCTCGGCGGGCATGGTTGCCATTGACAGGGCCAACAGGTCGGGGGTAAAGGTCAGTGGCTTGTCTAGGATTACATCTTTGATCCGTACTTCAAGCTCGCCGTAGTTGATCTGCACTTGGGGTGGATCGTCCTCATCGTATCGCAAAAAGATGACGCCACGCTCGCGGGCCTCGGTGTAGTATTCCTCGCGGAAACCGTAGGTGATCAGGTCTTTGTACAGGACATAAATTTGACAGTCAGGGTTGATCCGCTTGATGATGATGGCGTTTTTCATCGTGTTGGTGCAGCAGGTCCGGCTGCAATAGGGAATCTTTTGCTCCGGTCCCTTGACGCATTGGATCATGACCACCTGTTTAAGCTGCCGGGCAGCGTCTACATCTTCTGCCAGTCGTCGCTCGAGCTCCAGTTGGGTGACAACGCGTGGGTCCTGCCCGTACAGGTAGACATGGCCTTTGTATTCATAGCCGCCAGTGGCCACCACGGTGACGCCGTGGTTGATTTCCCAGCAACGGGGTGAGTCGCCATCACCTCCGATGGTGCTATTGCCGGCGTAACTCAGCCGGGTACGAAAGTTGCCGACATGCCCCTGAAAGTCTATGACTTCGGTGTTGTGGTAGAGGATAATCCGCTCGTGGCTGTGGACGCGCTTGACGAGGGTGTGCAGCAGGCGCTGCGGATTTGGCCCTTCGGCTGACTGGTAGAGGTTGCGCAACATTCCACCCAGTTTGTCGGTCTTTTCGACCAGATAGACGTCATAACCCTCGTCGGCGATGGCCAGCGCTGCGGTCATGCCAGCTAGACCGCCGCCGATGACCAGGGCCGAGCGGTAAAAGGCGCGTTTCTCTTTGCTGTAGGGCAAGAAGTGGCGGGCGCGGGCCACCGCTACCCGCATCTCTTCCTGCGCTTTGCGTGTGGCGCCTTTCGGGTCATCGCCGTGTACCCAGGCGCAGTTGTCACGCAGGCTGACGAACTCGAGCAGTTGGGCGTTCAAACTAGCCTGGCGGATGACGCGTTGGAAGAGGGCCAGGTGGGTGCGTGGTGTGCAGGCGCCGATGACTATCCGGTTGAGGTTGTGGTCGCGAATCGCCGCCTGGATCGCCTCCGGACCTCCCGGCAGGCACCCGTACTCCAGGGCCTGGGCGTGGATCACACCTGGCAGGTTGCGGGCATAGGCCAGCACGCTATCCACATCGACCACCTGGTCGATGGTCGGGTGGCAGTAGCAGGCAAAAACCCCCACGCGCGGCGGCTCGCCGCTGACGTCGCGCTCCGGCGGGTAGGAAGGCTCGCTTACCTCAGTTCCTGACTTGCCAGACAGGAGGGCCATGCAGCGAGCGGCAGTGCCACTGGCGTCGATCACGGTCTCGGCGATCTCTTTGGGAGTGGCAAAGGCGCCGGCGACAAAGACGCCGGGCCGGCTAGTGTCCAGCGGCTCGAACTTGTCAAACTTGCAAAAGCCGTATTCGTTCAGCTCGATCTGCATGTCCTCGGCCAAAGACACGGCCTTGGGCGGCGGCTCGCTGCCCACTGACAACACGACCAGATCGAAGGTGTCTTGCTTCAGCATTCCTTTTTCATCCTGGTAATGCAGGATCAGATCGTGAGTAGTAGAGTCCTCCTTGATTTCAGAGATACGGCAGCGTATGTACTTGACACCCCAAAGATCCTTCGACTGCTCAAAATAGGCGGTGTATTCCTTGGAAAACGCTCGCTCGTCCATGATAAAGATCTGGCAGTCAACGCCTGGCAGCCGTTCCTTGGCCAGCACTGCCTCCTTGGTGGCGTACATGCAGCAGATCGACGAGCAGTAAGGGTGTTCCTGGTCGCGCGAGCCTATGCACTGGAGCCAGGCAATCCGCTCCGGTGTCTTGCCGTCGGAGGGCCGCTCGACGATGCCTTCGGTCGGGCCAGAACGGCTGGACAGGCGCTCGAACTGGAGGCCGGTGACCACGTTGGGATAGCGGCCATAGCCCCACTCCTCGGCGGGGGTGGGGTCGTACAGCCGGTAGCCCACGGCCAGGATGATAGCCCCGACGTTGATCTCTTCAGTCCAATCCTCTTCGTCCAGGTTGATCGCCCTAGTCGGGCAGACCTGTTCGCATTTGCGGCAGTCGTGGCAGTAGGGGCCTTTTTCGATCACATAGGCGTTGGGCATGGCGCGGACTGAGGGCTTGTAGGCTGCCTTGTGCGTCACCAGGCCAGCCTGATAGCCGCTCGGCAGCTCGACCGGGCAGACGCGGGCGCATTCATCGCAGTTGATGCACAGCTTTGTGTTGACGTAACGGGGTCGGTGATAGACCTGGACGGTGAAATTACCCGGCAACCCCCGGGCACCGACCGCTGTGCTGTTGGTCATGATCTCAATGTTGGGGTGCTGGCTGTGATCGAGCAGGAAAGGAGAGATCGAGGGGCGTGAGCAGCCATAACCATGGTCCGAGGTGCCGCGGCACAGGACACAGTCGTGGGTGGGAAACATAAAGCCCAGTTGGGACACGATGCCGCCGATGCTGGGCGCCGAGTCGAGCAGATAGACCTTGAATCCCGAGTCCGCCAGGTCGACGGCGGCGCGCATTCCACCAACACCTGCGCCGACGACCATAACCGAACCAAGCATTCTTCTTTGATCCACTAATTCCCTCCTGCCTAGGTCCCGGCTCACGGGGCCGGGAAGGGGATATATGAAAGCCCCAACGCTGGACGTGGGGCTCGAAGGGTACAGCTCTCCTTCGAGTTGTCCATGTGCAATTATTGAACAAGCCCGTCACTGACCGGCGGTCATTATACCCAATGTGCAGGAAAAATGCAAAAGGCGAATCGACGTACGACGCGCTTGAGGCCGGTTCTTGCTTTGCCCTTTGGGGAAGTTTATGGTATACTCGGGTTGAAAGCTGATCGCTGAACGCTGAGTGCTTGCAGGAGGAAATCGTGGACCAACTGTGGCTGAGCTTTGTTCAACTGGTCATCGCCGTTGTCTTGAGCGCGATCGCAGTCTATCTTGCCCTTTTCCTATTCCAATGGTTCACCCGTGGCGTGGACGAGTGGCAGTTGTTGCGCGACGGCAATGCTGCGGTGGGCATTGTCCTGGGTGCGATGTTGGTCGCAGTGGCGATCATCCTACGCCCGGCCCTTTTTGTCGATAGGTCTACATGGGATGTGGGCAGCAGTGCTTTTGGGCAGGTCCTCCTGACCGAAGCGCTGCAGCTAGTCGTCGGCCTGGTACTGGCAGTGGTAACCCTGGAGATAGCCCTGTTCCTGTTTGTCGCCCTGACGCGGGGCATCGATGAGGTGGCAGAGCTGAAAAAGGGCAACCTGGCCATCGCCGGACTGCTGGCCGGGATGCTGATCGGCATGGGGCTGATGGTCAGCCAGGCGGTGGGTGAGATCATGAGCCTGGTCGCCTCGCTCCTGTTCTAGGAGAACACCATGGCTGACGAGCCAGAACTGACTTGTGTCCTGACATGCCAGGGCATAGACCTGGCGCAGGTGTACAAGAGCAAGCTAGAGGCGGCCGGCATCCCGGTGCTGCTGCGCTACGAAGCGGCTGGGCCGATCTTTGGCATCATCATCGATGGTCTGGGTGAGGTGAAGGTGATGGTGCCGGCCGAGTTCGCGGCCGGGGCCGAGGATATACTGGGCGGGAGTGAAGCAGAGGCTTTCGAAGGGGAAGAGGAGTTGTTCGGCGAGCTCGACGAAGGCGAAGAGGAGACGTTCCCCGAAGAATAGGACGGGTAGTTGCTCCGTATGCCAAGCCTTTCGCAGGTTTATGAACCTGCGGAAGGCTCGTGTCTAAGGTGGGGAACCCTCCCCCTCTATGGGAAGTCGCGAAAGACCAGCGGCAGATAGACCCTGTAGATGGCTGTTCCGCCGCTCCAAAAGCCGGCGGCCAGGGTGTAGCCAGAGCCAGATAGCAGGCCGGCGTCAGCCTGGCCTATCGTCCCGCCCAACGAATAGCCACCACCGGTGCTGAAGGTTTGCCCGCCGCCGTCGGCAGTCCACCAGGACAGATCGTACCCTTCCTGGGCTACGACCCCGGCGGTCAGTGAAAGCACCAGGCAGACTGCTATTCCAAGATCCAAAATCGGCAATCCGAGGTTCTTCATCGCCTGCCTCCCTAGTCGGTGCCGGCCATGACTATGCCGGCGACGTGGTCGTTCGAACTGTCGTAGCGCTCCCGAGCGCCGACAAAGTGGACGAACCACTGATAGATAAAGGTGTAGGGCCAGACATAGATGTCGAGCTGGTCGCCGTCGGTGGCGGTGTATGTGTAGGTGTAGGCATAGGTGTCCACGACCTTCGAGCCATCGGCGATAATGACGATGTGCAACTGGACCCCGCCGTGTGAGTCAAAGTAGATCTGGCCGGCCGTGCCGGTGGTGCGGATGTCAGGCCGGCTATCGTTATACCAAGCGTCGTCCCAAATATACTCGTTGGCATTGGCAGTGTTAACCCGCACATACTGAGCTTTGAACAGACTGGACAGGTCGGCCCGGCCTACGGAGTCGTCGGCAATCTCGGAACTACCTACGGCGCCAGCAGCAATCTCGGCCGCCCCCACAGCATCGGTGGCGATCTCGTCGGCCCCGACGCCGTTAGTGCCGACGTCTGCCTGGCCAATCGTCCCATCGACGATCATGCCGGTCGTTACCGAGTTGGCCTGGCCCTCGTTGACAAAGCGGCCGTCGGCCTGGAGGCGAGTGAGCAGGTCGGTGTCGGCGTTGTTGTCAAAGTAGCCCTCGGTACTCAGGTCAGAGTAGGCGGAGTAGTAGCCGGTGCCCAAGGTGCCGGCGTTGATGTTGGAGGCATTCTGGTAAAAGCTGCTTTGCTGGCTGTCGAGCAGGTCGGCGTCCAGGCCTGAGGCAGGGCCGTCGTCGTCCAGGATCTCGGCCAGGGTGGCGCCGTCGACGAGCATGGCGGCGCTGATGCTGCCGGCCTGGCCTTCGTTGACAAAACGGTTGTCGGCCTGAAGGCGGGTGAGCAGGTCGGCGTCGGCGCCATTGTCGAGGTAGCCTTCGGCGGTCAGGTCGGAGTAGGCCGCAAAGCGGTCGGTGTGAAGGGTGCCGGCTGTGATGTCGGCGGCATCGTGGCTGTGGGCTGCGGGAGCAAAGGCTGTGGCGTCGTTGCCATCCAGCAGGTCAGCGTTTAGGGCGTAAGGTGCAGCCGTCAGCGCCTGGCGGGGGCTGAGGATCGTGTAGCCGGGATCGGCAGTACACTGAACGGCTACTTCCAGCCATAAGGCGGTGCCGTCAAAGACTGAGCCAAAGTCGAGTGACACGGTGAAATAGCCAGCGCTGATCGCCGTGTCGTCTGCGGTCACGATCGGGCCGATCTGAGAGCCGCCGAGATCGGCGTCGTAGAGGGTGAAGCGCAAGTTACAAATATCGTCGATGGGGTCGCCGGTGTCGTTGGTCAAGTGGCCCTGGTAGGTAAAGGCGGTACCCATCGGGGCGGCGGGCAACATCTCCTGGGTCAGAGCCACGGCCGGCGCCAGCAAGCCCATCAGCAGAAGTATCGGGATCGCTGCATTCCACCAACGGATTTGTCTTGGGTCTTTCATTTTGCCTCCCTCATCTCAAGAATTCGATGTAACCACTATAGCACACTTCTGGCCGGTCTGTCTGTACAAGATCTGTAGAGAATCTGTAATTGCCGCGTTGCCCGGCTCTTGATTTCCGGTCAAGCAGGATGTATAATACAAGCGGCCGATCAGTATTACCTGCATCGGTTTGAAGTGAGGAGGGATTGCGGTGTCCAGGTCTGATGCGGACAAGATTATTACACCTGCCCAGATCGTCAAGGCGTTGCGGCTGGCTGCCGACCAAAACCTGATGGCGCTGGGCCGATTGCCCCTCGCTCGGCTGATGGCCGTCACCGCCCGGCTTGATCAGGAGTGCTTACCCGACGGTCCTATGGGCCGCGGCAAAGCCCTCTACCTCGTGCTGCAACAGGCCCTGGAACTGCTGCGTCCTGCCCTCGACCCTGCTTTCAACAATGAAATGCTGTGGCGCCCCTACCGGATCGTCAAGGCCCGCCTGTCTGGGCAATCGGTGACGGCGGCCGGCCGCGAGCTTGGGCTGACCTCCGATGGGTTCCAGGCGGCCCAGCGCAACAAGGCCATACCGGCCTTCCAGGCAGCCTTGTGGGAGCTGGAACAACAGGCTCGCTCTACCTATCGTGCACTTGACTTGGAGCGGAACCTTCCGCCGGCTACCTATACCCGCCTGTTCGGCGTGGAACAGCCGCTGGCCCAGGTGCTTGAAGCCTTGGCCGACCCAGGCGGCCGCTGGCTGATAGCCATTGACGGGCTGGGGGGACTGGGCAAGACCGCATTGGCCCACGCCGTGGCTCGTCAGGCCGCACAGACTGGCCGCTTTGCCGGGCTGGCCTGGGAGACTGCTTCCCAGGCGACCTTTGTGTGGGGTGAGGTCCGTCCTTCTCCCCGCCCGGCCTTGACCCTCGACGCCTTGTTGGAGGCGATTGCTCGCCAGCTAGATTGGCATGACCTGGCGGCCCTGCCCCTGCCGGCCCGTCAGGCGGCTTTGGCCGACCGGCTCAGGCGACAGCCCTACCTGGTTGTGGTGGATAACCTGGAGACTGCGGCCGATTACGAAAGCCTGGCCGGAGCTTTGTGGGAGCTGGCCAACCCGACCAAGTTCCTGCTCACCAGCCGCCAGCAGCTACACAGCTACGAACAGGTATATTCCATCTCGCTACAGGGCTTGCCTGACCCTGATGGGCTGGCTTTTATCCGCTATCATGGCGGCGAGCGGGGCATCCAAGCCGTGGCCGAGGCCGATGATGCTACCCTGCTTCAAATCCAGCACGTGACAGGGGGCAATCCCCTGGCCATCAAACTGGTGACCGGCCAGTTGGCCCACTGGCCGCTGCGCCAGGTCTTGGCTGATCTGGAGAGCGCCAGGACTGGTGGGAGCGCGGATCAATTCTATCAGTACGTTTTTAACTACTCCTGGAAGCACCTGTCGCCGCCAGCCCGGCAATTGCTGTTGAACATGCCCCACCTGGCTACTACCGGAGGTGAGTGGGCTGACCTCCAGGCGGTGAGCGGATTGGACGATGAAACGCTGCGTCAGGCCATTGGTGAGTTGACGGCCTGCTCGCTGCTCAACGCTGGAGGAGGCGTAGACAGGGTTTATACTATCCACCGGCTCACCCATCACTTTCTGTTGCGACTAGAAGGGGTGCAGGCAGAGCCCTGGCACGAGCTATTCTGTGCGGGGGCCAGGCGGGCCGGAGAATATGCTCTCCACCGTCTGCGGGCTGCGCTGAATCGCCAACGCGACAATCTGCTGCAGGCGATGGCCTCCTGCTACAACTATGCCCAGGCCTGGGATATCGTGGTATCGTGTGCCCTGGAGGCTCACGACACCATGGTGCGGTCGGGGCACTGGCAGGTATGGGACGGATTTTTGGCTTTGGGCGTCGACGCCGCGCGCCGGACCGGTGCGTTGGCTGAGGAAGCCTGTCTGCTAAACCTGTGGGGTGAGCTGAAGCGGCGACTAGGAGAGTGGGAGCAGGCGCGGGTGCTGCACCAGGCCGCCATTCCCATACTGGAGGATCTGGAGATGCGCCGCGGGCTGGGTCGGGCATACCGTTGCCTGGGCGACGTCCACGCTGCCCAAGGCGATCTGGTGGCGGCGCTGGCCTGCTTTGAACGGGCATTGGATCTCCTGGCCGGCACGGAAGGCGGGGAATTGGCTGGCGCTCACCTGTCGTTGGCAGGTGTCTTTTGCCACCGAGGGGATTATGTCTTGGCGCGAGAGCACGCCCAGACCGCCCAGACCCTCTATGCCCGGCTGGCAGATTGGACCGGTGAGGCTGAGGCCACGGTCACGTTGGGGCTGGCCCTGGTCAGCAGTGGCGATTGGGAGGAAGCGGAGCTATGCTACCGTCACGCCTTGGCCCTGTACGATCAGGCTGGCGACGATCCACCCAAAGTCAGGGCGCTGACCAATCTGGGTTACCTGTTGTTCCTGGAGGGTGATTGGTCCACTGCCAGGGAGCACTATGAGCAGGCATTGGCTCTGGCATGCCGGGTGGGCGATCGACCCAATATGGCCCGCCTGCATAACGTCATCGGCATTGTTCTGACCCGCCAGGAACGGTTTCCTGAGGCCCTGGCTCACTTTGAGCAGGCAGAGTCGGCCATGGCCGAAATCGGCGACGAGCCGTTCCTGGCCAGTGTGCACTATAACGTGGGCATGGCCTTGCTCAAGCTGGGCGACACGGGGCGGGCCCGCGCCCGGCTGGCGACGGCCCTGTCGAGCTTTGAGCAGGTGGGTGATGAAGCAGAGATCGGCAAGGCCTGGGGCGGATTGGGCGAGGTTCACGCCGCACTTGGCGAATGGACTGAGGCGTTGGCTTGTTACCAACGCGCGCTGACCGTCGGCGAACGGCTGGGCGACCGAGAGCAAAGTTTGGCGGCCCTGTTGCTCATGGGCCGGGCTTGGGCCATTGTAGGCGACCGTGAGGCGTTGGCCAGCTGCCTGCAACGGGCAGAAGAGCTGGCCGCTCAGCTAAAGCGGCCGGAACTGCAGGCTCAAGCTGCCTGGTTTCGCGCTCAGGTCTGTGCTGCTCAGGGCACCGTCCAGGATGCCGAGGTTGCTTATTCGTTGGCCCTATCGTATGCTAACCAGTCGGATACCGATCCGCTGCGCCGCCTGCGGGGAGAGATCGAGGCTGATCTAGCGGGTTGGCGGGCTGGCGTCGCAAGCCCTTGATAGAGGGCAACCACAAGGGGTTGCCCCTATGGGCCGATCACGACATCGGCGGGCATTCCCAGCTTTAGCAGGTGATCCGGGTTGGGCAGGCGGATGCGGACGGCAAAGACCATGCTCGCCCGATCCTTGTCGGTCTGCACATTCTCAGGGGTGAATTCGGCCTCTGGCGAGATGTAGGAACCCACGCCAGGGAAGGCCCGCCCTGGGAAGGAATCGACTTCGACCTGGACTTGCTGCCCGAGGTAGACGCGTCCCAGCTCATTCTCTGGGATATAGACCGTCAGGCGGACATCTTCCAGGTTGGCGACGGTGAGCAGCGTGGCTCCGGCGATCGCCGCCTCGCCGGCGTGGGCGGCTTGGCCGGTGACCACTCCGCCGATGGGTGACCGCAACGTTCGCTTGCCCAACTGCACCTCAAGAACTGCCATTGCGGCCTGAGCCTTGGCCACTTGCGCTTCGGCTACCGCAATTTCCTCGGTTGTCGGCCCGGCCTTCAGCTCTTTCAGCCTGGCTTGGGCAACGGCCACGCCGGCTATGGCGATATAGTACTGCTGCTCGGCCAGGTGCACCTGGCTGACCAGCGCCAGCGGGTTGTCGCGCAGAGCCTGGAGCGCGGCCAGCGCTTGGTCGGCGCCGGCTTTGTCCGTTTCTGCTGCTTGAAGGGCAGCCTGGGCGGCCTCGACCTGGTATTGATAGACGAGGTACAGCCCTTTTTCTTCTAGGGAACCTTGGGCTCGGTAGCGGTCGCGCTCTGCTTCGGCGGCAGCGATCTGGGCCCGGGCTTGCTCGATCTGCGCTGCGGCTAGGTTCACAGCTGCCTGGGCCTGGACGATCTGGGCGTCGATTTCCTGTGTATTGTCAAGGATCGCCTGGGCGCCGTCCCATGCTGTCTTGGCCGCGTCGCGTTGGGCAATCGCCTGCTGCACAGCGGCTTGGGCGGCCAGTATCTCGGCCGGATGGGCGCCAGCTTTGACATTGTCCAGGTTGGCCCTAGCTGCTGCTACAGCGGCTTTAGCCTGGGCTACCTGGGCTTGGAGGGTGCTAGTATCCAATTCGACCAGTATCTGACCGGTGTAGATTTCATCGCCTTCGCCGGCATTCAGGCTGATGATTCGGCCGCCGAATTCAGAAACGATTGCCACCTCGTCACCCTCGATGCTGCCCGAAACGCGTAGCGGCGTGGGCTCTGGCGTCGTCGGTTGGCCACCAGCCCAGGAAATGATCTGGCCGGTCCGATCTGCGGTCAGACCTCGAGCGAGCAGGAATTGCCTGGCCTGCTCGGGGCAGCTGTGCATCCACCACCAGCAGATAGCAAAGGCGGCTCCCACTGACAGGAGGACTAGGATCAAACCGACCTTGCGTTTCATCGTTCCCTTGCCGAGTTCCTACTGAGTCGAGATCACCGCGTCGGCCGGCATGCCGGGCTTGAGGGCATGGTCCCGATTGGTCAGTCTGACCTTGACAGCAAAAACCATGCTCACCCGTTCCTCGCGCGTCTGTACGTTCTTGGGCGTGAACTCGGCCTCGCCAGCGATGGTGGTGATTGTACCGGTGAAAAGCCGCCCTGGATAGGCATCGACAGTGACCGATACTATCTCGCCGAGCCGGATCTTGCCCAGCTCGCTTTCCGGCACGTACAGGGTCAGTGTCAGGTTGTCGAGGTTGGCTACGGTCAACAGCGGCGCGCCTGGCAGCGCTATCTCGCCGACGTGGACTGGCCGTTCGAGCACCAAGCCTGTGAGAGGTGCCTTGAGGGTGAGTTTGGTCAACTGCACTTTGAGCGCCTCCAGTGCGGCGCGGGCCATGGCGACCTGGGCTTCAGCGGCGGCGATCTGTTGCGGTGTGGCGCCCATCTTCATGCCGTCCACCTGGGCCTGGGCGACGACCACTGCCGTACTGGCGATCCGGTATTGTGACTCGGCATTGTCGGCCTGGGCCTGTAAGGTCAGTGGGTTGGCCCTTTGGGCGCTCAGGGCTGCCAGATAGCTCGCTGCGCCCTGTTGCCCGGCTTGGGCTCGGGCCAGCTCGGTCCAGGCAAGCCACGACTGGTAAGTGGCTGCTGCCTGTTCATAGTAGGCATCGGGCAACGCATTGCCCGGCAGCCGAATCGGCGCTAGGTACCACAGCTCGGCCGCGCCACCGTGGACGACGAGCTTGTATCGTTTCCACTGATATTCGCCATCCTCCATGCCGGGCGGTAAAGGGATGTCGACCGGCAGGTCCTCGAGGGTGAAGGTGCCGATCAGGACCCACTGATCGTAGGGCTCGAAATCCTCCAACACTTGGACGGCCATGTCAGCCAGGTCTTGTCCAGCCTGGGCCGAATTGGCCATGGCCTGTGCTTGAAGTCCTTGGTAACTGAGGACGCCCAATTGAGCTTGCGCTGCCGCTATCGACAGGTCCAATTGCTGGGGGTTGTCGCGCACCGCTTTGGCATCTTCCCAAGCCACGCGGCCTGCTTCCTCCCCTGCCTTGGCCTGCTCGACCAGGGCCTGGGCATAGTCCAGCGTCTCAGGGCGCACACTGGCCTTGACCTGGGCCAATACTGCCTCGGTCACTGCCACGTCTGCCTGCGCTTGCTCAATCTGGGCTTTGAGTATCGCGCTGTCCAACTCGACGACAACCTGCCCTTTGCTCACATTGTCGCCCTCGCCGGCATGGATGGCGACGATCCGTCCACCCAACTCGGTGGCGACCGAAGCTTTGTCGGCCTCGATAAACCCCGATGCGATCAGCTCGCCTGGTTTGGTCTGTGTTGCGAGACCCAAGCGAGCAGCCAGATTCTTCGCCTCGCTCAGGATGATGGCCCAGGTCTGCGGGCGGTTGGCCTTGATCCACCATACTCCTGCTGCCGCCCCGCCGACGAGAGAGAGTGCGGCTATAGCGACGATCCAACGTTTCATTGCTCTTCCTTATCGCTCATGGCGTGCGGCGCTCGCACGCTGGAGATGAATACGTCTTCCAACGATGGCGCAATCGTGTCTATCGTGCGCACATTGACCCCTGTCTCGTGTAACCTCGTCTCTATCTGTAGTTTTAGCCCTTGACGGCGATCCCCTTCAGGGAACGGACCAGGCGTGACGGCGTGGATAAGTGCGCCGTACAACGCCACTTCGTCAAAGACTCCCATCTGTCTTAGAACCGGGATCGCCACCCCCGCCTGGTCGCAGTCGATCTCCAATACCTGGCCGCGCATGCTGGTTTCCTTGATCGCGGCCGGCGAGCCCTGGGCCACGATCCGCCCACCCTGGATAAAGGCCAGGTTTTGGCAGTGTTCAGCCTCGTCCATATAGTGGGTAGTGACCATAATGGTCGTCCCACCCTCGGCCAAGTCATATAGCAGGTGCCAAAAGCTGCGGCGCGAGATCGGATCCACCCCAGCGGTCGGCTCGTCCAGAAATAGCATTTGGGGCTCGTGGATGATGGCCGCGCCGAGGGCCAGGCGCTGTTTCCAGCCGCCCGACAGGTTGTGGGTTAATTCTACTTCTCGGCCTTGCAGCCCGGCCATCTCTAGGACAAGGTCCTTACGTGCTCGGAGCCGCCGGCCGCGGACGCCGTAGGTCTGCCCGTAGAAGTTTAGGTTTTCGTCTACGGTCAGATCGTCGTATAGGCTGAACCGCTGTGACATGTAACCAATCCGTTTCTTAACCTCGTGCGTTTGTCTGACAATGTCAAAGCCGAGTACGCTTGCCATGCCGGATGTCGGCTTGAGCAATCCCAGCAGCATGCGGATGGTCGTCGTCTTGCCGGCGCCGTTGGGTCCCAAAAAGCCAAAGATTTCCCCACGGTGCACAGAAAAGGTCACGCGATCGACCGCGACAAAACTGTCGAACTGCTTCGTCAAGTTCACTGCCTCGACCGCAGGGCTATCTTTGTCCATCACCCTAACCCGCAGACTGTCTCCTTACCAGAGATATGAACGCCTCTTCCATGCGGGGCCGGATCGAGCGCACGCCGACGACGCTGATGCCTGCCTCAGCCAGCGATCCTCTGATGGCAGCCTCCCGTGTCTGGGCACTGTCAACAAAGGCATGAAGTAGGTCACCGTAGGTCTGAACCTCCAATACGCCGTCTAGCGACTGGACCACCTTCTCGGCTTGTCGCAGATTCGAGGGCCGGATTTCCAGCAGCTCGCCTGTCACCAGGCTCTTGATTTGCTCTGGGGTATCACACACGATGATTCGGCCTTGATAGATCAACCCTACCCGCGAACAGCGTTCGGCTTCGTCCATGTAAGGCGTGCTGACAAAGATAGTGATCCCCTGCATGTGCAGCTCTGTCAGGATGTCCCAGAACTCGCGGCGTGATACCGGGTCGACGCCGGTCGTCGGCTCGTCGAGAAAGATGATCTCCGGCTGGTGGATCAGGGTGCAGGCCAGCGCCAGTTTTTTCTGCATACCGCCCGACAGGTGGGCTGCCCGCCGTCGACGGAAATCGGTTAGGCGGGCAAATCGCAACAGTCGTTCTTTCCGTTCCTGCCGCACCCTGACCGGGACCTGGAAGATGTCGGCAAAAAAGTCCAGGTTTTCCTCTGCCGACAGGTCACCATAGAGGTTGAACCGCTGGGCCATATAGCCGATGCGGCGCTTGATCTGTTCGGCGTCGGCCACGGTATCCAGGCCGGCTACCCACGCCTGGCCTGAGCTAGGGTCCATGACGGCGCACAACATGCGGATGGTGGTCGTCTTGCCGGCGCCATCTGGTCCCACCAGGCCGAAGATTTCGCCATGGTGCACGCTCAGATTCAGACCGTCGACGGCGACTGTTTGCCTGAATCGCTTGGTCAGACCGTCTGTCTGGATGATCCATCGCTCATTCGCTGGCTTGTTCATGCTAGCCGCTTCCTGAAACGGGCAGCTGCCAGGGTCAGCAATGTCGTGCCGAATGTGCTGAGCGCCACTGCGTCTCCTGACAGGACTAGGCCAGCCCCCCTGAATATGATGGATCGTACAACAATGAGAAGATGGGCTATCACTCTGCGTTGCCTCCCGTAGGCTCGGGGTGAGGTTGGAGTCCGAACAGGAAAAAGTCAGCCAGCTCGCCAGCCAACTCCTCGCGGGGTATTCCCACATCCGGCTGGTCTTGGCCCGGCTCACCAAACAGCAGAAAGATCAGGAAACTGCCGGTCATGGCCCGGACAACAATGTGAGTGTTGACCGGGCGCAGACCCCCGTCCTTGATGCGGGCGTCGAGATAGCCCTCTAGCAGGTCCAGAAGTGAGGTCATCACTTGCCTGAAATATTGCGCGCGGAAGGTCTGGTCGGTCCAAACCTCGGCCATTAATGCCCGGATGAAATCAAAGTTGCGGCCGGCAAAATCAAAACGGTCGTTGAGAAAGGCAACCAGGAAGGCCCGATCGTCGTCGATTTTGAGTTGAGCCAGGGCAGAACCTGCCGAGTGGGCGATCACGTAGCGTGTCATGGCCGCTAATAGGTCGCGCTTGTCGGCAAAATAGTTGTAGATAGTGCCTTCGGCGACGTCGGCCAGCTCGGCAATCTCGCGAATGGTGGCCTGATGGAATCCCTTACGGGCGAAAACGGCTGCTGCAGCCTCCAGGATCTGCTCGGCGCGCTGCCGTTTGAGTCTCTCCCGGCGAGATTGAGGTCCGTGCTGGTCAGAATTGGTCATAATGAACGCCTCCTCAAATATGAGTAGCCGATCAAAAATGAGCACTTGCTCACTCCTTGATTATCGACGAAATGGTTAGGATGTCAAATTCGGAGGTGCTAAAGGTCTTGTTCTTCGGGGGGGAGATCGCTTGTTGTGCCGGCCTCGTTGTGGGTCTCTTCGTATTTGCGCCTGCGGCGGTCGAGCCAGTAACCGGCTTGGCTCACCTGGCGGCTCACCTTGCGGGCAAAGATCAGATAGCCGGTGTGGGCTATCATGCGATCCGTCGGGCGTAGACGGGCTGGTGCTGCTTTGTAAGGCCGCACCAGGATCTCCTCGACCTCGATCTGCCCCAGGCTGTGCTGTGCTTCCATCGCCTCGAGAAGATCAGATACTTGATTAGTCGTGGGCAGGATAGCGCCAAAGAAACCGCCGTCTTTTAGGGCCGCAAGCGCTTGCGGCAGGTAGGATCCGGGATTGCGCACGTCCAGGAAGAGGGCATCGACGTCGGTCTCGTCGAACCCGTCGGCGATGTCCCGCAGTTTGAGCTCTACGCGATCGGCTAGCCCTATGCTGTCCAGATTCTTTTGGGCCAGGCGCAGGACATCGGGCCGGACCTCGTACGAATACAAACGCCCGGCAGGGCCCAATGCCCGGGCCAGGGCCAGTGTCAGCCCGCCACTGCCGGTACCAGCTTCGATCGCCCGACTGCCTGGCGTGATATTCAGCTTGATCAGAACGTAACCAATGTCTTTGGGGTACATGATCTGCGTTGTGCGCTTGAGCTCGCTGATCAGATCGCAGGTGCTGGGCTCCAGAATAACGAATGGGTAGTTCAAGTGGCTATGGATCTCTCTTCCCAACGGCTGGTTTAGCAGATCGTCGTGGTTGACGCAGCCTCGATGCGTCTGTAGCTGGCCGCCGGCCTGTAGCCGGATGATGAACTGTTTGCGATCCTGGCTAATGAGCAGGACCAGGTCGCCCTCCTGTGCTAGGTGCATGGCGTTTCCTCTCGGCTTGGCTGGCCTCATTATAGTCTCTTTTTGTCTATTTGGAAAGTCTGTGCTATAATCAGTTTGGGAGTGAGTGGTTATGGAAGAGATCGAGAATGCAGCACTGCCACAGGGCATGGAAGCCACGCCTACTAAGGGCAGAAGTATCGGCAAGACGATTGCGATCGTTTTGATCGTCATAGTGGTCGCGGCAGCCATTGGCGCCGCTATATGGGGCCTGGCGACCCATGCGCCCTTTGCGGCTGTGCTGCGCGACATAGCGATCATTGTCCTGGCTTTGGTGACCGGAGTGATTGGGATTTTCCTGGCAATTCTGATCTTTCAAGTGCAGAGCCTGATCGCTCTGCTGCGCCACGAGGTCAAGCCAATCCTCGACTCGGCTAACCAGACGGTCAGCACGGTGAGGGGAACCAGCACCTTTGTGAGCGATACTGTTGTGTCGCCAATGATCCAGGCACTCAGTTTCGCGTCGGGTGTGCGGCAGACGGCCAAGGTGCTGTTTCGCAGACCAGGCCGGCGGCTCCGTTCCCAGACTAGGCGATCTGAGAACGATCAAGGCTGATCGAGAACGTACTTTGCTACAAGCAGGACATTATCTTGTATGACACTGAACTGAAAGGAGATAGATCCAATGTCAGAAAAGTCGGGCGGTGGTGAATTCATTGCTGGATTTCTGGTTGGGGCGCTTGTTGGCGCTGCGGCGGCGATGCTCTTTGCCCCTCAATCAGGCGAAGAGACGCGGGTTGTCATCCGCGATAAGGGTATTGAGCTGAGGGATCGAGCCGAGGAGTTGTCAGCCGAGGCTCGCCGGCGGGCTGAGGAGGCTCAGTCCCAGGCCAAGACTAAGGCCCAGGAGCTCTCGACGCAGGCCAAGGGTAGGGCTCATGAGATCCAGACGCGGGTCAAGGAGGCGATCGAGGAAGGCAAGGCCGCGGCGATCAAGAAGAAGGAAGATCTCCTGTCCGAACTCGAAGTAGAGCAAGCACCAGCTGGATCCGAATAGATAACTTTCTGAGCGGGCGAGGCGTACCATCCTAGCCGTGGGGGCCGGGACTTGGCTTGGGCCTGCCAAACGCAAATGATCTTGCTGCATAGTGGGCGCGATGCACGAGGGAGTGAGACGCTATGAAGATCCGCAAGTTTTGCCCTGAAGACATCGATCCGATCGTGGATATTCTCAAAGCCAACCAGCAGTATGGCCATCCTGATATTCACGGACCGGAAGCGATGATGCGAGTCTACCGGTGTGAGGCGGCTGAGTTCCTGGTGGCCGAAGAGGATGACCAGGTGGTCGGCCTGATCCGGGGTACCTTTGATGGCTCGCGGGCAATCATCTACCTGGCCTCGGTTCACCCTGGCTACCAGCGGCATGGTATTGGCCGGTCGCTGGTTCTTGAGATCACCCGGCGTTTCAAGGAGCGGGGGGCGGCCAGCATCGCTGTGATCATACCGGGTGATATCAGTTTCTGGCAGAAACTGGGATTTCGCCAGACTACCCGGTTGATGCAGGCGTATCCTATCGAGCAGGTGCTGAACAGCACAGGCTGACCTGGCGACCTAAAAAAGAACCCCCGGCTGCCATCGAGGAAGCCGGGGGTCTTGCTATTCATTGCCTGGTGCGTCGAGGGCTGCCGGTTAGGAGGCCTTCATATTTCTGAAAGGCCTCGCCGACTGCGATCCCACCCCGCTTGATCTCAAAGCGGCGTATGGCCTTGTCGTGGTCAGTACCCCGCGTTTTCAAGACGGCTACGGCTCGCTGCATCACGCTGTCGATCTCGACGTAGCGCAGCAGGATGACCGAATCGACGATGAAGGCCAGGCGCCCCTGGTCGCCCCGCACAAAATCGGGGCCGCTGTCCTCGCTCACCAGCAGCGATGTGACCCCCTCCCGGCGCAGCCCATTGATCAGGTGGTTGTGAAAGCTGCGCAGCTCAACAGGATTGCGGGTGAGAACCCGAAAGTGGGAGACGCTGTCGATCACGACGCGCTTGACTGCCATATCGCGCATAGCGCTGCTAATCGGGCTGATGGGTGACTGCAGACTCGACAAGAAGACCTGCGGTGAGGTGAATACCACCCGCAGCTTGCCCTCCTGTTCCAGCTCGCGGAGGTTCCAGCCGTGAGTCAGGGCGTCGCGGTACAGGGTGTGGGGGAACTGCTCAAACGTTACCAGCAAGCCGGCTTCGCCCGCTTTTGCGCCGTAATAGAGGAATTGGGTTCCCAACGTCGTTTTGCCCGTGCCCGGTGCTCCCTGGATCAGGGCTACGGAACCGGTGAGTAGGCCTCCATCCAGCATGTCGTCCAGCCCAGCCACTCCCAACGGTATGCGTTTGATTTCTGCCATCGGTCCCTCCTAACAGCTTTTCGCTATCAGCTATCAGCGGGGCTGATAGCTCGACTATTTCACATGCTTTCCAGGCGGTCAACAATCGCCCGCGCTTTGGCCACGAGCTGAGGCGCCAGGTCAAAGATGGATTGGCCGCGCTGATCGGCCTCGACGGCCATTGGATCGGCTGGCAGGAAACCGAGTATCTCAAACTCGGGCAGCCGCTCGGTGATAAAGGCCTCGTCGGCCTTGGAGGCTGTTTTGTTGCCGACACCGTAAAGCCGCTGGATGCCGATGTCGTGGGCCAGACTGTGGATGGCGTGGGCAGTGTGGATGCTGCGCTGCCCTGGCTCGACGACCACGATAAATGCGTCCACGGCGCTGGCTGTGCCGCGCCCCAGGTGCTCGACGCCGGCTTCCATGTCCATGATCAACACCTCATCACGGCGCAGCAGGATGTGGGTAACCAGGCTGCGGAGTAGCGCGTTCTCTGGGCAGAGACAGCCACTGCCTCCCGACTTGACTGTGCCCATGGTCAAGATGCGGATGCCGTCGCAAGACAGGGAGAAACGATCGGGGATGTCGTCGACCCTGGGGTTGAGCTTGAAATAGCCGCCGGTTTCCCCCTTACGCGCCCCGGTTCGTTCGTAGATCAGATCCTCCATATCGGCGACAGGAGTGATGGTTGCCACTTTGTCCAGTGGGACGCCGCAGGCAGCCGCCAGCCCAGTCGCCGGATCGGCATCAATGGCCAGCACCTTCTGACCCCGCTCAGAAAAGACGTGCGCCAGTAGGGCGGCCAGCGTCGTCTTGCCCACACCCCCTTTGCCAGTTATAGCCAGTCTCAATGGATCAACCTCCTGGAGATTCCTCTAGTAGTTCTTGGATATGATGGGCAGGAAGACCATGAACCGCTCATAGTGCAAGATGACGTCAAACAGGAACGGTGTGTACAGCTCGACAGCGGCCGGGGTCGGAGACGCGTTGCGCGCCCAAAAGTTCACCCGGTACTGGATGTAACGGGCGGTAGGACAGTTGTCCGGGCAGGTGTGTCCCACGGCATCCTCGATGTGCTGTCCGGGCGCGTCATAGCCCTGCAGCGGTGCTCCTACGCTGATCGCATCGTCGGGATAAGGGAACCGCTTGGGGTACCAGTCGCTGGTCAACAACTCGGCACGCGTGTTGCCCATCCTGGTCTGCAGGGTGATATAGGTGCCCTTGTCGGTGGTAGCGTGCCAGTCGATCATGTACCACTTGGTCTTGGTCGATATACTGTCATAGATCTTGGACACAAAGGCCCCAGAAGCATAGCGCTCCCCCTGTCCGGGCGTACCGACTGGCCCGGTGAATTCACGATAATGCCCGCCGAATAGCATGTTGGTGCGGGCCAGGTAGACGTTGCGGTCGTAAAAGGGGTTGGTAATGCGATCGTCGTCCCAGCCGACATATACGTACCCGCCATAGATTATAGGCCATTCGGCAATCAACGTAGCAGCGATCGACGGCGCTCGCTGGTGGGCGTGAGGTGGCATGTCTTTGCGATGGGGTGGATAGGCGCCGACTGTAAAGTTGTGCAGGCGGGCGTTGTCGTTGAGCATCAGGTTGTTGCCGCCGATGAACTCGGCAGGCGCGCCGACGTTGCTGAACAGTCGGAAATAGATGTCAATGTTCTCAAAGTCGCCGGCTCCATAGTTGCGCCCGTCGGCCCAGACGACAAAGGCATTGTACCCCTCTGAATCGGCCAGTGTCGCCGCGCTCATGTTGGCGGCCACGTCTGGCTCTGCCTGCCACACCGGCCCGGTCTGCCAGTCCCGTTCGTCGTTCTCGTTGACCTGTACCTGCCCATCAGCTTCTTCCACCAGGACTACCGGCCAGGGGAAGTACGTGTCGGGCTGGGCGGTCACCGCAAGGTAGTAGATGTCAGGATCGTCGTCCAACGCCGGATTCATGCTGTGCCGAAAGTCCTGCCAAGCGATGTGCATCGTCGTCACCGGCAGCTCGACCATCGCTTGGGCCAGGCCGTAGGGTGTGTCTTTGGCCAGGGCTATCGACTTCATCCACTGGTTGACGGCGGCGGCCGGCTGGAGCTGGTCGATGTCGTTGGTCGAATTGGGCGGCTTGTCGTTGTTCAGCCGTCGATCC
>JAFGOG010000408.1 GCA_016926595.1 Anaerolineae bacterium
AATGTTACAATCCAATAGGCTATTTTGCAGAGAACATCATGCTAGACTCTGGTGCACGGCCACAGATTTTGCACTCCCCCATGCCCTATGCCCATGTGGGGCAGTGCGATTGCGGCCCGGCGTGCGTGCTTTCTCTTCCGCGCCGCGCCGCGACGCTGCCCCCTGCCGAGCCGTGGATAGCCCAGGTGCCGCTCTATCCCATCTCGGCAGAGGGCGAATGGCAGGTCACCTTCAACCCGGCAGGGCCGGTTGGCGTGGTAGCGCTGAACGCCACTGCCCGCCGCGTGCTGGCCGCCTTTGACATACCTACCTGCGTCGACGGGCTGTCCGATCGCCTGCTGGACCTACCCGCCGCGGCGGCGCAGGAGGCAGCGCGCACCCTGGCCCAGGTAGGGCTTTTGCGCCCCCTGGTCATACCCTCGACTCTGCCCGCCACTTCCTCGATCCTCTCGGCCTGGCTGCACGTTTCGGAGGCGTGTAACCTGCGCTGCCCCTACTGCTACGTGCCCAATCGCCCCCGCATGGCCAGCCCGGAGATAGGGCAACGCGCCATCGAACGGCTGGTGGAGATGGCTGTTCGCCACAGCTATACCGCGCTCCAGGTCAAGTATGCCGGCGGGGAGCCAACGCTCAACCTGCCGATGGTCTGGGCGACGCACAATCACGCCGCACGACGTACCGCCGAGGCAGGGCTGGAGCTGGAGGAGATGCTGCTCACCAACGGCGTCGATCTGCCAGACACTGCACTGAGCCTCATCGCCAGGGCGGGCATGAGGCTAGTCATCTCGCTGGACGGAGGCCCGGCTCACCACGGCGAGACGAGGAACCGGCCCGACGGCTCACAGACGTACGACTCGGTGGTGAGCACCGTCGATCGGGCGTTGGCCCACGGCCTGCGGGTGGACATCTCGATCACCCTGACGGCGCTGAACCTGGACGGCGTGCCAGATGCGGCCGCCTTTGCCCTGAGCCGGAATCTGCCGTTCAGCCTGAACTTTTATCGCGATTGCCACACAGGCCAGAAGATGGCGCGAGCCGTCCTATCACACCTGCAACCCGATCCCGACCGGTTGATCAAGGTCGTGAGCCAGGTGCTGGCGCTTGTCGACCAACATCCGTCCTATCCCCTGCCGTTGACCGGCATCCTGGACCGGGCCCGTCTCGACGCGCCGCACCACTACCCCTGTTCCGCCGGGCGCGATTACCTGGCCATCGACCCCAGGGGCCGCGTGGCCGCCTGCCAGATGCTGCTCGAGGAGCCATGGACCGACCTGGAAGACACCGACCCCCTGGACACCATCCGCCGCCACGGCGAGGGTACCTTCAAGTCGGTGCTGGACCGTCCAGATTGCCGTTACTGCCAGTGGCAAATGGCTTGTAGCGGCGGCTGTCCCCTGCTCCGGCAAACCCCACTGCACCGCTCCTATTGCCGCGTCTACCGGGCGCTCCTGCCCGAGCTTGTACGGTTGGAAGGCAAGCGCTTGATCGCCTCAGCGTCTGGGCACCCAACCAACTCGTAGAGCTACCGCAGTCCCTTCCGCGCCCTCAGCGCCTCGGCGGTTCTATCACCCAACCCGCGGATCGGTCCGGCGGATAATGTCGCTCACCGCCGTCTGATTGAAACCCTTGAACCCCTCCCTGCGTTGGATATTCTCCAGGTGGCTGCCCACCGCCCCCTGCTCGGCGAACCGCGCCCGCTGCCTGTCATCGATCAGGCCCACCGCCGCCAGCAACTCCAGCCGTTCCGGGTCCACCGACCACCGCTCGCCCTGGGTAAAGGCCTGTCGCAGGTACGAGAAATCGCTGAACGGACGTAACTGCTCGATCCCCCAGACGCCCAGGCCGGCCGTCGCCGCCTCGAAATCGAAACGCCCAGCCAGGTGATGCAGCCCCGCGGTCAACATCGACTCGCCGTGCAGTGCGCACCACAGCCCCACCGTGCCCAGCTCCTGGCGCGGCGGCAGCGGCTGCCTGGTGAAATCGCCGGTCACCTCCTCCGGCGCCAAGTCCACGTCGGCAAACACCGCAAACCGGCACGCCGGCTGTTCCATCACCTGCGCTCCCCACTTGGCCTCCTTGCCGGCATAGAACCGCTCTCGCCGGTAGAAACCGAGCGTCTCCAGGATCTGGATCAGCACTGAAAAGAGATCCCGCGAGCTGCGGAAGGTGTGGTGATCGTGGTTGGCCCAGCCCAACCCCAGGCTATCCTGCCGGCTCTTTTGCACCTGGCCAGCCCGGTTGCGCTGCTGCCAATAGACCCGCTCCGCCGCCAAGGCAACCCACGCCGCCATATCAGCGCCCAGATCACTGGCCAGCGATCGGGCCAGCGTTAGCGTCTGCTCCATCCCCCTGCGCGTGTCCTCAAAGCAGCGCGGGCGGGTAGCCCACCGTTCCAGGGCCTGCACATAGCGACCGGGATAATCGGCGGGCATCTCGGTGGGCAGCGTGCCCCGATAGCCCCGCCGCTCCACTGCCAGCACTTCCCTGCCGCTGCCGTCGCGCCACACCCTGGCCCGCCGCAGCGGGCTCAACGGCGACCCCTCGATCGCCGCAGACACCTGCTGTGCCATGAGAAAACGACTGACCTCCTCGACCTGGATCGCAACCGCCTGCACCCCGATCTGCGGTCGCCGACCGCCACGCAGCACAATCCGCGGCAATATCGCCCCCGGATGGTGGTACACCACATCCCCCGGGTCTGCCGGCGACTCCTCGGCCTCAAACCCCAGCTCTGCGAGCTCGCCTCGGCCTGCCTCGCCGTCGGCCAGTACCAGGTGATCCAGCCAGTCTACCAGCCGTCCGCTGGCCCGCTGGTACAACCGCGCCGCGAACGCCTGAAGCGGCGGCATCTCGGCCACAAACGGATCTAGCCGCTTGGCCAGAAAAGCTTCCGCCTCGGGATGCCGTCTCCACTCTACCTGCTGCTCTTGCGTCACCACCGCTGCCTCCTATCCGCTAGAATTAGCCAGCCGGCCTGTCATGCCCGGCCCAACATGGCGGCTCTACTTGTCCTTCTCACTGCTGTGCCCGGGATTGACCCGCGACATCGGATCGATCCGGTTCTTGGCATAGTTCGCCGCCACCGCCGCTTCGCCCGTCGCCGTGGCGATCAGCTTTAGCTTGCCCTCGTAGGTAACCAGGTCGCCGATGCCATACACCCCTGGCAGATTCGTCTGCATCATGTGATCGACCACCACCGTGTTCCGGACAATCTCCAACCCCCACTCCTTGATCGGCCCCAGGTTAGCCAAAAAGCCCATCCCCAGCACAATGGCGTCGACCTCCACGACGTTCTCCTCACCCGTCCTGTTGTCAAAGATGGTGGCCGCTTCGATCCGGTCTGTCCCGTGCAGCGCCTTTAGCTCCTGGAAGGTGCATATCTCGCAGGGCGACGCCAGCAGCTCCTTCACCGTTTCTTCGTGGGCCCGAAAACGGTCGCTGCGATGGACCAGCCGCACCTCCCGGGCGATCCCCAGCAGCCGGTGGGCCCAGTCCATCGCCGTATCCCCGCCGCCGACTACCATCACCCGCTTGCCGCGAAATGCCTCCAGGTCCCTGACAAAGTAATAGATCCCCTTGCCCTCCATCCGCTTAACGTCTGGGATGTCGAGCGTCCGCGGCACAAAGGCGCCCACGCCGGCGGCGATGATCGCCGTCCTGGTTAGATGGGCGTTTCCCGGCTCTGTGTGCAGCGCGATCAAGCCGTCGTCGCGATGCTCGAGCTTGACTACTTTTTCGTTCAGGCACACCGTGGGCGAAAAACGCATCGCCTGCTCCACCTGGCGCTCTACAAACTCCCTGGCCAACACCTTCGGAAAGCCGGGGATGTCATAGATATACTTCTCCGGGTAAAGGGCCGCCAACTGCCCGCCCAACTGCGGCAGGCTGTCGACGATCTTGGTCCTGGCCTCCCGCAGCCCGGCATAAAACGCAGCGTACAACCCCGACGGCCCCCCTCCGATGATCGTGATATCGAATAGCTCTCCGCTCATAATCCCTAGACCTCTGAGGCTCGCAGTTTGGCGCCCATTCTATCTTGAACCGCCCCAAAACGCAATTGACGCCTTCCACCCCGCTCAAGATTTACAGAATTTTAATAATAAATAATTGACAAAACCCCTTTCCCATGCTATAATGAAATACGACATCCTATCCCCCCGGGGAGAGGATGGAGTGAGGGAGAATTTACTCACGGGAGGAATCACATACTTATGACCGCCGATCTGACCGTTAAAAATCTCCGCGTCACCGTGGAGGGCCAGGAGATCCTCAGAGGGCTCGACCTGGAAATAAACAAAGGCGAGGTCCACGCCATCATGGGTCCAAACGGTTCTGGCAAGAGCACCCTGGCCAATACTCTGATGGGCCACCCTTCTTACCAGGTGACCGAGGGCGAGGTCTGGTTCAAAGGCCAAAACATCCTGACCCTGACTCCCGACGCCCGAGCGCGCCTGGGGCTGTTTCTGGCCTTCCAATACCCCAGCACCATCCCCGGCGTGAGCGTCTCTAATTTCCTGCGCACCGCCCTCAACGCCCGTTACCAGCAGCCTAGCCCTTCCGGTTCGGACAACGGCCAGGGCGAAGGCAAAGGCCTGTCTATGCGCGACTTTCGCGACCTGCTCAAGAGCCGCATGGCTATGCTCAAGATGGATCCCGGCTTTGCCCGCCGCTATTTGAACGACGGCTTTTCCGGCGGCGAGAAAAAGCGGGTCGAGATTTTGCAGATGGCCATGCTCCAGCCCGAGATCGCCATCTTGGACGAGACCGACTCTGGCCTCGATATCGACGCCCTGCGCATCGTCTCCGAGGGGGTCAACCAGCTCCTCAGCCCCAACCTGGGCGTGCTGGTCATCACCCACTACCAGCGCATCCTCAACTACATCAAGCCCGATCACATCCACATCCTGCTCGACGGCCGCATCGTCATGTCCAGCGGCCCCGAGCTGGCCCTCGAGCTAGAGGAAAAGGGTTACGACTGGATCAAGGAGAGATTTGGGCAGACAATGCCCGGCTCTGGGACGGCCGCGTAGAAGGGGATCGAGCATGTCGAAACCGACCGTAGACGTCGACCTGGACACCTACAAATATGGCTTTCGCGACGAGGAAAAGTATGTCTTCAAGAGCCGCAAAGGGCTCGATCACGACATTGTCGACCAGATCTCGTGGATGAAGGGCGAGCCGGACTGGATGCGCGCCCTGCGCCACAAAGCGCTCGACATCTTCTATGCCAAGCCGGTGCCGACCTGGGGCGCCGACCTGTCCGGGCTGGATTATGACGACATCTATTATTACGTCAAGCCGGTCGAGCAGCAGGGACAGAGCTGGGACGAGGTGCCCGAAGAGATCAAGCGCACTTTCGACAGACTGGGCATCCCCGAAGCCGAGCGCAAGTTCCTGGCCGGCGCCGGAGCCCAGTACGAGTCCGAGGCGGTCTACCACAATCTGAAAAAGGAATGGGAACGTCTGGGCGTCATTTTCGTCGACAGCGACACCGGGCTGCGCGACTATCCCGACATCTACAAGGAGCACTTTGGCACGGTCGTGCCCGCCGCCGACAACAAATACTCCGCCCTGAACACCGCCGTATGGAGCGGCGGCAGCTTTGTCTACGTCCCACCAGGCGTCAAGGTCGACATCCCGCTACAGGCCTACTTTCGTATCAACACCCAGAACATGGGCCAGTTCGAGCGGACCTTGATCATCGCCGACGAAGGCTCACAGGTCTCTTACGTCGAAGGCTGCACCGCCCCCATCTACTCCACCGCCTCGCTGCACAGCGGCGTGATCGAGATCATTGTCAAAAAGGGCGCTCGCGTCCGGTACACCACCATCCAGAACTGGAGCCACAACATCTACAACCTGGTCACCCAGCGGGCTGTGGCCCACGAAGACGCTACCATGGAGTGGGTCGACGGCAACATGGGCAGCCGCATCACCATGAAGTATCCCGCCGTCTACATGGTCGGCAAGGGCGCACGGGCCGAGATCCTGTCTATCGCCTTTGCCAACGCCGGCCAGCATCAGGACACCGGCGCCAAGGTGATCCACAGCGCGCCGCACACCACCTCTTCCATCACCGCCAAATCGATCAGCAGGGCCGGCGGCCGGGCCGGTTACCGCGGCCTGGTCAAGGTCCACAAGGGAGCCACCGGCGTCAGGTCGAACGTCGTCTGCGACGCGCTCATCCTCGACGACCAGTCCCGCTCCGACACCTACCCGGTGATGGAGGTCGACGAAGAGAAGGTCAGCGTCAGCCACGAAGCCACCGTCAGCAAGATCAGCGACGAGCAGCTCTTTTACTTGCAGAGCCGGGGTATCCCCGAAAAACAGGCCATGCTCATGATCGTCAACGGCTTTATCGAGCCCGTCGTCAAAGAACTGCCGATGGAATATGCCGTAGAAATGAACCGCCTCATCCAGCTAGAAATGGAAGGCTCTGTCGGCTGACCCCGCCTATTCCCTCTGCCCTTGGGGAGAGGTGGGATAATCTCAAGTCGGGATGAGCGGCAGTCATTTATCAAGGAGCAGCTTTTGAACACAGCCATCACACACCAACAAGACACCTTGCCGGCTCGCGGTTTCACCGACCAGGCCTTCGACGGCTTGGTCGACGGCCGCGGACCTGACTGGCTGCGCGAGCGGCGCCGCCAGGCCTGGCGCGCCTACGCCGAGCTCGAGCCGCCCAAATGGCGGCGCACCGATCTTGGCAAGCTCGACTGGGGGCAGTTGATCCCCTACGCCCCGCCCCAGGCGCCGGTGTCCGATCTGGCCGCCCTGCCGCCCAAGCTGCACGACGCCCTGGCGGCATACGGCCAGCGGGCCGGCCTTCTCCTCCAGCGAGATTCGGCGCCTGTCTATCTCGAGCTGGCCGCCAGCGTCCACGCCCAGGGGGTCATCTGGACCGACCTGGAGACCGCCGCGCGCGACTATCCCGACCTGGTCCGGCCTTACCTGCTGGCCGATGCCGTGTCTCTGTCCGCCGACAAGTACACCGCCCTGCACAGCGCCTTTTGGAGCGGCGGCGCCTTCCTGTACGTGCCCCGCAACGTAGAGGTGGCCCTGCCGCTCATCTCCGTCCTGTGGCAGGAGATGCCGCAGCTGGCCATCTTTCCCCACACCCTGCTCGTGGCCGAGCCCGGCAGTCGCGTCACCCTCGTCACCGAGCTTTTGTCGATGGGCTGCGACGCCTGTCCCGATACCTACCACGGCGGCGTCACCGAGCTCCACCTGGGCGAGAACGCCCAGGTTCGTTATGTCAACACACAGGATTTTGGCCGCCAGGTCTACGACCTGAACACCCAGGCGGCAGTCCTTGACCGTGACAGCCGGCTCGAGTGGCTGAGCGTCATCCTGGGCGGCAAGCTGAGCCGCTCGTCACAGCACACCTTCCTGCGCCAGCCCGGCGCTGAGGCGCTGGTCACCGGTCTCTACCTGCCCGACGGCAAGCAGCACATCGCCTTTGACACCCTCCAGGATCACATCGCCGCCAACTGCACCAGCGACCTGCTCTACCAGGGCGCGCTGCTGGGCCGGTCGCGATCGGTCTACGAGGGCACCATTCACGCCTGGCCGGGCGCTCAAAAAACCAACGCCTACCAGAACAACCGCAACCTCATCCTCTCGCCCAAGGCGCGGGCCGATTCCCTACCCAGGCTCGAGATTGAAAACAACGACCTACGCTGCACCCACGGCGCCACCGTCGGCCAGGCTGACGAGGATCAGATCTTTTACCTGATGAGCCGCGGTATCCCTCGCAACCAGGCTCTCCGCCTCATCGTCGAGGGCTTTTTCCAGCCCGTGCTCGACCGCCTGCCCGACAGCCTGTCGGGCCTCAAACAGCGCCTGGCCTACGCCATGTCCCTCAAGATCGGAGCCTGACAGATGCTAGATATACAATCGATCCGCGCCGACTTTGCCATCCTCCAACGCCAGGTTCACGGCAAACCCCTGGTCTACCTGGACAACGCCGCCACCTCGCAAAAGCCAGAGGCGGTCATCCAAGCCATGGCCGACTATTACCGCCGTTATAATGCCAACATCCATCGCGGCGTCCACACCCTGGCCGAAGAGGCGACGGCGGCCTATGAAGACGCCCGGCGCAAGGTCGGCCGATTCATCAACGCCCGCAGCCCGCGCGAGGTTGTCTTTGTCCGCAACACCACCGA
The DNA here is from genome assembly GCA_016926595.1 of Anaerolineae bacterium. The sequence goes on from JAFGOG010000408.1 coordinate 8,166, forward strand.
GGCGATCAACCTGGTGGCTTACTCCTGGGGCCGGGCCAACCTTCATCCGGGCGACGTCGTCATCCTGACTGAGATGGAGCACCACTCCAACCTGGTGCCCTGGCAGCTCCTGGCCCAGGCCACCGGCGCTCGCCTGGAGTTCATCGGCCTCGACCCCCAGGGGCGGCTGCTCCTCGACGACCCTACGCCTCCAGGCTCGGCAAGTCTCGACCGCCTGCTGGCCGCTCACGGCGAGCGGGTCAAGCTGGTCGCCGTGACCGGGATGTCCAACGTCCTGGGGACCGTCAACCCCGTGGCCGAGATCGCCCGCCGGGCTCACGCCGCCGGCGCTTTGCTGCTGGTAGATGGCGCGCAGAGCGTATCCCACCTGCCGGTCGACGTCCGAGCCCTCGACGCCGACTTGATGGCCTTTTCCGGCCACAAAATGTTGGGGCCCACCGGCGTCGGAGTCCTGTGGGCCCGCCGAGCCATCCTGGAGGCCATGCCCCCCTTCCTGGGCGGCGGCGACATGATCAAGACCGTCAGCCTGCGCGCCAGCGAGTGGGCCGAGCCGCCCCAAAAGTTCGAGGCCGGCACCCCCAACGTCGCCCATGCCATCGGCCTGGCCGCCGCCGTCGGCTATTTGGCCGGGCTCGGCATGGACCAGGTTCACGCCCACGAGCAGAAGTTGGTCGCCCGCGCCCTCGAACGCCTGGCCACCGTGCCCGACCTGCAGATCTACGGCCCACCCGCCGCGGAGCGGGGGGGCGTCGTAAGTTTCAACCTGATCAAAGACGGCGAGTTGTTGATCCACCCCCACGACCTGGCCAGCATCCTCGACCGCGAGGGCATCGCCATCCGCGCCGGCCACCACTGCGCCCAGCCTCTCATCGAGCACTATGGCGTGCCAGCTATGGCCCGCGCCAGCTTTTACATCTACAACCTGGAGCACGAGGTCGACGTCTTGGTAGAGGCGCTGCTCAAGGCCCGCCATATATTCGGACTTGAATAGGCACGATCATGGACGACTTTTACCGCGAAGAGATCCTGGAACACTATACCCATCCGCATCATTACGGCACCCTAGCCCACCCCGACATCAGCCACGAGGATCACAACCCATTGTGCGGCGACCAGGTGCGCTTTGACATTGAGCTCGACGACGACGGCCAGACTGTCAAGGATGTCCGCTTTTCGGGCGTAGGCTGTGCCATCAGCAAAGCCTCGGCCTCCATGCTCAGCGACCTGATCGTCGGCAAAAAGCTGGACGACATCAAAGACCTCACCAAAGAGGACATCATGGAGGAGCTGGGCCTCGATCTTGGCCCCGTCCGCCTGAAATGCGCCCTGCTGCCCCTCAAAGTAGTCAAGGCCGGCATCTATGGCCTGTCTGGGGAGATCGACGACGCGTCCGCCGACGACGCTGAGGAGGAATGGTAATGTCCCTTCTCAAAGCAGCCAAAATCGCCGACGTTCCGCCCGGCGCCGTCAAGGTCGTCGAGCTGGGCGATGATGAGATCGCCCTGTGCAACGTCGATGGCCACATCTATGCCATCGCCAACCTATGCACCCACGATGGCGCCCCGCTTGACCAGGGGCGCCTGGACGGCCACGCCGTCGAGTGCCCGCGCCACGGCGCTCGTTTCGACGTCCGCACCGGCTCTGTCCTGGCCCTACCCGCTGTCCTCTCTGTTCCCACCTACCCGGTCCATCTCCGCGGCGACGACATCATGGTAGAGATAGACCAGAGCCCCGCCCTCCCGGAGGCTCGGGATCTGCGGGAGGTTCATTCAAGGAGCACAACCATGCCAACGCAAGACAAGATCATGACCGCCCTCAAGCAGGTCTTTGACCCCGAGATCGGGGTCAATGTCGTCGATCTGGGCCTCATCCGCAGCCTCGACGTCGACGAGGCGCACCGCCGCGTTCACGTCGACCTGACGCTGACCAGCCCCGGCTGTCCCATGGGCCCGCAGATGATCCGCGACGTCCGTACTGAGCTGGCTCGCCTGCCCGGCATCGACCAGGTCGAGGTCGACCTTGTCTGGAGCCCGCCCTGGCACCCATCCATGATGAGCGACGCCGCCAAAGACGAGCTCGGCTACGACGAGGAGCTGGGCCTGGGCTACACCAACTAGCCCTCACCCTCCGGCTCAGATGTGCGCTATCCGATATCCCCCAGCGTCAAGATAAAGCAACCCTTCATCAGAAATAGCCTGCGCCAGGTCCCACTGTGGTGTAGCTTGCATAAAAAGGCGTCAAGGCGTGGTAGGATAGCTCTGCCATGTGAACCAGCAGGAACGGGCTCACCACATCATCCTGGAATTAGGAAGGACCGATGGCTGACAAAATAGTCAAGAGCGAAAAGGAATGGCAGGAGCAGCTTACGCCTGAACAGTATTGGATCATGCGCCAAAAGGGCACTGAACGGCCCTTTACCGGCGAATACTATTATTTCAAGGGTCACGGCACGTTCAAGTGTGCGGCCTGTGGCAACGACCTGTTCAACTCCGACGCCAAGTACGAGTCGGGATCGGGCTGGCCGAGCTTCTGGGCGCCCATTTCGGAAGCGAATGTCGAGACTGAGCGGGATACCAGCCACGGCATGATCAGAACCGAAGTTCTGTGCAGCAGGTGCCATGGCCATCTGGGGCACCTGTTCGAGGATGGCCCCCAGCCGACAGGGCTGCGCTATTGTATCAACTCGGCTGCCCTGCAGTTTGTGGACGAGAAAAGCGAATAACCAACTCTAGAAAGGTCTCTTGATGGCAGATCCATTCAAAGCCGCCATAGCTATCCTGGGATTGCTGCTGGCGGCGCTTGTTGGGGCAGTGCTGGTCGTGGGCAGGACCGGGCTGTTCTCTGGCTCAACCGAGAAAACGGACTCGCAGGCTGCCGCCACACCTACCCTGGCGGCCAGGCCAGCCATCCCACCGCTGGATGCGGCCGCACCGGCCAAGACTGAAACGGCGACCTTTGCCCTGGGCTGATTCTGGGGACCTGACTCCCAGTTCGGGAGTCTCCCTGGCGTCATCCGCACCCGAGTGGGATACGCGGGCGGAAGCAAGGCCGACCCTACCTATCGCAACCTGGGCGATCACAGCGAGACGATCCAGATCGACTATGACCCAGCCCAGATTTCCTACCAGGAATTGCTGGACCTGTTTTGGAGCAGTCACAACCCCACCGCCCGGCCCTGGGCGAGGCAGTATGCGTCCATCATTTTCTACCACAACCAGGAGCAAAAACGGCTGGCGGAAGCGAGTCGGGACCGCGAAGCCGCGCGCCGGGGAAGGACGATCTATACCGAGATCTCGCCCCTGGCCAAGTTCTACCTGGCCGAGACCTACCACCAAAAGTATCAGCTCCAACAGGTTCCGGCCCTGCTGCGCGAGTTCCGCGCCATCTATCCACAGGATGACGAGTTTGTCGACTCGACGGCCGCCGCGCGCGTCAACGGTTACCTTGGGGGCTATGGCACCCTCGCCGCGCTCCAGGCCGACATACAGAACCTGGGCCTATCGCCGACGGCCCAGCAGAAACTGCTGGACCTGGCGTCGGTCCGCAGGCCATAGTGGGCAGCCAGGGGGCGTCCAGTCAATTCCCGGCGCTTCCAGCCTGGCAAACCGGCCATCGGTATGCATAGACATCCTGGAGCAATAGCACATTCAAGTTGCGTTTGCTCCTATTTGTGGTACAATCCCCCTGTCCGACCCTCTTTCCCCACGAGGGAGAGGGTTGGGGTGAGGATATTTCACACCAGGGGTGAATCACCCTGGATGGAGGAACCATAACCGTGGAAAGAACCGTAACAATCGTGTCCGGCCTGCCCCGCTCGGGCACATCGATGATGATGAACATGCTCCAGGCCGGCGGCCTGCCGCTCCTGACCGACAACATCCGCACCGCTGACGACGACAACCCCAAAGGCTATTATGAATTCGAGCAGGTCAAGCAGATCGAACAGGACCCCACCTGGGTCGATCATGCCCAGGGCAAGGTCGTCAAGCTGATCTCCGCCCTGCTCAAGCACCTGCCGGCAGACTATCACTACAAGATTGTCTTTATGCGGCGCAAGATCGAAGAGGTCTTGGCCTCCCAGCGCCAGATGCTGATCCGCCGCAACGAGCCCACCGACACCGTCGCCGACGACAAAATGGCCGACCTCTACCGCCGCCACCTACAGCAGGTCGAATCCTGGCTGGCCAAACAGCCCAACATCGACGTGCTGTATGTCACCTACAACCAGGTGATCGCCAACCCCCGCGAGCATGCCGAGCAGATCAACGCCTTCCTGGGCGGCGGCCTCGACGTCGACGCCATGGCCGCCTCCGTCGACCAGATGCTCTACCGCCAAAGGGCGTAGCAAAAGCGCAGTACACCGTCTTGAAACGCGGTGAGATGTTTGTCGCTGTCTCGGCGGCAAACTGCTCTCCATCAACTTGAAAAGAAGGGCGCCCACAACGGAGCGTCCCCACAGGATGGCGGCCGAGGCCAACCATTCCGCTCTGAATCACCAACGCCCTATTCACTAAAGACGACCCGCCCTCTCATCCGCCGATTCGCCAATCTGTCCAATCAGCCGCCGCGCCTCCAACTGCACCAGCTCCGGGAGCAGCGCCCGGTACACCTGGCAGTAATCCCCGTGCAGCACGCTCTTGCGCAGCAGCGGACACCCCCCGCTGCACGCTGTCCTCCATGTACACGCGCCGCATTCGGGATCATTGTCCACTGCCTTGAATAGCTCCTCCCCTCTGCGCCGCACCGCACACAGTGGATCCTCATTCACCAGCGTCGACCACGGCTCTTCCAGCAGCATCTGACACGCTGATACCTGCCCGGCCGTGCCCACCACCAGATAATCCCGCCCTGCCGAGCATGCATAACTGTGGGGGATGTCCAGCCGGGTGCGATCCAGAATGGCCGTTAGCGGCAGCGGATAGGTCGGATAAGCCCGGATGACGGCCAAGATGCCCCGCATCGCCTCCAGCAATTGGGCTGGGCTGGGGCTCAATGGGCCGCGGGCTGCCGGGCTCCTGTCTGGGGCACACTCGCGGTAGAAATTGATGTTGAATGGCAGCGCCCGTTCCAGGGCAAAAGCCACCGCCTCGCCAGCGCCCTCCAGATTGAGCGACGTGACCGTGATCGAGATGTTGGGCCTCAGCCCTCGTCCCATTGCCCGTTCCACCGTGTCGGTCACGGCCGCATACGTGCTCCCCCCATCAGGCCTGGCCCGCAGCCGGTCGTGAGTTTCCAGCCCCCCGTCCAGGGAAACCATCAGCCGCATCCTCGCCCGGCTGATGAAATCGAGCATCGCGTCGGTCACCCCCACCCCATTGGTCAGGATGACCTCCTCCAGCGTCAGACCCACATCCGCCGTCCTATGCGCAGCACAGGCATGCAACGCCTCGATCAGCGAAAAGTTGAGCGTGGGCTCGCCCCCTGCATACTTGAGCTTGAGCGTGCTATATCCATGGCGGTTGGCTATCTCCACCAGCCGGTCGATCGTATGGCGCCCCACCTCCCACGTCATCGCTCGCGGCTGCTTGTGGACGTAGCAATAGGGGCACCGGAGATTGCAGGCCTCAATGACGTGCAGCCAGGCGGACAGGGTTGACGAGCGGGCGGCCACTGTACGCAGGGACGGGGCTACCTGCGCTGCATGCTTTGCGTGTCGCATGCCGCTGGCGGCATGGCGACTCTTATCCTCAAGCGGGCGCAGCAACCCAATCTGAATCAACTCTTGCGCCGCATCCAGGGCCGTGACCACCGGCATCCCGGCCAAACGGCCAACAGCTCCTCGGAGTGTGACCGGCGAATCGAAAGCGGCCAGAACCTGGCCGGCTTCCGCATTCAAGGCAGACACCCCAACCGGCCCGGCCGGATTAAAACACGCCTGCCATCCATTATCCAGGGGCATCGACACGATTTGCGGCTCTTTGATCCACCGGCTGGCCACCGACCGCACTGCCGGCCTATGAGCCAAGTCGACGGCGCAGGCGCAGTCACAATCCCACGCAGCGCCGGATGTCTCTGCCAACCCTCGCCCTGACCCAGCCAGGACAACGGATCCGTCAAGGGCGCAGGCGCAATCGCAGTCCAGCGACAGGGACGCAGCCTGCGATCTGATCACCATCGGCTGTTGGGGCGGCGAGACCTGGTCCACGCTCAGGTCGCAGGCGCAGTCACAATCACATTGGCCGAGGCGCAGATCGGACATGGAAGGATAGAGTACCAATCGGTTTCTAGCTGCGTCAAACTGCATGTCACCCTCTGTTGGTCAGACTAGCGTTATTATACCATTTCTACCAGTCTAAGCCAATCCTCTAGCGGGTGTATCTCGAGGATTAGAATGCTACCCCATGGTCCTAGACCGCTCGACTCCCCTCTGCTCCCCGGTCCCTTTGCCTCTCTGCCTTTCCACTCCCTCCTGCCTAGACCCACAGATCCGGCGGCCCGAACATCCGGTTTAGAAACTGCTGGTAGCGCGTAGGGCGCTTCAGGCCCTGTTCTTCGGCCGCTTGCCGTGCGTACTTGTGCAGCATTCTGATACTCAGGTTGTCGTGAAGGGTCCGTTTGTGCAGGCCTTCCTCGGCCCTTGTCAGATCGAAATACTCGTCCGCCACCAGCTCGTCGTAGGCAAGCGATAGGCTGATATGCCTCACCGCAGTCCGCAGAGCCGATTCGCGCTCCCGTCTGTCTGAGGCAGCCAGCACCTGATCCAGGGCGAGGTAGGCCTTGAGCATCTCCACTTTGCCCAACGTGCTCCAATAAGGCAGCGTTGCTTCGCTCTTGCTCTCATCCTGCGCCATGGGGGGTATAGATCCCTTGGCAGGAAAAAGATACTCCTCCGGCAGCAGCAGTTTTACCTGCTCGAGAAGATCGGGCACCTCCTCTGCCTGGCCCACGTAATACCAAAGCCAGCCCAAATTGGTCAAGGCCAGCGCCTGCTGGCCCACCAGGCCAATGGCGCCAGCCAGAGTTGTAGCCCTCTCCAAATCCCTTCGGCTTTTACCAATCAGCTCTTTTGTCTCTTTACTTCTGCCCTGTTGGTAACGCGCGCGCGCCATCTCCCGATAGACACATCCCCGCTCAAGCAGGGCATCCACCCGATCGACAGGGCTGTTGCGCAATAGGTTCGCGGCTTGGGTTGCCTCTTTCAACATCTCGTCAAAGGTTCCGGGTTCCCGCTGACGTTCCGCCTCGGTGAGCGAGTCCCACAGGTAACGGTGCGCTTTCGCCCGGGTGAGATAGATCAACCCCTGCGCGCGAAAAGTGGGCAATTCCGAGGCCGCCTCCAGAGCCCGGTCGGTATAGCTCAGTGCGGTCCGATGATGATCGTCGTACAGCTCCACCAACGCCCGAACGTTCAGGGTGAGAGCCAGCATATATTCCTGGCTGCTGCGCTGCGCCAAGCGCTCCCCTTCTTCGGCAAGCAGACGGGCATGCGTGCACTGCCCTGTCAACGCCATCGCATAGGCCAGGTTGGTCAGCGTCAGCACCAGACCGGCCATCTCCAGGCGTCGCTGCAGCATGGCCGATCCCTGGTAGTGCTCTACTGCCTCGAGATGTCGGCCTTGCTGCCGATCCAGGTATCCCTCATAGTTGAGAGCCAGACCTTTCAACACCCTGGCCTGCCAGCGGCGACCCTTGATGACTTGGTTTTCGGGTAGCGTTCGCAAAATCTCGTCCGCCTTTTCCTCGACGGTGGCCAGCAGCGGCCTGGCTTCCAGCCAATCTTTACCGCGTGCTCGTTTGATTTTGGCCACGGCCCGATAGAGCTGCGCGTGCGTCCAGGCCAGTCCCAACGTCCCCGCCTCCTTACCCCATTTCCTGCGGACCTCGTCAAAAATGCTCAGGGCTTCATCAGGATCGCCTCGTAGGAAAAGCGCCCGCATCCCCCACCGCACAGCCGTGTCCACCTCTGCTTCCAACGGGACAAAGCCGGCGAAAACGTCGCTTGATTTCAACAAGCCTATGGTTCGGAGAAATTCGGTACGCAGCAGCATATCCATCTCGGTGTCGCGTGCGCCAAGCGCTTCCTCGGCCAGCCAAAAGTACATAGCAAAGCCCATCGGCGGGCTGTGGCGCAGGCGATAGTGCATCTCCTCTACAAACGCCTGCCGCAGACGGGCATGGAGCGACACAGCCACAGGAACGAGCTGCTCGATCCGCCGCTTCAGGTCGCGCGTCAGGTTCCGGTAATACTCTCGGATTGAGTCATAGACACATCCCTTTTGCTCGTCGCTGTACTTTAGCAGGATATGCTTCTCCAGCAGGGCGTACATTTCGTCGTGGAGGAAAACGCGGCGATCGCCAGGCCGAACTTTGACCAGCGCCAGTTGGGCCACCTGATCCAGGTACCCGGTCGCCGTATACACGTCCCATGCCCCCCCGGAGGTTTTGAGATCCATGACCCGCGCCAACAGCTCGGGTGTAGCCCCCTTGCGCAGCCAGGCCAAAGCCCGAATTGTGTCGCCGATTGGGGTGGGACTCTCCTGAATGCGGACGACCAACGCTTGCTCCATCTCCCGCCGCCACGCCTCAATGCTCCGTTGTTGGAGCTCGTCGAGTGTGTGACCAAAGGCTGGCGGCAGCATCCAACCATGCCCCACCATGTCTGACACCAGCGCCAACAAGATCGGCCTTCCCCCAGTCAAAAGATGGACGACGTCGCTTCGCTCCTCGCCAAAGGCCCATAACCGCGCAGCGGCATCCCCGTCCCCTTGATTCCCTTCTGCTTGGGCAACCGTCTTGAGATAATCCCTAGTCTCTTCTTCCGAAAGGGCTCCTAACAGGGTGTGTTGAAGCAGGAGATAAGGGTTCTGTTCGCGTGCAGCCTCTAGTCGTTGCTTGAGCCGGCCTGGGCGCCCGGCCAGGAGTACGACAATGTTTCCACGAAGCACGGAAAAAAAGTATTTCAGCAGCCACTCACCGGCGCTCGGAATTGGCATGTCCCCATTCAGAGACTCCTGAAAGGGATCGCGCTCATACTCCAACACCTCCAGCGTGTCAAAGGCAAGCACGACTCCGTCCTCTGTCAGGGCCTTGAATTCGTCGTGAAAGATCGCGCCCAGTCTCTTGGCCTGCTCACTGGCCGTGTCCATATCGCCTGCCGCCCGCGCCCGTTCCAGGGTTGACAGGGTCTCTTGGCTTTGCCCGAAAGACCATTCACCCAATACCTGTATGATCCTCCGGATCAGCCCCTCAGCCGTGTGGACGTCCACATGATACAGGTCAATGACCTCTTTGGCCACGCGACATCCGGCCAGCCTGTCGGCTCCGCCTCCCCGCTGGCTCTGTTCCAGAATGGCCCCCAACAGCGCCGTCTTGCCAATGCCGCCCTCTCCTTCGAAATACAGCAGGTGGAACCCTCCGCGGCCGATGTACCATTCTGTTTCTTTGAGCAGATCCTGGCGCCCGATCAGGGGGATACGACGCGCACCGGTGAATTCAATGAGATTCATGCTTGCCTCCGCTAGGAATCCGAGCAGCTTCCTCCAACTTGGCGTACAGCTCGGCGTCGCGTGCTTTTAGCAGCTCTATCGCAGCACGGCGTACGCTGCCAACCAAAACCATGCGTCCAGGGGAATCAAACGCCGATTGGCTCAGCCAATGCTTCCGCAAAAGGTTGAGGACACCACTAGCATGAGCAGGGTACTCCATGGCATCGGGCCTGTGGCTGCGATAGATCTCCATCATCTTGCGGACGGGAGCGTGCTCGAGGACATCCAGGAGGCACACAGCTTCCAGGTAGTTACGTACTCGCTCCCGTTCATCCACAGGCACACGCGAAAACGAATGCTCTAGCAGCGCCTCAAAGGCCGCCTCCCTTTCCCGCGTCACCAGCAAATAGTTGAGAAGTGGAAGGCCGCCGCTCGACTCCTGAACAACTGAAACCTTGACCTGTTCTGTGATCAGGCCTGCCTTCTCCAGTCGTTGCAACTGCTTGCGTGTTTGTCCAACCTCAAAGGGGGCAAATAGCCATCGTTCCCCTACCTGGAAGGCAGGAGTGCGCCAGCAGACCTGGGAAGGATGCACCAAGGCCATGATCACCAGAGAACGGCGCTGTGCCGCGTATGGCCGCAGGACAGCGTCTTCCAGGAATCTCAGCTTCTCGTCTATTTGGGGAGGAACCGCATCGAGCAGAAGGATCGCGCCCTCGCTTCCAAGCTGTTGCTGCACCCTTTCTTCCATCACTTCCACGTACTGCTCCGGCCATGAGAATCGAACCCGCTCCGCCAGATCCAGGTATGCAGCCAGGGGCGACACCTGCGTATCGTCCTTCGCCAAATGCCGAAGCAACCACGTCTTGCCGACACCTCGCTCACCGGCAAGGAACAGCACCTGGTCGGCTGGTGCGACTCCGTCCCATCGATGCGCCTTCCAGAGATCCGCCTTCGATATTAGCCACTCATATACCCCATCCGGGGTCACAAAGAGCGAGGTCCGATAGTCGGCTGCAACGGGATCACCTGCCATTTCTTGCACCCGACCTGGATCTTTTCCAGAGGACTGATGCGATTTCCAGGAATTCGCCTGCTGTCAGTGGTTCCGGTTCGGCAATCCGCCGGATTAACCTGTTACCCAGCCTGACCAGGCGGGCCGGGCTGCCCTTCGCACCTTGGATCAGCGCCTTGTCCGGCTCTTCCAGCTCCTCAACCCATCCCTCCAACGCCGGCTGACCGGCAGGCAGCATCAGCCCGGCTCGTTGCAGGCGATGGCGAAGCAGACCGTTCAGCGCGATATCGTCCCACACGATTGGCACGGGCGTGATCGGACAGTCGTCAGGTTCGGCCGGCACAAACACCTTGGGCACCACCTGGCGAGGAGCCAAAGAAGGCAACCACCGCTCAAAGATTGACTCCAGCACCACGTTGATCACACCCCTATCGGCGCAAGTGACTTCCACCAACAAGAATGTGTGCTTCATGCCATAGGGGTGGAAGCGGGGAATATCCCAGCTCATCTCTCCGCCCCATGTTTCACGCGAGCGTGCGGTAACGGTCAGCGTCTCCTGCAAGAGCTGTCCGTCAGGATCGTCTGGCGACAGGCCTGCCACCTGTAGCTGCCGCAACAAAGGAGTCAGCCCGCCTGCGGAGCTGAGCAAAAGCTCGGACAGGCCCCGCTGCTCGGCTTCGGTCAGGCCCAGCAGGCCGTAGGGATCGCGAGCCAGGGCCTGGCCCAAAGCTGCAGCGATCGATGCTCGCAGGGTTTGCCCCAGCTCCTGGGGAGACGCACAAGAAAACAGAGGCACAAAAACCGGAAACACACCCTCCACTGAGGAACCGATCAGGCCGCTCTCATAGCGGATCATCCATATCAGCGCGCTCCGGCCACAAGTGGGAGGAGCGATCAAGATGCTGGGCTGTGGCGCAGTCACCTCTTCCCACACCGGCGACAAACGGTAGAACAGGTCTGGCAGCCTGGGGTCCTGTTCGGCCTTTTCCGGACCGAAAGGGTTGAAATCCAGCCCCAATCGCCGCACCCCCTGTTCGACGATCGACGACTCGCCCCGCTCCCTGGCCCACAGCTCCGCCGTTCTCACCCTTTCGGAGGGCAGAGGCAGCGCTTCCAGCTCCCACTCCCTGAGCCACTGCCTGATCTGCTCGTCCCGCTCTCCCCAGCGGAGCA
>JAFGOG010000409.1 GCA_016926595.1 Anaerolineae bacterium
AAGGGATCCAGGTGTCGACCTGGGTCTGCTGCCACTGTTCAAAAGCAACAAAGACCAGGTTGCGCTCGCCCTGAAAATCCTGCGGCAGGGTGAGGTCTTGGCGTTGCAGGTTCGAACCGCTCACGTTTGGGAATTGCATGGTCGTTCCCTCTCACGATAGGCAAATACATCCAGGAAGGAGCGAGCCCAGCGGAGAACCGCGATTCGCTCCTCCTCGTCCAGGTAGCGAAGGCCAAGCACGTTGCGGCTCAGCCGGGGATTGGCCCACCCCTCACTCATGCACTGACTCCTCTTTGTCCCGAGTCGTCGAGTGCCGTCGCGGGACCCTGCCGTCGAGCGTCTGGTACCAGCCCCGGGTGAAGGGCAAGAGATGGTGGACCAGCAGCATGCGGCAAGATCCAAGAGGTGTAGATCGCTTCCCGGTCTTTTTTGATCCCCTGCAGTACGGCCCGCGCCGCCCAACAGCATAATCCACACCAGCGTTCGCTTTTGCGGGTGCATGCTTTTGCCTGTGCCGCCCTTCCCCCAAGACTGACCTTCAGGCCCGGGCCTTCCGTCTGATCCAGTGCCAGACTGCCACCACGATTCCTGCGGTCAGCAGGAGAAAACTCGCTCCGAGAAAGCCCCACTTGAGCGCCGTGAATACGGGCGCCAGCAGGTCCACCACCGCCGTCTGGGCCGGGTAGCGCAGCATGACCAGCGACGTAGACAGATTCTCCAGATAGTCAAAGATGGCGCCCAACAGCGGGGCCAGGTTGGCGCGCTGCCAGCGACTATCCGGTGCGAACGCCCGACCAAAGACCCAAGTGATCGCCGTGGCGAGAAAGAGCGTGTACACCAGTGGCCAGGCCAGGTCAAAGGTGAACCGCGCCCGGACATAGGCCTGCCGTCCCAACTCACCATACGATTCGGCCATCTGGTACAGATCGCCTGGGGAATAGAAGAACGAGGTGTCCGGCGAATCATCGCTGGCAGTCTCTTGCTCGGCCTTGGTGGCTTGTTGGGGCAGCACCAGGGCGGTGAAGAGGAGAAAGATAAGCAGCGCTGCCAGGGCTACCCACCCCGTCGACACCCGGCGCAGCCAATCGGAAATCCGTTTGTCCATGACCGGCTCACATCTGGCTCGCTGGGAATGAACGAGAGATCGCGCTCAAGCTCCCGCATCGGTTCGGGTGTTGATTTCATCACCCAGGGCCAGGATCTCTTCATTCTTGGGGATGTCGCTCATGCTGTGTCCATAGTGAACAAAGCGAGCAACCCCGGCCTTGTCAATGAGCACCTACGCCGGCATCCGCCCCAGCTTGAATAGGTTGACCTCTTGCCCGCAAAGCTTCAGCATGCTGTGCGTGGGGTCGGGTATGCAACTCTTCATGATCTCGAGTTCCACTAAACCGAGCCCCATTCATGATACCCACTCCTGGAATTCTGGGCAAAGTGGGTGTTGGTGGTAGCCATGAGCAGAAAGGCGTGGCTGTATGTACTTCTCCCTGCGCAAGCCAACCACACGCACCCCAAGACCGGGCCGGGATACTGACGGGACTCTCGCTTGTGTACAGTCCCGTCAAGACCCGGCTCCCGTCACCGCTCTTCCAGCACCATCATAATGGCCCTGTCGGGTCGCAGTGTACCTGACCAGTGGGGCTTGATCTCCTGGCCTGACACCAACCTGGGCCGGTAGCGCTGCCCAACCTCAGCCAGCACGAGGGCACCTTCCAGGATGGCGAAATGTTTGCCCAGGCAGGTCCTTTGTCCAGCACCAAAGGGGTAATATGCGTAGCGAGGCCGGGTCTCGACCTGTTCGGGCGCAAAGTGGTCGGGGTAGAATTCCAAGGGTCGCTCCCAGAACTCGGGATGCCGGTGAGTCATATAGGGCGACAGGGTCACGATGGTGCCCGCAGGAACCTCATACCCGCCTACCTCGTCGTCCTCCAGCGCGTCGCGGGCCATGATGGCCACCGGTGAGTAGAGGCGTAGGGTTTCATCCATGACCATGCGCAAGTAGCCAAGTCCCTCCACATCGTCCGCCCGCGGGGTGCGTCCCCCAAGTTTTTCCTCCAGTTCGGCGTGAAACCGCTCTTCAGCTGCCGGGTGCTCGGAAAACAGGTACCAGACCCAGGTCAACAACTGGGCCGTGGTCTCGTGCCCTGCGAAAAAGGTGATCAGCGCCTCATCCCGCAACTGCTTTTCGCTCATGCCCTGGCCCGTCTCCTCGTCGCGCATCCCCATCAGCAGTGACAACAGGTCGTCACCAGGCGGTTTCTGGCGACGATCAGCGATGATGCCGTACAGGAACTCGTCAATAGTCGCCAAGGCCCGGTTCAACCGCCGATTGCCGGGCGTGGGAACCGATAGGGGCACCGTGACCAGCGAAACGGACCGTTGGCTGGCAAAGTCCAGGATCTGAGTCAAGGCCTGACCCGCTTCGGCAAAATCCTCCCCAATGTCCACGGTAAAGATTGACCGGGAGATGACGCTCATGGTCAACCGCATCATCTCCAGGTTGATGGCCACCGGGCTGCCGGCCGGAATCTCTCGCCAGCGAGCCAGCATCCTGTCCGTGGCATCGAGCATGATGTCCGAATAACGCGTCACTGCACGGGGTGTGTACGTTGGCGACATGAGCTGCCGTTGCCGCCGCCAGAGATCCCCTTCGGCGGTCAGAATGCCGGTTCCCAGCGGAATTCGCAACGTATCGTGGCTCAGCCCTTTGACATAGTTGTCCTTGTTCTTGACCAGGATGTACTGGACGTGCTCTGGGCGCACAAACTGCATCAGGATC
>JAFGOG010000410.1 GCA_016926595.1 Anaerolineae bacterium
CGCCTTGCGCAGCCCTTCCAGGCCATCGCCGGCCGCCTCTACCTGGTAGCCTTCCCTGGACAGGGCCATTTTGAGCAGGTGTGTCAGTTCTGGGGCATCGTCTATGACCAGGATCTTGATCGCCATGCCATTTCCAATCGCCGGTTGGCCGAAGGGGCGCGGTCACTCCTCCGGTTGTCTTGACCATTATAGCATACTGCTCCTGTAAAGCAAGTTTGGCAGGAATGCTGTGCAGCGCCTCTCTGCCCGGCCGGTCGCCCGATCGCACAGGCCCGGTTTCGTGGCGAAACCGGGCCTGTGGGAGGGGACAACCCTCCCGCGGGTTTTCGGGCCCGCGGGAAGGCAGCTATTCTATGGCCTGCCCTTGGGCAGGCCGATCTGCAGCGGAATCAGGGCCGATACCGGTCCATAGCGCTCCGTCTGGCCGTAGATGTCCAAGGCCTCCAGCCAATAGTAATAGGTCCGGCCGGGGCGGGCTGTGCGGTCCACAAAGCTATAGACATAACCCATCGGGCTGCCGGGTCCCTGGCTGGGGATCAGGCTGTCGTTGAGCTTGATCTGCCGGCCGCCAGGCGACTCGGCCCGGTACAGGTCAAAGCCGAGATTGTCCACTTCGCTGACCGTCTCCCATTCAAGCAAGATGGTCCCGGTCCAAGCCTGCGGTGTGGCGGTGAACGACTTGAGGTCGACGGCGGTGGGCTCGAATTGCCTGTAATAGTCTTCGGTTTCGCCGCCGTACATGCACACGCCGGGGCCGCTGCCGTCGCTGTGTGCGAGCGGCGCGTTCGACAGGGTGATCCGGATCCAGACAAAGGCATTGTCGGCGCCGGGGTTGCAGGGGTTGATCGGCGCGGTGAACTCTTGCGAGCTTCCGGGCGCTACCGTGACCGCCTGGTTGGCTACCACCCGCTCGTCTTCGGTGTGGGCGTTGCGGCAGGTCACGGCGTTGTCATCCCAGTCGCCGTCCCGGTTCCAATCGAACCAGACGTTCACGTACCACGGGACGGCGGCGCCGCCGTCCGGCATGGTCACGACATATTGGATATCCAGCGGCGTGCCGTCCTGCCAGCTCACCGGCAGGATCAGGCCGTCGTCGGCGCCGTCATTGTCCGGGTCGTCGACGAGCGGCAGGATGTTGAACAGCGGATCGGCGTCTGCCATCCGATCGGCGTCGGTGTTTTCGACGGTGACCGCGCTGCCCAGGATCGGCGTGACGCCCATCTGCTGGATGTGGCACGGGCCGGGGAAGCCGCTCACGGCGGGGTTGGCGACGGTGGGAAAGTTGGCCCATACGGCGCCGCCTGGCAGGCTATAGGCCGTCATCGGTTGGCCGTCGTTGTTGGTGCTGTCTGGCGCGTCGCCAAACTCGAGGGTCGGATCGTACAAATAGTCCTCCGTCTCGCCTTCGGCAAAGCAGTACCCTGGGCCGCGCCCGTCGTCGTTCGCATCAGAGATCGGCGTGTCGGACAGGGTGATGCGCACCCAGGCGCGGTCCATCAGGATAGGCTGGCAGGGGTTGACCTGCACCGGGAAGGCGGCCGTGGTCCCCGGCGCGACCTGGCCGGGCACGTTGACCACCTGGTTGACCAGCACATGCTCGTCGCGCGTGCCGTGGACACAGGCGGCCGCATCGTCGGCCCAGTCGCCGTCGCGGTTCCAGTCCACCCAGATGTTGACATAGCGGTCGCCGGCCGCCGCAGACGCCGGAGCGGTCACCGTATAGGTTATAAGGGCGGGTGTGCCGTCGATCCAATACAGCGGGAAGGTCAGGCCGTCGTCGCTGTCGCGATCGGGTATATCGCTCGTCGGATCGAGGTTGGTCACGCCGTCTTCGTCGGTCAGTTGGTCGGCGTCGCTTTCGGCGCTGACCGTGGCGCCAAGCCGCAGCCCGCTGGAAGTGACGGCGTGGCACATGCCGGCCGGCCCACCGCCGCCGGCCGGCGTCGTGTCGGCCACGGTGGGATAGTGGGCGCTGCCCGGGCCTTCGCCCGTGTGGTTGGACATCCCGATTCCGGCGTGGTTGGTGCTGTCGGGAGCGTCGCCCGTCTCGATGTCGTCCACGTCGGCGGTCAGCTCGACGATGGCCACGTTGCTGTCCCCGTCGTTGCGGCAGCCGCTGACGAACTGGATTCCCACCGTGTCGCCTGGATCGGGGTTGTCGCTGCCCAACAGGGCGCGAGGCACGGTCACCTCGTACACGTAGGTCGGGGCGTTGTTCTCCAACAGGCCGCCAAAGCTGTATTCGTAATAGGCGGTCGTCGTCTCGCCCAGGTATTCGGGAGCGGGCCGTCCCGAGTAAAGGGGATCAAAGTTGGTGTGCTCCCAATAGGCCGTGACGTTATAGCCGGGACCGCTGGTGTACCAGTCGCTGGTGGCGGAGTTTTTCACGTCGCTGCCGCCCAGATCATAGGCCGTGCGGTACAACGCCGCGCCCAGGTCGGCGTCGTGCATCTGCACCGTGTTGCCGAGCGTGTCCCGGTCGTCGTGGGTGATGTCTATGCCCAGGTTATAGTGCCAGGTCGTGCCGTTCCGTTCCTGGCGCGGCGCGCCCAGCACCAGGTTGAGTGATATGTCGCCCGGCCTTATCCAGACATTATAGTCGTTCCGCGTTTCATAGATCCCGACGCCGACGTGGCCTCCTCCCCAGTCGTGAAGGTGCGGCGTCGAGGAAACGATGGCGATGTAAAAGTTGGTGGCGTCGTTGTCGAAATAGATCGCCTCGACGTCGTACCACTCGCCGCCGGAGGGATAGCTGCCGCGGATCGTGGTGTGGTTAAAGCTGCCGGCGCTCCAGTTGCCGTACCAGTCTGCCTCTATCCAGTCGGCAGTTTCAGTATTCAGGGTAGGGGCAAAGGTGCTTGGGTTGAACGACCTGTAGCTGCCGCCGCCCCAGGGAGCCAGCAGCCCCAGCGTCACTCCGAAACGGTCCTGCAGCAGGGCGCCGGACTCGGGCCTGCCGTTGTCGGGAAGAGCCTGCTGCGGGGCAGCCGCGCTGTCGCTGCCCGGCTGGACGCCGGCCGGGCTGTAGGATGAATCGGGATCGACGGCCAAAACGGCCGGCGCTCCGGCCAATGCCTGGCTTGCGATAAGAACAAGGATAATCAGAATTGTCCTCATGGCTGGCATGGCCGGGCGGAGATGATCTCTGCGATCAAACTTGAGCATGTGATTCGACCTCCCTTTCGATTGTATTTCCGAATATATAGTATACCAGGCCACGATTAGGTTTTGGCAAGAGATCGACAAGAAAATGATTAGAGTTTCGTCCAGCAAAGGGCGAGTATCGTCTGGTCAGCAGCGCCGTTTTGCGCTATAATAGGCGCCGGAGGAACGGCGGATGCGGCGCACACTCATTTCCCTGGCGGCGGTCCTGCTGGCCGCGGTGGGCTGGTGGGGGTTGTATGAGCTGACCGGCAAGGTTGGCCCCGATCAGGCCGGCGCCATGCCGCTCTTTTTTGCCCTGCTTTTCCTGGCGCTGACCGCCACCCTGGCCCCGCCGGCGGCCTATCTGAACCGGCGCCTGGCGCCCGAGGCGGCTGGCCGCGATCCGTGGCGCTTTGTGCGCCACAGCGCCTGGGGCGGGCTGTGCCTGACCGCCTGGGCCTGGCTGCAGGTGCACCGTGTCTTTAACCTGGGCTTTGCCCTGGTCATCGCCCTGATCTTTGTCGCCGTCGAGTTTGTGATCGTGCGGTTGAAAGCTGAATCGTAAAGGGGTGCTCCATGGGGATCGAGGACGAGTTGAGAAAGCTGCCCAGCGTGGATCGGCTGCTCCAGGACGGGGCGGTCGCCGCCCTGGCGGAGCGGTGGGGCCACGATCTGACCGTGGCCGCCGCCCGCGAGGCGCTCGACGCGGCGCGCCAGGCGATCCGCAGCGGCGAGGCCGCGCCGCCGCCGGGGGCGCTGGCGTCGGCGACAAATGCCCGGCTGGCGGCCAACCTGCGGCCCACACTCCACCCGGTCGTCAACGCCACCGGTGTGATCGTCCACACCAACCTCGGCCGGGCGCCCCTCAGCGCCGAGGCCCGGGCGGCCATGGACGCGGTGGCCGCCGGCTACTCCAACCTGGAGTACGACCTGGAGGCCGGCGAGCGGGGCTCGCGCTACGCTCACGCCGAGCAGCTCCTCTGCCGCCTGACCGGCGCCGAGGCGGCCCTGGTGGTCAACAACAATGCGGCCGCCGTGCTGCTGGTCCTGACGGCCCTGGCCCAAGGCCGGGAGGTGATCATCTCCCGCGGGCAGTTGGTCGAGATCGGCGGCGGCTTTCGCATCCCCGACGTGATGGCCCAAAGCGGCGCCCGCCTGGTGGAGGTTGGCACCACCAACCGTACCTACGCCGGCGACTATGAGGCGGCCATCAGCGCCGAGACGGTCGCCCTGATGCGCGTCCACCACAGCAATTTTCGGATGATCGGTTTTGCCCACGAGTCGTCCCTGGCGGAGCTGGTCGCCCTGGCGGCGCAACGCGGGCTGTATCTTTTCGACGACCTGGGCAGCGGCACGCTGCTCGACACGGCGCCCTATGGCCTGACCCACGAGCCGACGATCCAGGAAAGCGTCGTCGCCGCCGCTTCGCTGGTGACCTGCAGCGGCGACAAGCTGCTGGGCGGGCCGCAGGCCGGCGTCATCCTGGGCCGGGCCGACCTGGTCGCCCGGCTCAAGAGGTTCCCCCTCACCCGCGCCCTGCGCGTCGACAAGACAACCTTGGCCGGGCTGCAGGTCACGCTGCGCCATTACCTGCTGGGCGAGGCGGGGGCCAAGGTGCCGGTGTGGCGCATGATCGGCCTCGACGAGGCGGGCCTCGGCAGGCGGGCCGGGGCCTGGGTCCGCAAGCTCAAGGGGCTGGGGATCGAGGCCCAGGTCGTGCCCGGCTTCTCGACAGTCGGCGGGGGTAGCCTGCCCGGCGAGACCCTGCCTACCCGCCTGGTGGCCCTGGTCGCCGGGTCGCCCGACGCCGTCGCCGCCCGTCTCAGGGCCGGCGAGCCGCCGGTGATCGCCCGTATCCAGGATGGCCGCCTGGCGCTGGACCCGCGCACCGTCCTGCCGGAGCAGGACGCCGTGCTGCTGAGCTGCGTAGCGGAGGCGGTCCGCGCTTCCACTACTTGATCAGAACCACAAGCTATTTGGAATTTGACGCAACCCTGGCAGGCCCTCCGGCGGATCGAGAGCTGCCAGGTTTTTCGCTCATGCGGCTTGTGCTATAGGGTCTACACCCCAGGGGCGGGAAAAATACTCCTCGACATCCCCTTGAAAGAGGCTATCCTGCTTTCAAGGGACGGTATATAATGAAAACAACCCTGTCGGGTCTTCCGGCCGGGCGATCTATGCTGCTTGCATCGCCATGAGGAGGTGGACAATGGAAACGCCAACCCCCGCTGATACGGATCGGAGAGAGCCCCTTCAGGGGATAAAGCCCGGTCGCTGGCGGTCGATCTGGCTTGCGCTGATCCCATTGCTGCTGTTGATGGCCGCCTTGCTGGCGGCGACCTGGCCGGCGGCCGCAGCCGGGCCCACCTACGTCGGCGGGCCGATCTCTGTCCCGACGACCTGGGCGCTCGCCGACAGCCCTTACATCGTCACCGGCACCGTGACCGTCCGGCAGGGTGCGATCCTGACCATCGAACCGGGGGTCACGATCAGCTTTACCGCCGGCACAGGGCTGGAGGTCGGCAGCACTACCAGCTCTGGCCGGCTCGTGGCCTCTGGGACCTTTTCCCAGCCGATCACCTTCACGGCCCTGACCCTGCCCTCAACGCGCGGCTTTTGGGACGGCATCGAGTTCAGCGCCAACTCGCTGAGCAACACCCTGCGCTACTGCCTGATCGAGTACGCCGGCACGGGCGTCTATTCCGACGATTCAGACAGCCACGTCATCGAACACTGCGTCTTTCGCCACAACGGCGGCGATACTACCCCGCCGCCCGGCGGGGCGATGACGATAGACGGGGATGGGCTGACGATCGCCGATAACCAGGCATACGACAACGAGCTAGGCCTGCGCTTTCGCAAGTCGTTCGACAATATCATTACCGGCAACCAGATCTACGAAAACAATGGCTTTGGCATCGGCTTTGTCGTCGCGATCGGCGACGGCGGCGGCAACAACACGATCACGGCCAACCAGGTCCACGACAACGGCGGTGACGGGCTGTCCCTCGACACAGGCTGGAACAACCAGGTGCGGGACAATCAGATCTATGGCAATGGGGGCGATGGGGTGCGGGCGCGGTTCCAAGGGGCCTTCCAGCTCATCGACAACATCGTGCGCGGCAACGGCCAGAACGGACTGACCTGCATCGAGCCCTATTCAGCTCCCATCGTCCACTCCAATGTTCTGTGCGGCAACGTGGACTATGGTATCGAGTATTTCTTAGCCTCGACCACGCTGCCGGCTGAGGGCAACTGGTTTGGGACCAACAGCCCG
>JAFGOG010000411.1 GCA_016926595.1 Anaerolineae bacterium
ACCTGCCCTTTGGCGCGTTGCACATGGTGCGTAGGTCGCGTACGCATGTATGGCCGAATCTTGGGCGCCCTGGCGTGCCCTGGCCCTGGCTTGACACAGCGTCGACTCTTGCCTATAATTAACAACCGCGCTGGCAAGAGTATGGCACGCTGGCGACCAATCGCACAACCAGATCAGGAGTACATCGAGTGACCGCACAACCAAAACGCAGAATTTCCAAGGCGCGGCGGGACCGGCGCCGTACGCATCACGCACTCAGGCTCAAGTCCCTTGTCGAGTGTCCGCAGTGCAAGGCAAAGAAACTGCCGCATTACGTTTGCAGGGCTTGCGGGTACTATCGCAATACCCAGGTCATAGAAGTCAAGTCGTAACCCGATGCTTCGTCGTGCCCGATGAAGCGTCGTGCCCGATGAATCATCGGGCCGGGTCCTTTCCGGGCCTTGTTTAACAGTCAAACGATTTGCCTTACAGGCCGTGCCGGCAGGGCCATGCGGGCGCGGCCATTTGTTTAGAGGGGAAGGGATGATCCACACCGCGCTGTGCGACTTGATCGGCATTGACCATCCGATCGTCCAGGGTGGGATGGCCTGGGTTGCGACGGCGCAACTCGCTGCCGCCGTTTCCCAGGCGGGGGGATTGGGGGTCGTCGGCGCGGGGAATGCCCCGCCAGAGTGGGTGGCCGCGCAAATCGACGAGGTGCGCACGCGGACCGATCGTCCGTTTGGGGTCAACATCCCGCTGTTCTCGCCTCACGTGGGGGCGGTTGTGGAATTGTGCGTGCAAAAGCGCGTGCCGGTGATGACGACCGGCGCGGGGAGCCCAGGCCCCTATCTTGACCTGTTACGTGCCGCCGGCGTCAAGATCTTGCCCCTGGTTTCGTCGGTGTCCCTGGCGCGGCGGCTGGCCCGCCAGGGAGTGGATGGGCTGATCGTCGAGGGACAAGAGTCGGGCGGGCACATCGGTGACGTGGCCACGATGCCCTTGATCCCTCAGGTGGTCGACGCGGTGAACGTGCCGGTCATCGCAGCCGGCGGCATCGCCGACGGGCGCGGGCTGGCGGCAGCCCTGGCCCTCGGCGCGGTTGGCGTGCAAATGGGAACGCGCTTTATTTGCACGGTCGAATGTACGGCGCACGCCAATTACAAGAACAAGATCGTCCAGTCTGGCGATCGTGCGACCATGATCACGGGCACATCGCTCGGCCACCCGGTGCGCACGATCAGAAACCGCATGGGACGCGAGTTTGCCCGCCTGGAGCAGGGCGCCCAGGTCACAGAAGACGAATTGATCGCCCTGGGCACGGGCAAGCTCCGCCTGGCGGCAGAAGAGGGCGATATTGATTACGGCTCTGTCATGGCCGGACAGATCTGCGGCTTGATCGACGATATTCTCCCCGTGGCAGAGCTGATCGAGCGCATCATCTGCCAGGCAGAGGTGCAAATCGCTGCGCTGAACGGTTTGCGTGTGGCGTGCGCTTGACACGCGCAAACGCCCGTGCCCCACACGTGGGCACGCGTTGTGGGCGCATGGCTGAGGTGCAAGGAGTAGGTAGCGGTGAGTGAAAACGTCCCCGGCACGGTGACCATCGCCCCAGAAGTGCTGGTCACGATCGTCCGACTGGCCACAGAAGATGTCCCCGGCGTGCACTCGATGAGCACCGCCTGGACGCGCGACGTCAACCGCTTTTTTGGCAATACGAGCGTAGGGGATGGTGTGCAGACCCGCGTGCAGGACGAGCGGGTCAGCGTCGACTTGTATGTCGTAATCGAGCCCGATGTCAACATGCTCGAATTGGGCCGGCGTATACAGGCCGAGGTCACCCAATCGATTGAGGATCTGCTGGGCATGGTGGTTCAAGACGTCAACGTGCACATTGAGGACGTCTACTATCCTCCGGCCAAATCCTAGCGTCTCTTTACCAAGAAACCCTGGGCACGGGAGGGCAGCGTGCAGATTCGTCGGCAGGCGCGCATTGCAGCTCTGCAAGCGCTTTACGAGATCGATGCAGTCCACCACTCTGTGGATCTGGTCTTGCAGCGTCGCTTGCACGATGCCAAGCTGCCCTCTGAAGCCGCCGAGTTTGCGCGCTTTGTCGTCCGCGGCGTGCTGGACCACCAGGAGCGATTGGATGCGATGATCATCGTCCACGCCCCGGAATGGCCCATCGACCAGATGGCGATCATTGATCGGAACATTTTGCGCATCGCGCTGTTCGAGTTTGTCGTGGATGGGGGGACACCTCCCAAGGTAGCGATCAATGAGGCGGTCGAGTTGGCCAAGGTCTTTGGGAGCGACAGTTCGCAGCGGTTTGTCAATGGAGTGCTGGGGACGCTGCTCGGCAAACAACCTTCTTGAGCAGCGCGGGTCGAAAGAGCTGACGCTGACGATGTACAGATCGGCGACGCAGGTCAGCGCCGGGAGGATATGCAGGTATGTTGGACAATTTGGGGATGGGCGAGTTCTTGATCCTTGCCCTGTTTGCCCTTCTTTTCTTTGGGCCAGAGCGCCTGCCCGAAATGGGCGCCCGGGTGGGGCGCTGGCTGAGCCAGCTTACGCAGGCCTCCAAGGTCTTTATGACCCAGTGGACCGAAGAGGCCGCCGCGATCCAGGATGCAGTCCGCGAGATCGAAGGCATCCGGGACGAGATTCGCGCCGCCCAGGCCGAGATATCCGGTTCGCTGGACGTCGCGCGCCAGGACATCGCGCAGACGATCGACGAGGCGCGCAGCACAGTTCGCGAGGCGACCATCACCCCAGAGCGCTTTTTGGCTGCCGGGGATGCCAAGAACGCTGCGGCGGCTTCCGGCGCCCGCGCGCTCGACACCAGCGCGCCCCCCAGGCTGGCCACGGAACAGGAAACTGAACAAGTCACCCGCGTCGCCCCTCCCTCTGGCGGCAGCGAAGGCAAGGCCTTGTCCAAGACCCAGAGCGTGCTCGACGACCTGTTGGCCAAGCGCGGTCTGTCGCCGGCTGCCGCGGATCAACCGGGCGACGATGGCATAGAGCCTGCTCCAGCCGCGCCTGATGCGTCCTCTGGCGCGCCGGACGGCGACGCTCAAGACGACGAATACGAGCGGAACCTGCGCGCCATCCAAGAGATCATGGAACGAGATGCTCGCCGCGCAGCCGAAAAGGCGCAGAAATCCCAGGTGGGAACGGATCAGGCTGCGGCAGCACCTGCGCCGTCCGCTCCGGAACCGGCCGATCGGGCAGAGGAGGCAGAAGCAGAGGCCAAGCCGGTCCGAGAAAGCCCCTATGAAAAGACGCAGCGCATCCTCGACGGTTTGCTGAGCAAGGGCGCGCCCGAGCCGCCGGCCGAAGCGCAGCCCGTTGTGGTGGAACCTCCTGTGGCGCGCGCGCTTGCTGAAACAGCCTCCGAGGTAGAGGTTGCGCCGGCTGCTGCGTCCGTCGCCGAGGCCACGCCGGATGCCTTGCCCGGCTCTACAGGGGCTGCTCAGACCACGCCAGATGCCTCGCCCGCCTCCACTGCGGCCGCCAGACCTGCCGGCCCGCCCAGGGACTCGGGTCGATCCGGCGAAATCCAGCGGGTTACGGGTCTGCAACAAGGGATCGGTTACGGCGAGTTCACCAAGTTGAGTATCGAGGTCACCGAGCTGGGGCGCGAGCTGCGGGCGCTTCAAAAAGAGCTCCAGGCCTTGCGCAGCCAGGCGTTCGCGCCGGATCGCCATGTGTCCGATCGATCTGGCCCGGCGGCAGCGGCTGAGGATGACTCAAAGGCGCGGCCTGTGGAGGAAGCCGCATGACACAGAACGCTCGAGCACTTGTGCCTGACCACGAGCTGGATCCGGAAGAAGAGCTAGAAGAGAGCAAGATGATGACCCTCCTTGAGCACCTTTGGGAGCTCAAGGACCGCATCATACGCATCGCCATGGCGGTGATGGTGTGGGGCGTCGCCAGCTTTTTCATCGCCGAGAGGGTTCTGGAATGGCTGCTGGCCCCTATGAACCGGTACGAGGGCCAGTACAAGGTCATTGCCACCAAGCCCACGACCACCATCGCCTTGTTTATGAAGATATCGATCTTTACCGGCGCGGTGCTGGCCATGCCCTGGATCGTGCACCAGGTCCTGATCTATGTCCTGCCCGCGATGACCCGGCGCGAAAGGAGGGCGCTGGTGTGGATCATCCCCGGGGCCACCTTTTTGTTCCTGTTCGGCGCGCTCTTTGCCCGCTATGCGATGGTGCCGGCGGCGATCCCCTTTTTGCTCGGCTGGTGGTCGCACCTGGTCGAGCAGAACTGGATGGTCGACGAGTACGTCCCCTTTGTCACG
>JAFGOG010000412.1 GCA_016926595.1 Anaerolineae bacterium
GGTTTGTTAGATAACCTACAGTTTCTACCAAGGGGCGGTTTTGCGCAAGTCGCAGGCCGCCCCGATCATTTATCTAAACTCGAGATCGAAGGAGATATCGAAAACTGCTTTGGGACAATCCATCAGGGAACGCTCATGCGCCAGTTGCAGCGCCGAATCCTTGACAAGAGGCTTCTGGCACTGATCTGGGAAATGCTACGAGCGGGAGTCATGGAAGACTTGCAATATGCAGAAACCAATGAAGGAGTACCTCAAGGTGGACCGCTATCTCCCCTCTTGGCGAATGTCTACATGCACAGACTCGACGAGTGGATGCATCAGCGCTTTCACGCGATACCGAACGATGAGCGATACAGGCGACGGCTTAAAGGAGAATTCGTCTCGGTTCGATATATCCGATATGCCGATGACTTTATCGTTCTGGTGCGGGACGGCGAGGGAGCAGATGGACTCAAACGAGAACTGGCAGAGTTCATACGCCAGGAGTTGAAGATGACCCTCAGTGAAGAGAAAACAACCATCGTTCATGCGAGTCAAGGTTTTGACTTCTTGGGGGAGCGAGTGTTCATTGCTCCTCGAAGAAGCAATCCCGACAGCATTCTGCCATACCAAATACCCTCACAGAAGTCTGTGGAGGCTTATCGGCGGAAGGTGAGAGAACTGACGCATCACAACTTGGACTACATCTCACCTGGGGATAGAATCAGAGCCTTGAATCGACTCATCGAGGGGTGGGCGAATTATCATCACTGGGGCAACGCCAAGGAAACATTCAGTACCTTGGGCTTCTGGACCGTCAAGAAGGTGCACGCTATGTTGCGGCGAACCACATCAGTTGGAAAGAAGGCCACCTACAGAATGTTCTTCCGACCAATCTCGGAATGTGCAAATCTGAAAAGGTGGAACAAGTACACCAACTGGTTAACCCCATCGGTAAAGGTCGACGGTGACATTTGGCTGGGCTTGTTGCCTATGTCTGTTGTCTCGACCAAAGACTACTGGAAGTACAGGGGGAACAGGATTCCGCCAGCATACAAGCTGCTTTCCGATGAAACGGGATGGAATGAACGAGACGCTGAATTTCCTACGGATGTGGAAGTCATCGAGCTGACAGTCGTCGATCAGATGTCGCAAAGGGATACAGGCAAATATGGGTTGGGATACTTCCTGAACCGTAGAGAGGCTCTCCAACGCGACAGATATACTTGTACAGTCTGCGGGTATCGGTCCCAACGTCGAAGGGGAGATGTAAACGACCTGGAGGTCCATCACATCGATCCGCAGGGTGGCCATGGGCTGGACAACCTTCAAACAGTTTGTCGGCCATGTCACAATCGACTGAGGACTATCGAGCAAGCTGACTGAACGTAATCTGGAAAGACATCTTGCCTAGAGCCGTGTGCGGGGAAACTCGCATGCACGGTTCGGCAGTGGGGGGATGGGGAAACACACTGGTCGGAAGGCCAGAAGGTGCGCCCTGTCCCTACCATAACGACCCGAACATGGGCGCCATCAGCGCGGCGCTGTGGTGGGGCCGCTACGTCGCCTCGTGCCCCAACGAGCACGGCGCCCTGCACTTTGCCGGCGCCTGGGGCCACATGGTCAACGTCGACGAGCTCTCGCCGGCAGAAGCGAAGGCCATCCTGGACCAGATGCGCCTACAAGGGGCCTACCTGCAGGCGCCGCGTGGCCTGCAAGTAGCCTACGGCTTTAACAAGGTGGACAAGGCGCTGGAGATCGTCGAGGAGATCAAGGCGACCGGCGAGAAAGTGATCGTCTTTACCAGCCTGCGTGGGCTGTACCGCACCCTGGAAGCGGCTTTTCGGGACCGTTGCATCAGCTACCTCGGGATTGACGGGACTTTTACGCAGAAGCGGAATGACATGGTCCGCCGTTTCGAGGCCTCAGACGCCACGGTGCTGCTGGCCGGGACCGGCCCCCTCAATCGGGGCGTGACCGTCAACGGTGCCAACCACGTCTTGATCTTGAATCTTGAGTGGAGCCCGGAGACGACGCTGCAAGCCGAGGATCGCTGCCACCGGCCGGGGCAGACGCGTGAAGTGCACGTCCACTACCTGCTGTCGAGCGACACGGTAGACGAGCAAATGTGGGATCTGGTGGATCAGAAATGGGCTGCCCAGTGAGCTGTGCAGGACCGCGAGGCGCAACACAAGACGGTGGAAGCGATCCTGGCTGAAGCGGCGCTGGCTAACGCGCAGCTTGCGGTCGCGAAGGCGTTGCTTCAAACCGAGTTCCGCCGCAAGGGCGCCACTGCAGGGGAAGCAAAGGCGAAAGCGGAAGAGGCGGTCGAAAGGATGGCCCCACGGCTGGTCTTTGGCCGGGCGCCGGCACCGACGAAAACCAAGCAACGCCGGGGCAAGCCCGAGGTCCAGGTGCTCTACTTCCGCAGCCTCTTCGATGCCGAGGAGGATGACGGCAAGGTAATCGTATCCACGATCGAGCAGCCAGTACAACTGGCCATGTTTGCCGTTTGACCAAACGAGACGAGGAAGAGAGAGCCCATTTCTGGCTCTCTCTTTTTCTCTGAGTATGTGCCATTGGAACGGTTTCTGGTTGGGTCAACATCTGAGAACGGTTGGAACGGCAAAGCGGCTCCCCGTTGCTCTGGCGCCAGGTGCGGGAAACCAGGCCGCGATCACAAAAGGGCCGCCCTCTTCTGATGAGCGGCCGTTGCTGTCAAGCACTGATATGTCGGAAGCCTTACTGCAAAAGGGGCGTGCCTAGGACAGGCCACCTTACATAAGGATGGGCCTCAGGAACTCTGATCATCCTGACTCTGGCCGTCTACGCCGGGGAGCGTAAAGGAAAAGATACTTCCCCTACCTGGCACACCCTCGCTCTCAACGCCAACCTGTCCGCCAAGTCTGTCCACGATACGCTGCACGATGGACAGGCCAAGCCCATGCCCTTTGCCATGCAGATGGGCAAGTTGGGTGAACGGAACGAACAACCTGGCCCACACCTCGGGCATGAGGCCAGAGCCATTGTCCTGCACACAGAAGCGTATCATGCCGTCTGGCTGCGCCTCCGCACCAAGCTGCACCCGTGGTGGACGGCCACCATACAAGATGGCGTTACTGATATAGTTGACCCACACCTCTTCCACCCACGGCCCGTAACCCAACGCCGCCGGCCAGGCGTCCGGCACAACCATCTCGGCCTCGTACTCTGCAATCATGGTCGCCAACCTGTGCTGGGCTTCGGCTACGATGGATGGCATACCAAGCGGCTCTGTCTTTACGTCTATCTTGCGCGCTGCGGCCAGCAACAGCAGCCCGTCAATAATCTGCCTGATCTTGCGCCCATTATGCACGACGGCGCTGAGACAGCGCTTCACTTCCTCATCCGAGAACCCGGTATGATCTTCGGCCAACACTTCGGCATAACCAGTCACCAGGCCCACCAGGCCCTGGAGATCATGAGCCACGGTATGGGCAAAGGCATCCAGCTCCTCATTGCGTGCTTCCAGTTCGGCCGTACGCTGCTGAAGAGCTTCCTCCGCCCGCAGCCGCTCGGCAGCCTGGCTCAAGTGCTCGGCCACAGTCTGTAAGAAC
>JAFGOG010000413.1 GCA_016926595.1 Anaerolineae bacterium
CCTCCGCCCCGTCTGGAAGGTCCAAATCTGGATGAACGTCTCGGTACTGATTGAACGCATTGACGCGGCGATAGGCCGTCAACAAATCGAATAATGGGTCATAGCGCATGGTTGATGACAAGTTTACTCGTCTACCGGCACAAGTCAAGGCGCAGCAATCTCAACAGCGCGAGGTGTTTTTCACCACGAAGGACACGAAGAACGCACGAAGGACGCCAAGTTTTTCCTCCTCATATATAGCCTTTGTGTCCCTAGTGGTAAAAACAAACCGGGTCCCCTGAACGCTTGCATCTTTGACTTGTACGCGAATTAGAGATATACTGAGCGCGCCTGAGCGCATCAGGGATGACGGGGCAAAACCGCCCCACAGATTGATAGAAAGGAGCGACCGCTCAATGCAAGAGTCAATATTGACTTTGGCTCTGGAGAGAGAGTGCCTAGAGCCGTTCGAAATCCACGTAGGGCATGCGTTGAAAACGGCGAATTTTCCTGACAAGACCGACACGGTCTGGCAAGGTGATCTCGCTCTACGAATACACTCGAAAAGGGTCGAGCCGAACCAGCCCTTGTACTTGATCGCGATTGAGCAGGAGCAGCACGGGGAGCGTCAACTGAATATGGTGCTGAAAGTATTTCCGGACCTCTGTGACGACTTGGAGAACAAAAGCCCACTAGAGGTCCTGAGAAACATCGCCAGTCGCTTTGGGGTTGTCGTCAGAATCGGGAGAAAGCAGGAAAAGTTCTTTCTCTCAGAAAGTGTGCCCGCAATCGGGCCAGGCGATGTAGAGATCCTTGAAGAAGCCACCGAACGCGCACGTCGTAACCGCATACCGCAGATTTATTGCAGGATGGACGAAGGGCCGCCGCAGATGGCCAACTGCGCACTCGGCTTCTGCCTGGACGTGCCCAAATACAAAGCGTGGTTACAAACTCACCGAAGAACGTGGAGGAGATAGGCAAACAGCCGGCCGCTGACGGCGCCCTCTGCCTCCAGTCCAACAGACGGTCCTGACGTCCGTTCCAACTCTTTCCCCCCGTCGTTAACGGGCTGCTTCACAGTTTCGGCGGCGACGCCTGTGAGGTGGCTGCGCCCGCATTCGCACATTCGCGCCAATCATGATAAAATTTGCAGTGCACAGGGAGGGTAAAGAGATGGCGCAGCTCAGGCGTATCGGCAAGTATGAAATTCTCCAAGAGATCGGACGTGGCAAATTGGCCGTCGTCTACCGGGCGCGCGACACCGAGGCAGATCGAATGGTCGCGTTCAAGGTCATTCACAGCGTCTTTGCCGGCCAGGCGGCCTTCGTCCGGCGTTTCCGGCAAACAGCGCGCATCGCCGCCGATCTGGAGCACCCTAACATTGTTCAGGTCTACGATTTTGACGACGTCGGCGGTGCGCTGTACCTGGCCATGTCCCTCATTGGTGAGGGACGCACCCTGCGCGATCTGCTGGTCGAAGAGGCTCCACTGCCCCCGGATCGAGCGTTGCCCATCCTGACTCAATTGGCCGACGCGCTGGACTATCTTCACAGCCACGAGCCTCCCCTGACGCATCGTGACGTCAGGCCCGCCAACGTCCTGCTGGAACAGGATGGGGACAATATGCACGTCACTTTGGCCGATTGCGGACTGACGGGATTGGTGCAAGTGAGCACAGACACCAGTGAAAGCAGCCCTTTTCTGGGCGATCCAGCCTACATGGCCCCCGAACAGGCCGATTCCCAACGCTGGGGCGCGATCACTCCGCTGACCGATGTCTACGCCCTGGGTGTGATTGCGTACGAGATGCTCACCGGGCGCGCGCCCTTCACAGGCAAGACGGCGACCGTGCTCCACGCCCACGTCTACGATCCGCCCCCATCGCCGTTGGATCTGACCCCTCATCTGGACGCCTACCTGGGCGAGGCGCTCACGCGGGCGCTGGTCAAATCCCAGGCAGAGCGATATTCCAGCGCAGGCGCATTGGCGGCGGCCCTGCGATCTGACACGACGGTCCAAGTGCCTCGAGAGAGGCAGCGCGCCCGGTGGTACGACGAGGCCGCCGCTTGCGCCGGGGAGCAACGTTGGGCCGAGGCCTGTCGCGCCTGGGTCAGTGGACTGCGCGGACGGCCGGACTATCTCGATAACGAGGCCGCCAAACGGCTGCTGGACGCCGTCGAGGGCTTGCTGGAGCAACAGGACGAGCAAGCCCGGCAATCCCACGAGGCATTGGCGCTCTTCGATGCCCTGGCGACAGCCGTCGAGGAACAGAACTGGGCCAAGGCCGTCGAAATGGGGCAACGATTGGTGCACATGGCGCCTGATCTGGACCGTCCGCAGCTCTGGCTGGCCCACGCACGGAACGAGCTGCTATCCCAAGCCCCTATCTCACCGATGCCGGAACCCCGCCGCTTCGGCACCGGCGACTTGCCGCCCAGCGTCATCCTGGCCAACCGTTACACGGTCCTGAGAAGGATCGCCAAAGGAGGAACAGGGGCCGTGTACCAAGCCCAGGATCTGCAACGCCAGGGCCAGGTCGTCACTATCAAAGAAAAGTCGAGTGCGGCAATCCCGCCCGAGGACCGGAGCCTGGCCATGAACTCTTTCCGGCGGATGGCGGAAGCCCTGGCGCAGATGAGGCACCCCAACCTGGCGCAAGTGACCGATCACTTTCAGGCCTGGGAGCATTACTACATCGTGACCGAGTTCATTCAGGGGCAAACGCTGGCTCAGATGCTAGAAGGCCGGCGCGAACCCTTTCCCGAAGCGCAGGTGCTGATCTGGGCGGCGCAGCTCTGTGATGTGCTCACCTACCTGCACAGCCAAGAGCCCCCAGTCATCTATCGAGGGCTGAAACCGGGCAACGTGATGGTGACAGGCGACACAGACACCGTCAAGCTGGTCAGCTTTAGCATCGCCCGCTTTTACAAACCCGGCCTCGACAAAGACACCCACGTGCTGGGAACTGTGGGCTATGCTGCGCCAGAGCAATATGGCGCAGCTCAGACCGACGAGCGAACGGACATTTATGCGCTGGGCGTGACGCTGCATCAATTGCTCACCCTGCGCGATCCGGCCACCAGCAAGTTCATCTTTCCGCCGGCGCGCCAACTCAACCCCCGAGTCAGTCTGCGCATGACCCAGGCCATCGCCAAAGCCATCCAGCGGCATCCCCAGGATCGGTTCCAGACGGCTCTGGAGATGAAGCAGGCGCTATCCTGACAACGGGACAAACTCGCGCGGGAA
>JAFGOG010000414.1 GCA_016926595.1 Anaerolineae bacterium
CTCAAACCCCCAGGCGCGCAGTCGGGCGTCTAGCTCCAGCATCTGATTCCCAACGGCATCACCCGGCGTGGCGGCGACATAGATCTGATGAACCCTCATGTTCCCCCTCTGGTTTCGTGGGATGGGCGGTCGCTGGGGGCCGCCTCGACGGCGCCTCCCTCCCCGTCAATTGGAACCGGGATTCCCAGGCGGGCAAGGATGCTCCGGAAGCGAGCCTCGACGCGGACTGGTGTCATGGCCTGCAGCCGCTCTCGCTGCTTGGCGATAACCCTGGCCCGCAGCTCCTGGTCGGTCAGCAGCAAATGGGCCATCTCGGCGGCCTCGGCATAGCCCAACCGGTCAAAAAGCACGCCGGCGTCGCCCAACGTCTCAGGCACAGCCGCCGCCTTGCGGGCCAGGATCGGCACGCCAAAGTACATGCTCTCCACCAGCGGTATGCAAAAGCCCTCGTGGTGGCTAGCGACCAGATACAGGTCGGCGGCCTGATAGTAAGCCTTCAATTCGGCGTCAGAGACAAAACTGGTAAATTGCACCGCATCGCCGAGGCCCAGGCTGGCGGCCAGCGCTTGCAGCGCGCTGGCATATTCCGGCAGGTGGTGCGGACCCACGATATACAGGCGCGAGCAGCGGTTGATGGCTCGATGATAAACGTAAAAGATGCGGATCACATCCTCGATCGCTTTGTTGGGTACCAGCCGGCCCACAGTCAGCAAGTTGACAGCCCCAGTCTCGCGTAGCTCTTTCCACAGGCGCTGGTCGATGGGCAGGGCCTCCAGGTGCGACTGCCGCGAAAAAAGCGGCAAGACGCCGGTTCTC
Organism: Anaerolineae bacterium; assembly: GCA_016926595.1. Next base: position 817 of record JAFGOG010000414.1, read on the forward strand.
TTCTCAGGAAAGCCTGCCGCCACTAGCTCCTGGCGGTTGAAATCCGAGACACCCAGCGCCAGGTCGCAGCCGGTGAGGGTGGGCAGGGTGCGGCGCCCTACCTCGCAGCGCAGTTCCATCTCGCGGCTCCACCCCCGGTAATAGTGAGCGGGTGTGATATTGTGATAGATGAGAACGCGCCGGCCGCGCGCCAACTGGAAATAGCGCGCGCTGGGACCGTATGCCCCATAATGGTAGATCAGCAGGTCATCCGGCGCATGAGCGCCAAACGGGCCAGCCAGGTATTCATGGTCAGGGCGGACGCGGCCGGCCAGCTCCGGAGCAATGTACCGGGCGAACATAGCGGTCTCAAACCCGCAGTTGCGCAACCAGTCATCTATTTCCAGCATGTGGTTGGTCATGGCATCGCCGGGGGCAACCACAAAGTTGAGCTGATAGGCTCTCATGGCTCGGACTTGACCTCCAGGCGAGCCAGTCGCTCTTCCAGTTCGGTAACTCGCGCCTCAAGCTGCCCGAGGCGGCGAGAATCCAGCTCGTGCCATTGCGCCAGGTCGCTGATGGTGCGGGCGGTGCGGGCGTTTACCTCCGATTGCTGCCACATAATGGGCCGCACATACCACTTGGTAGACATCCAGTTCCACAGACGCCGCACCGCGACGATAACCGGTCCGATAACCGGCGCTTGTGAGCGGAAATCAGGCTCGTGCAGGTATCCCCGGCCGATTAGTTCGGCCAGCGACTCGCGCAGGCCAGGGAAATCGACCTGCGCGCCCTCGCTGCCCAGCGCCGCGCTGTCAGGCTGGAGCGGCTCGGGGACGAGCGCTGCCCAATCAAGCAATTCGGCGCTCGCAGTCCGCCGCTCGGCGGCCCGCTGTTGCACCGACCGGGCGATCGCCTGGCCGTCAAGGGCGGGGTCCCGGACCTCGATAACACAGGACCTGTCATCAGACATGGAGCGTCTCCTCCTCTCCCCTGGCGGGGATCTCCGTCACCCGGCCGATAGCCTGGGCATCGGTTTCTGCGTCGCATCCGTCGCTATCCCCTGTGCCCGGCCTGCCGGATTGGCCAGGCGCAGCCTGATCGGGGAAATCAGTCTCTGTCAACCGGGCGAGGCGTGCTTCCAGGTCGACCTGGCGTCGCAGCAGCTCGCGCAAGACAACGACAAGAGCGCGGTTGACCGCGACCTGTCGTTCCAGAATTGGATCGAGGTAGGGCTCGCGCAAATGCGAAGTGAGATTGCGCCGCACCCAGGCGATGAGCGGCCCGAGCACAGGCACGCGGGACCGCACCTGGTAGCCGCGCAGCATGATATCCGCCTGGCGCTCGATCGCGTCCAGCCGGATAGCCAGTTCCACCTTCCTTCCCTCCGAGAAAGGGCTGGGTTCCATATGTCTGCCTCTGTTCTCATCCTGATCTGCCCTGCGCCGGCCCAATGCGGGAACCGGCAAAAGCGTATCCTGCACCGCCTTATCCACAAGGTCCACCAGGGTTTTTCCATCTGCTACGGCGAACACGCGTTCCGGCTCGCAGTCGTAGGTGTCTGTCAATGCCATCCGCTCCTGCTCGTCGTTCACCAGGCATAGATCGGCGTAAGGCGCCCACGACGTTGCGTCCAGGGCTGCATCGTCGCGCAGATCGAGAATGACCAACCCGTGAGCCAGGCGCTTCATCGCCTCATAGCCTGCATAGAAAAAGTACACTTGAGCGCGGCTCTCAACAGAGCCGGGCAGTAGCTCGCCCGGGGGAACCTGCGTCGACACCGAATCGCCCCGTTCTTGAAAGAGACGAGCCGTCGCACACAGCGTCGGCGATGACAGTCCAACCAAATGCACGTTCATTGGCTTTGCTCCAAACGTCAAGCCTCCACTCCCGGGCGCCCTTCCACGCTCGTCTGGCGCTGGCGGCGCCGTAATACCCGCAGATAGATGCCCTCCACTCGATCGGCGATGCGTGGCACGGTATAACGCCGCAGCACCTTATCGCGCCCCTTGGCCCCCATGCGCCGGGCCAGGCCGGGGTCCGTCGCCAGGCGGGCGATGCAGGCCGCCAGGTCGCCGGCATCGTCGGGCGCCGTCAACAGCCCATCCTGCCCGTCGTCGATGACCGACGACACCGCCAGCACCCGGGCGCCGATGACCGGCTTGCCCATCAGCCAGGCTTCCAGGAAGACGATGCCGAACGCCTCGCCGGTAGAGGGCAGCGCCAGGCAGTCACACGCCGCCAGGGCGGCCAGCTTTTCCTCGTCCGAGACCGCGCCCAGCACATGGAGCCCGGGCAGCCCCTGGTAGCGGGGCCATAACGCCTGCGAGTAATCGGTCTCGGGACCAACGGCCAAAAAACCAACCTTCAGCCCTCGGGACTGGAGGTCGGCGTACGCCTCCAACGCCACATCCAGGCCCTTGTAATGGGTTTTACGGCCCAGGAAAAGAGCGATGAATCCATCGTCTGGCAGTCCCAGCCGGCGCCGTGCATCAGCCTGCTGGCGGCGGTCCCCTTCCGGCGGCTCCTTTGAGAAGGGCTTGGGATATTCGTCAAGGCGCAGGCCTGTCCCTCCAACGCTGACCCGCCACGGATCGAGCCCCAGGTCAAGAAACAGGTCCCGCTCAGCCGGAGTGTCGGCAATGACGTGATCGCTGCCCAAC
>JAFGOG010000415.1 GCA_016926595.1 Anaerolineae bacterium
GTTTGTCTACGACACCGGCCGCGACCTGATGACGCTGGGGATCGTGCCGGCCGAGAACCTCTTGCCCGAGGTGGCCTACATCAAGCTCGGCTGGGTGTTGGGGCAGACCACCGACCCGAACCGGGTCAAGGAGCTCATGCTTACCCCAATCTGCGACGACATCACCGAACGGGAGCCGTACAACGGCTACCTCATCTACCAGGGGGGGATTCCGGAGGTAGAGGAGTTTATCCGCAAGTTCCACAAGTAGGGGTTGGAATTATAACCAAGCCGTGGCACAATAAAGCTGTTACTGACCTCTGCATAGGATCGTAAACTGCTTGCGACCTATCCAGCCGTGATTCGTGCGAGCCGAGTTTAGAGATCCACGCAGAGCCCAATAACGACCGAGTACTCATCCACGCTGTACCAGGAGAGTTCGGATGGCCGGGATCGATGAAACCATCGCGATAGCCCTGCAACGGTTGGAACGGCCGGCCCCGCAGCAGGTTGCCGCCTGGCGGGCCATGACCCCAGTCCGCCGGTTCGAACTGGCCTGCCAGGCCTACCAGTTCGCCCTCGACGTGGTGCGTTTGACCGAGCGCCAGCGCCATCCCAATCTATCCCCCGCGGAACTGGCCTGGCGAGTCACACGGCGGATGCAAGGCCATCCGAGTTTGGGCAGGTAAACGCATGGAACCGGTACGCGACTACGAGTTGCGGGCCTTTTTCTCCTACGTGATCGAGGTACTGGAACGCCTGGGCATTCCCTACATGGTCGTGGGCGGCTTTGCCGCGATCTTTTATGGTGAACCGCGCCTGACCATTGATGTGGACATCGTGGTTGCCATGCAGCTCAAACATCTCCCGGGTTTTGTGGCCGCCTTTCCTATCCCCGACTATTACATCAGCGAGGAGGGCATCTGCGATTCGCTGCAGCGCCGTTATCCCTTCAACGTGATCGAGCCGGGTACAGGAGCCAAGGTGGATCTGGTGCCGCTACCGACGGACCCTTTCACGCAGGCTGCTTTCCAGCGCCGGCAGCGACTGGCTTACGATGAGGAAATGGGCCAGCGCCATTGTGGCAGTACACCGTGCGCTGACCTGTATCTGACGGATGAGGAAAGCATACTGCTGGCAACCACTTCCTCCCACACCACCTTGGGCGGATCCGGTTGCTCGCGCGAGAGCCGCCAAAATCAGTATAGCAGCATGGCTATTGGACGTCAATGGCAAGCGTCGCCAGGGATGCTGTGCGGCTCCACCCAAGTCGCCGCGGACACAGAGAACTCGGACGATTTTCTCTCCTTCCGCGGTGTCTCTATGGGCAGAAAAGGAGCCTTGCCGTTACACCTTGTACTGCGCCGGGCTCCCCCACACCTCCACCCGGTCGTAGCGCGCGCGGGGCGAGTGAAAGTGGACGCGGATCGGGGCCTGGTCCAGCTCCGGATGGGCGGCGAATAGACCGGCGTCGCCGTAGCGGAACGATTCCAGCACCAGCGGCAGCTCCTGCCGAAAGATGGCGTCACGCATGCCGGCCCAGCCCACGACCAGCCCGCCGCTGACGTGACAGTGCACGTGCAGCGCCGGACCGCTCTCCTCCTCCCCCCACTCGGCCAATACCTCGTCGCGCATCAGGTGGGTGTACCAGCCCGAAATCTGCTCGCGGTCATAGTCGGCACCGATGGTGAGAAAGAGCTCGCCGGTAGAGTCCGAGTGGGTCAGCGTGTAGCGGCGCGGCACGGCCGGCCCCTCCGGCGTCGCACCCGCGGCGAAGCGGACGTGCAGTTTGCTCGGGTTCAACCGACTCATGATTCCTCCTCCCGCGCCGGCAATCGGCGCCAGCACGATCAACAGTATTCTATAGTGCGTCAGGTATTGATTTTGACAAACCGGCTTGATTCTGCGGCTGCCGCAAGGCCAGTTTGTCAAAAACATTATCTGACTCACTATAGCAGAAAAAGGGGGGGGATTCAACATCGAGTCCCCACAGCATGCTCAAAATTCGCTCACCAGTCCATGGCATACTGATGCCAGAATAAGACCGCTTAGGCCGGCGTCTGAGAAGGCAGCGGCCATGAGGCAAACAGAGGTGGGCAAGATGCAGAATACCAGGCAGATCAATAGATGGGTTATCGTTGGCGAGGTCGTCCGGGCGGTCATCGGCGTGATCCTGTTCATCCTGTTGGTCGGCCTGTGGGTCTCGCTCTGGGTGCCGCTGGTACCGCTGCGGTAGGCCCGAACCGGGCCATTCGGTCACGTCGGGCAAATAGGAGGTTGTCATGGCACAATCAAGGTTTTGGCGAATTGGCTTGGGGCTGCTGATCCTGGCCATCGGGTTGGCGGCCATCGGTGGGGCTATCCAGCGCAACGCCTGGATGCAGGGCTACATGCTGGGCCAGTTGTCGGCCGGCGGTGAGGGGCAGGCGGTGGCGCCCTACATGGCCTATGGCTACCCCGGTTCGCACTCGGTCTGGCCCTGGGTGCTGGGCATTGGGTTCATCGTGGCGCTGGTGATGGCTTTCAAGGCCATGCGCTTCCACGCCTGGAAAAATGCCGGCGGCCAACCGCCGGCCGAATGGGCCAAGCACTGGCATCCGCACGGCATGGGGCCACACTGGTGGCACGGCGAAGCGCCTGCGGCGGCCGAGGGGGAACAGGCTGCCCCGGAGCAGCAGCCGGAGACCAAGGGGTAGCTGATCCAGCCACAAAGTTTGGCCTTTTCCAAAAGAGCGGCAGAACTGCTCAAGAGGAAAAGATTGAACCGCGGAGAGCGCAGAGAACGCAGAGGTTTTCTTGATTGTCTCGCTATCTATGCA
>JAFGOG010000416.1 GCA_016926595.1 Anaerolineae bacterium
AGTTCTGAGACAGTCTTTGACAGGGAGGTCATGGGTATTTCATCTTCGACGCATCTGCACACCTCCCAGAAGTAGACTTTGCACAGACTAGGTGTACCGTGTTCGACCCACGGATGCGGGGACGTGATGCGTGGGAAAGGTACTCCATAAAGTAGCTGAAACGTACCGTGGATACTCCGGAGCGTATTCGCGGCAGTTTTGTGCTGAGTTGCCAGGCGGGGAAGGTGTCGATGACATTAATGCAGATGGAACGGTTTCTTGCCAGTACGGTTCTCTTGGGGTGGGGTCTGACCATTCCTCGCGTTTGTGCAATGGGGGGGGCTGGGGAGCCTCGTTTGTTAATATAAGACGCTATTGCAGTGTCAAGAGATATTTAAGTAAGGAGGCCTGCCGTGAAAAGGAAATATGTCATCTTGTGCTCACTTGTCTTAGCCTTCTGCGGAGGGGCGATCGCTTCGGCAGATCTCTTCCAGGCGGGCGGCGATCGTCTTGTCATGACCCAGCACGACGATGGAGGCTGGGATTGGCCGCTCTATGACGGCTACTGGATCTTCAGCAATGCCCCTAACATCTTGGCGCCGACCGCCATGGGCTTGTCTCATGCGTACCAGGTAACTGAAGATCCGACCCATTGGGCCGCACTGGAGCGGGCTGGTGCGTATCTGCTGAACAAACCGCCGCAGTGGCTCATCCCGGAAGATGCCTATCTGGCCCTATCGCTTGGCGGCGTTCTGAAAGTCACTACGTATACGGATTACGTTGTCGAGAGTTTCTTCAACCCGCTTGACGCCGGGACGTACGACTTTCTCGGGGATGGACAATGGATTGTAGATACAGAGTGGTATGTGGTCTCGCTACGAAACTATCGAGCCATCCAGAAGATACCGAATCTGGCTGCAATGGACTGTGGCATGGGGCTCTATTGCGCGTGGCTTGTTGGCGCTGAGACGGCCCCTTGGATCGAGGGCGTCAAGGCAGAGATAAATGAGTTGGATAGTGGTGACGTTTACGATGTCCTGGGTTTGGCCGGTGCCGTGCTGGGATTGGCCTCGGTGGGCGAGGATTTTGATCCCACCGCCGGGGCATACGAGGCCGCAGGGAGTCTGGCGGATCTGGCGGAAATGCTTGCCGCGCATCAACTCTCTACGGGCGGGTTCACATGGAACGGCTCCCACATGGAGGAAGGTGCCACCAATGAAACAGTTCAAGAGACCGCCTTCGCTCTGTTGGCGATGAATACGTTTGATCCGAACGAGTACATTGGGGCGATCACAGAAGCGGCCGCTTATCTAGAGAGCGTCCAGCTCCCCTCAGGGGGCTGGGAGAACTTCTTTGAGATGGGCGAGAACAACGAGGTAACCGGCGAGGCTCTCTGGGCCATCGGGGTTGCCCAACAGACCCTGGCGAACCAAGAGTAGAGGGACGAAGTTCAATAGCACTGCTGCGAAGCCACATAAACAGCATCAGAAGGAGACGCCATGAACAGATTCGATCGTACCCCAAGACGAGTTCTTACTTGTGGCAGGCCTATCGTTCGAGGCCCCGCATTGACTCTGACGGTTCTACTGATGATCGGCGCAACGACCGGTTTCGCGATGGATTCGGCCACCTTGGGCAAGAAAGATCCCTCGGCGAATGCGGTGTTGAATCCTCTGGAGACGAAGCCCGTGTGGGTCTCCGATACTGCGACGAGCATGCCAGCCTCGCTTCTAATTGAAATGATGGAGTCACAGAGAGCCATGATGGTCGCCACAAGGGTGGAAGTCTCGAAGAGGCCAGCGCCGCGGAGCCCCTATATGCCGGCGATGATGGTTGGCGCCTACGAGCTGCCCCCCTGGAAACCGTAATATCCCCCACAAGCCGTGCTGATGACAAAGTGGTGTTGTGTTTGATAGTGCCTTGACCTATCAACGGCACGCAGGAGACGGACCTACCGATGGCTTTCTGCCAAGCGAGGGTGTTGTGGCGTGGGTCATGTGCGGTCTCTTCGCCGGTCGTGCCTTGGGTCAAGACCATGTTCCTGTAGCTTTCGAGGGAAACTGGCATGCGGCAGCGGATGCACGCCTCTGCGAGGATGGGAGGACGTGCATCCGCCGGACATACCGAGGAGGTGATGTGAAGTTGGGTAACGACAAGCCAGTGATGTCGAGGCAAGCATTGAGCTATTCGAGGTGCCTCTGGTGCTTGTTTCTGTTCTTCTTCACGGGGTTTGTCTCCGGCTGCGGCGACAAAGTGCCAACGCCGACGCCGAGACAAATGAAGGCCTTTGAAGAAGCCGGTCCCAAGCGTCCCAAGGTGGACATGGATCTGATCGAGAGAGCGCGTCTTCACGCCGGTCCGTACCGAGTCGTGTCGGGGGACGTGCTGGAATTCACCATGCCGGCGCTGTTGCAGGCGGTCACGGCCGCCGAGCTCCAGGCCGCCCAGTCCCAGATAGAAGAAGATCGACCCTACCTTTGTCGGGTCAACCCAAGGGGAGCTATTGTCTTGCCTGCGGTGAGTGAGTTGGAGGTTGCCGGGCTGTCATTGGCTGAAGTTGAAGAGAAGGTCGCTGACGCGTATCGACGGTACGCCACCCTGCAACCCTTGGTCTTTGTGCGCATCCTGGAATATGATACATATCCGGTTGCGGTCTTGGGGGCCGTGGCCGAACCGGGGATCTACGAATTGCGGCATGACCAGATGTCACTCGTGGCGCTGCTCATGGCAGCAGGCGGTATCGCAGAGAACGGCGCTGCCTTGATCCGAATCGCACGACTCGATGAGACCGGCACGTCACCTTCTGGGGCACAGATACCGATGGGAGCCCAGCAGACTCGCTGTCTCCCAGATGGAGCATTCGGGGACGCTTCGCTCGCCTCGTCGGCCCCCACGGCCAACGGTTCCCCGAATAAGGCGATGCGTGGTTATGTCGCCGAGGCGGTGTTCCAACAAGAAGGATCCCTGTGCGCCAGCGGCTGGCTGACTGTCAAGCGTCGCGATGAGCTGATCGTCCGTCGATGGCTCGATCTGGCCAACGACCTCCAGCGAGAGGCGTTCCTCGGGACATTGGCGCTCAAGTCTCCGCAGATCAGGATGGAGGACTTTCAGATGAAGTTGTCCCAACTGGCTGGATACCTGGATTCCCACCCACCCAATTCCTCAGCGGTTCAGGCGGTGCAGATTCCAGGGTGGCAGGTGACGGGCAATGGCCAGTTTGCAGCTCACCTGCCGGGTGTCTTGCTGGATACTGATGCGGGTGTAACCAGAACTGCAGATGCGCTGGCAGAAGGGAATTCGTTCCAAGTTGCTGCCGCCGGCGCAGCCGGCGAAGTGATGCCAACGAGTTTGGTCTTGCCGGTTGTGGGCTGCAGCATACCATTTCGGGACGTGGCCCTGAAACAGGGAGATACCGTTGTCGTGGAGCCGGTTGAGGTGCCCCTGTTTTCCGTTTTGGGCTTGGTCAACCGTCCCGGTAACTTCCCTTATCCCCCGAATGCGGAGTACAACGTCACGCAAGCCATTGCGTTTGCTCAAGGGTTGGACGTCACGGCCAATCCTCGTTACGTCACCATCTATCGGCTCGCCAAGGACGGGTCTATTGCGCGGGTTTCATTGAGGTTGATTGAAGATAACGAGTTAACGGATGCCCTCAAGACCGCGATCCTACCGGGCGATGTGGTGGCCGTTGAACACACGCAGCGGACGCGGGCCAACGTGATGATCCACGACCTACTGCGATTCAACATAGGCGTATATATCAGTGGGAGGGATTTGTGGCGCAATGATTAACACATTTGATGAATCGAGATTCAGAGATGCCAGCATGATCAATGGGGTGACCCGTGATACCCTCGCCAATTTCCCGAGGGAGCCGGCGACGGCTGAATCGGTCGACGGTCTATCGAAATGCCTATGGGAGATCCTGTGGCAGCGCCGCTGGACGGTCTTGGCCGTGTCCCTGCTCGCTCTGGCAGGTGGATTTCTGTACCTCAATCGCACCACGCCTCTATACACGAGCACCTCCAGGATCTACGTCGAGCAAGCGGGACCTCAGATCTTTGAGCGAGACACCAGCGGGATGATCACGCGCTGGGACAAATACTTGTACACACAGGCCGAACGGCTCACGTCGAGCGATATCCTCTCCAGAGCCCTGGAATCACGGGGTATGACCGGCCTGAAGACCCTGGCCGATGCCAGTAATCCCGTGATTGCCCTACGCAAGAGTTTGGACGTCGTCGTCGGCAAGAAGGATGAAATCATCAACATCTCGCTCATGTCGCCCTACTCGGACGAGGCCGCTCACATCGTCAACACGGTCGTCAACGCCTACATTAGCTCTCAGGATCAGCAAAAACGCACCTCCATCGGTGAGGTGGTGCGGATCCTTAAAGAAGAGAGAGCCAAGCGTGGCGACGAGCTTCTGACTAAGCTCGGTAAGATGATGGCGTTCAAGCAGGAGAACGAGGGCTTGGCTTTCGGGACCGACCAGGATAATAATGTGATCCTACGCCGGCTAGAGCGGCTTTCAGCTGCACTGACCGAGGCCCAACTGGCCACTGCTGAGACCAAGTCCTACTGGAAAGCAGTCAAGGAGATGGCCTCTGAACCCTCCAGTCTACGACAGCTTGCAGAATCTCGCAGAGCCAGAGGTGTTTATACTGCTGCTGACAGCAAGGCATCATCGCTGCAGACAGAATTGCAGCGTATGGAACGAGATCGGGCCAATTCGCTACGGCAACTCAATGCCGATCACCCCGCCATCACAGCCATTGACGCCGAGATTCAACGCATCCGACAGGAACTCGATGCGTTGGAGGAAGCGTTTGTCCAAAACGAATTGGCCATCGCCGAACAGCAGTATGTCATGACCCAGGAGAAGGAGGCCGAGTTGCAGAAGTATTTTGACCAACAGCGGGAGCAGGCCATCTCGTTGAACAACCAGTTCGCCCAATTCACCATTCTCCAGTCGGACTACCAGCAAACACAGGACCTCTGCTCGCTCCTAGACAATAGCATCCAGCGACTTGATGTCTCCACGGAGGTGGGAACATTGAATATCGGCATTTTGGAGGTAGCCCAGCCGACCACCACGCCCTCGCACCCGCAGAAGGCCAGAACAATGGGGCTGGCCCTGTGCTTGGGTCTGTTCGCAGGTACGGGGCTGGCCCTGGTTCGTGAATGGCGGGATCAGCGTTTGCATTCCACCGAGGAGATCTCCGCCTGGCTGGGCCTACCCGTCCTGGGGGCCATTCCGGGGATGAACGGATCGAAGCAAACCCCGGCGGTCCGAGGGCAACAGGTTCAGAGCCATCCCGATTCCCCGGAGGCCGAGGCCTTCCGAACCGTGCGGACCGCCGTGTTCTTCGGGGCCCCGAAAGCAGAGACGCGGACGATCCTGGTGACCTCGCCGGTCCCGGGAGAAGGCAAGAGTACGGTCACGGCCAACCTCGGCATCGCCATGGCCCAAGCCGGCCAGAAGGTCCTGATCGTCGATGCGGACTTCCGCCGGCCAATGCAAGATCAGATCTTCGATCGTGACCGAGAGGCCGGCGGACTCAGTTCCGTGCTGGCGGGTGTGACAACCCTGGAGGAGGCCATTGAGGCCTCTGGCGTGGATAATCTCGATATCTTGACCTGTGGCCCGGACGTACCTAATCCGGCCGAGTTGCTCAACAGTGAGAGTTTTGCACGGATCATCGAGAGGTTGGCTGATGAGTATGACCGCGTCCTGATCGATTCTCCGCCGGTAGCGGTGGTGACCGATGCGTTGATCCTGGCGATTCTGTGCAAGATCACGCTTCTGGTGCTGCGGGCAAACAAGTCAATGCGGAAACCCAGCGTGCAAGCCTGTGAGGCGTTGGCCAGCATTGATGCCAAAGTGCTCGGCATCGTTGTCAACGACGTCTCACGTACGGGCGGTCGCTATGGCTACTACAATGGCTACGGCCGCTACTACAATCGAAGTCAAAGTGGCAACGGCGGCCGCCGAGTGAAGAAGCGGCGCCATCGCGAAAGAACAGGGTTACAGGTGGCCGAGAGACCGCGAGCCACCAGCGCCCGTATGAAACCGGAATTAAGGGGCGCAGCTCTCGATCGAGGGGACATTGAGAATGCCGGTGACCTCTAGATGCGGCCGTTTGCTCGCCGCTCCACAAGGGGCCAGGGCCGGCGTGACATGGCGAAGGGTTTGATATGAGCGGTGGCCGTTGGCGACAAATAGTTTCGGACCAGCCAGCAGGGGAGCGATTCGATCGAGTGGTGGAGGTCCTCGTGGCTGCGTTGCTGGTCTTCATGCCTTTGGCCCTGGGGACGGTGCAGGCTTGGAGCGAGCAGATCGTCATTGCAGTGGCCGGCCTGATAGGTTTGCTTTTTCTCCTCAAGCTGGTTGTAGTTCCTTCCGCCTCATTCGTTTGGTCCTGGGCGTACATCCCGATCGCGGTGTTCGTGGCTGTCATTGTGCTTCAGCTGCTGCCTCTGCCAAACTCGTTGGTCAGTCTTATCTCACCGCATACCGTGGCCCTCAAAACTGAGACCATGGGAGATCTGCCCGACGCGGGTGAGAAGCTCTCTTCCATGGCATTGACGTTCTACCCGCAGGCCACCAAGCACGGCTTGCGTCTGTTCCTGGCGGCCAGCGCGGTCTTTGTGGTTGTGGTTAACGTCTATCGCCGGCCGGACCGCATGAAACGGCTCCTGGCGGTGGTGGCCGCAACCGGGGGTGCGGTCGCCCTCTTGGCGCTGGCGCAGGATCTGGCCGGTAACGGCAAGATCTACTGGGTCATCCCGGCCTACGATAACGCCCGATCCGGCACATTCATCAATCACAGTCACTACGCCCAATTCATGAATCTGTCCATCGGGGCAGCATTGGGGCTGCTGCTCGTTAGGTGTCATGAAGCCTTCAGGGGCCGTAAGGTCACACCCGCTGGCGTGGCCGAGTACATGAGTTCACCGACTGGGAAGATCGGTGAGATCTTGCTGGCGATGATGATTCTGGGGGCCGCTACGGTCTTCGTCTCGCTATCTCGCGGAGGGATGGTCAGCATGCTCATCGCGGCGGCTTTCACCACTCTAGTGCTCAGTTGGCGACAATCGTTGCCAGGCCGAGCGTGGATCATCCTCCTGATTGCTCTGGGGGCGTTTGTGTGTGTCCTTTGGGTCGGTTTTGAAGAAGTCTATGACCGATTGGGATCGCTGCAAGAACTCAGCGCCGTCGAAGGCGGACGCTGGCAGATCGTCAAGAACACCATCGCAGCCTGGACGCGGTTCCCCCTCTTTGGCACGGGACTGGGGACCTACGAGGTGGTCTACCCGATGTTCGACAGTTCGTACATCCGATCCTTGGCCACCCATGCTGAAAATGAGTATGTTCAGACCTTGGCTGAAACCGGATTCGTCGGCTTCTTGGCGCTGGCGGTATTCGGCGCCGGTGTCTGGGCCAGTTTTGCTCGATCCATCAACGCTCGCTCTTGTTCCATCAGTTCGGCCGCCTACGGTTTGGGTTTTGGCCTGCTGGCCGTGCTGATTCACAGCCTCAGTGACTTCGGTCAGCACCTGCCCGCCAATGCCATGCTCACAAGTGTCAGTTGCGGCCTGCTGATCACCGTGTGCCAGAACGGGGCTGGGAGGGGAGAAGATGCATTGCCGAGTCGTCCCAAAGGCCGCAGTGTCGTTGCCGGGCGATTAGTGCTCTTGCTGTTGGCCGCGAGTGTGTGGGTATGGGCCATGCTCGCAGCGGATCGCGCTCGGGTAGCTGAAGCCCACTGGAGCAAAGTACTCCTTGCCGAGGCCTGCCTGGGACGCGATGACTGGATTGCGCCTCAAGAGGCATATGAATACCTTTTTACTCATGCGACCGCCGCCACGGAAGCCGAGCCTGGCAACATCCAGTACGGCTACTGGCTAGGCGCGTACAAGTGGCTGTCGCTAACGCCTTACATCGACCCGAACACGGGGCGACTGCCGCCGGAGGCCCTGCCGTGGGCTCAACAGATCGTACAGGATCTCAATGAAGTTCGGCCGTTGTGCTTGACCTTCGGGCCGTTGCATTGTCTGGCCGGTGAAATCGAAAGGTTTGTACTCGGTGATCCGAGCGGAGCTGAGCGAATCCGCCTGGGGTATCGATTGGCGCCGTGTGATGCGGCGGCATGCTTTGCGGCCGCCCGCATCGATGCCGAGGACGGCAAAGCCGACCAAATGCTGGAGAAACTGAAGCGGGCCGTGCGACTTGACGGATCCTGCTTCCCCAAGGCAGTGCGTCTCTGTGTTCAAGACATGGCTCGCGCAGATCTGGGACTCGAACTGGCCGGAGATGACCCGGCCCGGCTGGCTTATGTCGGGAATTTCCTCGCTTCGGTCAGTGACACACCGGGGCCGCCCGAAGGCTTGCAAGCTGGATCAACCGACCCGCGATCGTTGGCCCAGCAGGCTGAAGCGCGGGCCTTTGAGCAACTCAAGATCCGGTGCGAACAACCCGATGCGTCGGCGTCGGCACATGCGTCTCTGGCCAATCTCTATTGTCGCAGAGACGCCGTGCTAGAGGCTATCGACCACTATGAGCGGGCCGTCCGATTAGACTATGACCAGGTTGGTTGGCATTACGCGTTGGCCCAATTGTTCGTGCAGGCACATAACAACGATGAAGCTATCCGCCAGGCCCAGATCTGCCTACAGCTTAGACCGGACTACGGATCGGCCAAGCGACTGATCCAGGAATTGTCGGCTCCATCCATGCCGCCCAAGGACGTCTCCGCGGCGGGTCACATGTAGTCCTAAGCCGGCGCAGCTGGAGCCAAAAAGGTCAGAATCGGGATGTGGGGAAGGCCTCATGGCATTCGCCCTCCCACGCCATCAAGCATATGGGACCCTATGTACCTGTCAAGCGCCGATCGGACCACCCCGGGCACCGCCCTATCTCCCTGCAATACAGGCTCTGACGTCCATGCGACTGCGTACTGGCATTCTGCCTGCCTCTGACGGTATAATGCCTCCCGAATCGGCGTTCGTCGGCCCGTGAACCCTTGGAGGAGGCCCCATGGCAGAGAATCTCGATGTCCTCAATACCGCCGTTTCCCTGCTCATCGGAGCTATGCTGCTCGCAACGCTATGCTCGGGGCGGGTATGAGGCGAGATTCACCCGATCTTATTCAAGTCTCGCCCCGGTCGAGCCGACACACAGAATGTACCCCCCCCAATGTGACCCTTTTCGGAGGAGAGGGTCTATTGGGGCACTCACCCCGGTCCCATGCACTATAGCTTCCAATGAGGGGCGGCCTCGGATTCGGACACTTCGAGGCGGTCTCAGGGCAATCGCATGAACAGAGGCAGCGGGAATTGCCAGATGTCAAGATAGGGGGCTTGTGCGAGGGGCCCTGATCCTGGATGGTTC
>JAFGOG010000417.1 GCA_016926595.1 Anaerolineae bacterium
AAAAAGCCCCGCTAGTGGTACGCGTATCACGCCCAAGTTTCATTTCTGGAGGTTCTAATGGCCGAGTTTGAGATGATTCCGATCTATGTCATGGGCAAGCGCTACATGGTGCCCAACACCCTGACGATCATGGGCGCCCTGGAATACGCCGGCTACACCCTGATCCGGGGCGTGGGTTGCCGGGCCGCCTTCTGCGGCGCCTGCGCCACCGTCTACCGCCAGGAGGGCGATCCCAAGCTTCACATCGGCCTGGCCTGCGGCACCCTCGTCCAGCCCGGGATGCACCTGACCCAGATCCCCTTCTACCCCGCCGAGCGGGCGGAGTACCACCTGGAAGAGCTGACGCCGACCTTTGCCACGCTCGTCCGTCTCTATCCACAGGTGCTGAAATGCCTGGGCTGCGGCACCTGCACCAAGAGCTGCCCGCAAGATCTGCAGGTCAAGGATTATATGGCCGCTGCCATGCGCGGCGATATCGCCCGCGTGGCCGACCTGTCGTTCGACTGCATCATGTGCGGCATGTGCGTCTCCCGCTGTCCGGCCGAAGAATCCCAGCCGAACATCGCCATCCTGTGCCGCCGGCTGTATAGCCGCTACATGGTGCCCAAGGCCCCACACCTGGCCCAGCGCGTGGCCGAGATCGAAGCTGGCAAGTACGACGAGGACCTGGCCAAAATGAAAGCAATGCCCGACGCCGAGCTGCGCCAGGCTTACAACACCCGCGACATCGAGCCGGAGTAGGGGCGACCCCATGCAGGCCCCCTTCTTGGGGGTGGTCGCCCAGCCAGATAACCCAGTAGGGGCGACCCCATGTGGTCGCCCAATGGAACAGAGGAGAACAGATCATGAAACCTGAAGGATATACCCCTTCCATGCGCGAGTCGCTCAACCGGGTCGTGGCCTCCCGGCCAGCCCGCCTGCACGAAACCTGGCCGATGATGACTCCGGCCGACAAGCAGGAAGTCCTGCGCAAGTTCCATCCCGATTTCATCCCCGAAGGGATGCGCGAGCTAAAGGTGGGGCCAAACAAGGGCACGCGCACCCCCAACGAGCTGGCCGACTTGCTCGAAGGACACAGCCGGCTGCGCGGCGTCGATCTCGACCTGGAGCAGATCGATTACGATACCGACGTGCTGATTATCGGCGGCGGCGGGGCGGGTTCTGCGGCGGCGCTGCTGGCCCGCGAGCAGGGCGCCCGGGTGCTGATGGTCACCAAGCTGCGCCACGGCGACGCCAACACGATGATGGCCCAGGGCGGCATCCAGGCCGCCGACAGGGACAACGATCCGCTGACCCAGCACTACCTGGACGTCATCGGCGGCGGCCATTTCACCAACATCCCTGACCTGGTCGAAGCCCTGGTGCGCGACGCGCCCGGTGTCATCCAGTGGCTGGAGAGACTGGGCTGTATGTTCGACAAGCAGCCCGACGGCACGATGATCACCGAGCACGGCGGGGGAACCAGTCGCAAGCGCATGCACTCGGCGCGCGACTATTCAGGGGCCGAGATCATGCGCACCCTGCGCGACGAGGTCCGTTCCTACCCCGACCAGATCACCGTCGTCGAGTTCGCCCCGGCCGTCGAGCTGCTGCTGGATGACAAGGGCCAGGCCGCCGGCGCCGTCCTCCTGAACCTGGAGACCGACGAACACCTGGTGGTCCGCGCCCGGCAGACGATCATGGCCACCGGCGGCGGCGGCCGGCTGCACTACATGGGCTATGCCTGCACCAACCACTATGGCGCCACCGGCGACGGCCTGGTCATGGCCTACCGCATCGGCGCGCCGCTGGCTTTCATCAATACCATGCAGTACCACCCCACCGGCGCCGCCTTCCCCGAGCAGATCGTCGGCCTGCTGGTCACCGAAAAGGTGCGCGGCCTGGGCGCCCAGGTCTGCAACATCCACGGCAACCAGTTCGTCTTCCCCCGCGAGACCCGCGACGTCGAGGCCGCGGCCATCATCCGCGAGGTCAAGGAGCGGGGCAACGGCGTCAAGACCCCCTCCGGTTTTGAGGGCGTATGGCTCGACTCGCCGATGATCGAGATCATCCGTGGCCCCGGCACCGTCGAAAAAGAGCTGCCGGCCATGGTCCGCCAGTTCCGGCGCTTTGGCGTGGACATTGTCCACGACCCGATGCTGGTTTATCCTACGCTCCACTACCAGAATGGCGGCATCGCCATCAAGCCCGACTGCACCACCAGCGTCCCCGGCTTTCTCGTCGCTGGCGAGGCGTCGGGCGGCGTCCACGGCCGCAACCGGCTGATGGGCAACTCGCTGCTCGACGTGTGCGTCTTTGGCCGGCGCGCCGGGACCACCGCGGGGCAGCAGTTTGGCGCCGTCAAGCTCGGCAAGCTGACCTTGTCCCACGTCGGCGCCTGGGAGAAAGAGCTGACCGCCGCCGGCATCGACACCGCCGTCGAGTCTCCCCTGCTCCTGCCCGACTATACCCGCCACGGCCGCTGAAGCGCACATCCGCCGTGAAACGCACGGGCGCGGCGGCAAGACCGTGACCGTGATCTATAACCTGCGCCTGCCGCCCGGCGAGCTCAAGGCCCTCGGCAAGCGCCTGCGGCATCTGTGCGGCACAGGCGGCACGGTCAAGGATGGGGCCATCGAGATCCAGGGAGACCACCGCGACAAGGTGGCGGAAGCCCTGCAACTGGCGGGCTATCGCACCAAATTCACGGGAGGCTAGACCGCCGGGGTGGACAGGATCACAAACCCGCCGGACACGACCTATCAGGCCGGTCCGGCGGGTTTTTTCGTCTTGACCTGCTGCACAATTGGTGGTATAATGTCGGTAACCAAACTCGATGTATATAAAAGCAGAAAGGACAGCGCGATGAAGACGAACGCGAAATGCTTGATTCTGAGCGCCGGCATGCTGGTCCTTGCCGGCCTGCTGCTTGTGGTTCAGGCGGTGGGCGCCACGCCGGGCGACGCGCCGGCGCAGCCCGAGGGATTGGCAAATCCGGTCTTCAGCTACCAGGGTATCCTGACCGACCACAATGGCGTCCCCATCACCGCGACGGTCACCATGACATTCACCCTGTACAGCGTTCCCTCCTCTGGTACAGCGCTTTGGGAAGAGGTCCAGACGGTGGCGGTCAGCAACGGTCTTTTTCACGTGGTGCTGGGCAGCGTTGTGCCGATCACTGCCAGGGAAGACGTGACAGACGGCCTGTACCTGGGCATCACCGTCGATGGCGAGGAGCTGGTACCCCGCGAGCAGGTGACCAGCGTCTTCTTTGCCACGGACGCTTGGCGCGTGTCAGGGGCGGGCAACCGGATCATGGCCGAAGGAGGGGTCAATCCGGACGAAGCCCATGTGCGCCTCTATTCCAAGAACGGCGTCTATGTCTTTATCGACACCGATCACAATGCTTCGGATCAAGTCTTCCAGGTACGTCGAGACAAGGATGACTTTACCAGCACTGCGGTATTTACCGTACAGGAAGATGGTTACATCGACGCTACAGGCGCCCTCAACATGAACGGCAACACGATCGTCAACTGCGGCGCACTCACGGAGGCCAACCTCCAGACCCCTGAAGAGCGCGCCGCCGGCGGCATCGACCGCTTCGAGGAGGGTGACGTGCTGTGCTGGGGCATCGATCGACTGGAAAAATGCTCCGCCGCCAACGACCGCCTGGTCCAGGCCGTCGCCGACAGGAGCGGCCGGCCCATTGTCATCGGCGCCGAGCTGGTCAAAGTCCTTGGCCCCGTAAAGCGCGGCGACATCCTGGTGGCCTCGTGGGTGCCGGGCTATGCCATGGTCAACGACGACCCGGTACCGGGCAGTGTCATCGCCCAAGCGCTGGAAGATTTCGGCGGTGAGCGAGGGCTCATCGCCGCGATGATCCGCAAGTTCTGAGCCAGCAGGCCCTTTGCTGGTGGAATGGATAGCCCTGCGCTGACAAGACCACCTGATGGAGCTGCCATGCTGAGAGCCGGCAGAACTGTCATGCTGAGAGCCGGCAGAGCTGTCATGCTGAGAGCCGACAGAGCTGTCATGCTGACCGCTGTACAGTGCGGCGCAGTGTGCCGCAG
>JAFGOG010000058.1 GCA_016926595.1 Anaerolineae bacterium
GGCCGGTCTCGGTTCGCGAGCTGCGGCGCTCATCTGGCCGTTCACCCCCGCCGCAAGCGGCGGGGCTCTCCGGCTTTTTCCCGTAGATGCTCATATTGCGCCCTGGGATTGCCGCTACTGGCATGATAGGTCCAGAGAATGGTCGCCAGGGGGAACGGCAGCGTATCGAGCCAATCGGTAAAACGCTCGCCGCGCAGCTGTACCCGCGCAATCTGCGCCAGTTGCGCGCGCACTTGCCGGTGTTGTTGGGGATGGTCCCACAGCTCCTGCTCCAGGGCGCGGAGTTTGGCCGCCACGGTGCGCAGCAGCGTTTCCGTCCCCAGCAGCTGCTGCTGGGTCGCATAGTCAGGCAGGAAAAGCTGCGCGCGGCCCAGCGCCCGTTTCGAGATAGCAGGCACCGCGGTGTGCACGGTGGCCTGTTCCCGGATAGCCAGGCCGAGGGGCGTATTGAGAAAACGCGCGACATACTCGGCTTGCGCCACCTGGGGGTCGAGCACAAGCTGAAGATAGACTTGGTCAGGCGCGAGGTCGGAATACGAGACGACCGCCTCGCCCTGCCCACCCCGTGGGAGATAGACGCAGTTGGGGCGTTCAGCGAAACCCGGCGGTATGGAGGGCAGTACCGGGTTGATTCTGGCCACTGTGCCAAGCGGCACTCCGCGCAGGCCCAATCGCTGGGCCATCCGTTCGACCCGGTCCGCGGCTGCCAGCGCCGGGTATCCACCGTAGTCCGCGGGCGCGACCAGCCGCCCCAGGCCGGCATCCGCTCCTGATCTCCGGGTATGCACGTTCTCCAGCAGGACCGCGTTGCGTTGGGGACTGTCCGCTATCTGACCGACAAACCACTGCTGGACAGCTCCGCGTCTGATGAAGACGAGGCTTACTGTCGACGGCATGCCAGGGAAGAGCAGGTCCGGTATGGCCAGCACCGCATGGATCGCCAGCCCCAACTTGGGCAGTGCCGCCAGCGCCCCACGGCTGCGCCCACCGACCAGGCGGTCCGTCGGCAGGAATACTACGGCCTCCCCGTCCGAGTGCAGCATGGTGCAGGCCTTTAACAGCAGCATGAAGCCTTCTTCATCGCGGACCCGGAGCGGCCTCTGCCCGGTTTGGGTCCGCCATTCTCGCCGAGGCATGGCGCCAGGCAAGCACGAGACGACCAGATCAAATCGACCTGCGATGGCGTCGAGCAAGTCAAACGCTTCCCCAAACTGCCACGCGATATCGTAATCACGACCCACGAGTTGGGCCAGCTCGAGATCATCAAGGCTGTGGGTGATACCGACACCGCTGGTGATTAGCCGCTTTTCTGCCAGGGCGGCGAGCAGGACCCCGTTGCCACACCACGGATCCAGGGCGCGGACCGGAGGGCGGCCCGCGAGGTAGGAGTTCAGGAAGTCGACCAGCTCGAGCGGGATACGCTCCCCCTCGTCCACGTCATCCAAGGTGGCATAGAGGGCGTTCAGGTGTTGCCACCCGACGTCGATTCCCCGGTCACGGGCGGTCTTCAGCACGGTGAGGGGATCGCAGCTGTCGCCAGCCGCCTCTATCTCGTGGACCAGCGCCCACAGTCGGTCACTCTCGGGGAAATCGTGTAGCCAACGTCTTGGTTTTATCGGACTACCTCCGGCCATGCAGGAGTGGTGTCGGACGCGGATGAGCCCGTATGCGCCGCCGTACACAAACTCGCGGTCGCGCCCAGAAACAGGCACTGGACAAGCTCAAGCAGTAGCCGCTAAGTGCCTGGCACCCGCGACTGCTGTGACTTTCTGTCCTCCCAAGTCGCGACAAGGAAGGAGGCCATGCTGCCAGCGAGGTTCACCGCCAGCTCAGCGTGGCGCGGCGCCGGCTTCACTGCCAGCCGGCTTTTCCCGTGCGCATCGCTCAGGCGATTGCGCAGGGCTCCCAGTCCTTCTACAACCGACTGGCAACTACCCAGGATTTGGCGAAAGACCTTTTCCGTATGCTGGCTCGGCGCCAGGTTGAGTTGCTCTGCGACCAAACCATAGATCTTGGGCAATTCGCTCTCACCACCATACTCGACCCCACTTTCATCGAGGATGTGTTTGCAAACGGTCTCCAATAAAGTGCGTGCTGCCGTGATCGCCCCCTCTGGGTCGTCAGTGCGCCGCTCTAACGCTTTTAGCCAGGCTTCTTGCACGTAGGCCGAGTCTACATTGACCAGCGCTGCCGAAACCAAGGCATCGACTGGCATTGTGGCCCCTGTTTCAAGAAGGCTCAAAAGCGGTTCGAACTCCTGCTGCAGGAACTCGCGGCGTTCCTGGTAGTGCTTGAACTTGGGTTGGATAAAGGCCCAGAACTCGCTCAACTGCCGGCAAGTATGAACAAATGAAGGCAGCTTGAGCTTTGCCAGAGGGGTTATCAGCAGTTCCAGCCGCAAGACTCTATACTCGGTGTGATCAGCTTCCCTGCCAGTCGCGCAGGCGACAAGCAGGTCCTTGAGAGCCTGCACTTTGGTCAGTGATTCCTGCGCGGTCAAGTTGCCTTCTATTTGAGCCATTGCCTGACGCTCCTAAAGGTGCATGTCCACTCGATGCTATGTGGCCGTTAACTCTTGGATGGCCTTTGGTGCGCCGGCAGTTGCCTGTCGCAGAAACTCGATGATGCACTCGAACTGCTCGTCCTTGTTCAGCGCGAAAAAGTGACAGGCCTCGAGGTCCAGATACCGCTCGTACTTTCGCGGCCTGTTCCCCTTGTTGCCTTCGAACGCTATCACCAATGGCAGACCATAGCGGACACCGAAGAAATAGTCTTCAAGCAAGTAGAACCCGCGCCAGGACCAGCCAGCAGTACGAGTAAACTTGACCTTGGGCAGCACTTCTGTTAGTGCGGCTTCCATCATGTCTGTCAAAATCAGCATGGCAGGTATACCCTCGATATATTCCCACTTGACCTTTTTGAGGCTCATTCTCTTTTCCTCCAAGAACCCTTGTAGACTGTCAGCGATGTACCGGCAGACCTTGTCGCGCAGGTCCGCCGCGGCGAGCCAGTTGTACACCTGGTACCAGCATAGGTGATGATACTCCGAGGCCGGAAGCGTCGTGCCCAGCGCGGAGCTTTTCGAACGGGACAGCAGCACCAGGCGGGTGTTTGCCAGCCCCGATCTCTGCAATTGCATTTTGTAGGCTTCAAGCTGCCCTGCACCCAGCGGAGAGTCGTGCTTGACCTCGATATAGACGAGCGTATCCACTCCCCTGATCTCGATATCCGGTATTCCGATTTCCGTGGCCACCTGTGTCGAGATGACAACGGTCGTCGGGTCCTGAAACCAGGTATCGTGTTCTGCCCCGCAAAGGAGATTGACTAACTCTAGCCCAAGGGGAGTGCTGCGTTCAAGAAGTAGCCTCACCACGAAAACCAGGGCTTCGGTCAGGTAGTTTTCTTCGGAGGCGGCGAACCTGGACAGATGGGAGAACACGTTTGCGATCATCGGACTGTCCTTATACAGACAGTATTGACATTCAGCCGTTCACAGAGCTTCTCCACGGCTGCCCTGGTCCTACAGCCTGCTGCAGTTCAATAACTCGCTCATCAGCTGTTGAGAACAGGAACGCTCGATCGAAAGGGATATCATACATACAGGATGCAGTCTCCTCGGGAATGCCCATGTCGGACGATATTCTCCCTTGATGGATTACAAGCACGAGCCAGACGGAGTCAAAAGATTGCCGATACGCCTTTGCGTCGAGTCTTTTGGCATCGATCGCGGCCTGGACTTGTTCTGGAGCCAGTATCCCCTCCCAGCCGGCGTCATCAACACCCCAACTGCTCCGTGTGAACTTGCTCGAGCGGGCAATGCCCAGGTGGACAAGTTCGACGGGAACCTCTCCATACGGGTGTTCAATCCGCCGCACCAATGTGCACGAGTCTGGCTCGGGGAGATATCGGTCAACGAGGTCTACAATTCTTGCGGCCAACGGGCCTGCCGACCGTTGGGATAGGTGGTGACGTGGATGGAAAAAGAGCGAAACGACGACGAAAGGCCATCCTCTCTGCTTCCAAAGCCTTTCCGCCTCAAAGGCAACCTGGGCCCATCCGCCCTCTCGGGCCTGCCTGGGAACCTCTCCCGGAGGTGCCTCTCTAAAAAGCTCGGTAACCTCTATTCCAACAAGCCCCTCTGGCGCCAGGCCGCGAAAGTCAGGACCCTCATCTTCCTTGAGGTCCGGGATGAGATCTGGTCTGCCGACGACCTCAAGGAAATGCTCCACGAATATCCTCTCGCGTTCTTTTTGCCGCCGCCTCTGATCCATCTCGTTTGCGCTTCCTGCCAAAGCACAGGTTAGCCCGCGCTCTGTCCTCGCTTCAGTAGCCCCTTCTGCCCCAACACCAACGCATTTCTCAGATACGAGCCCGGAAACGGAATCTTGACCTGCCAGGCCTCGCCCCACCGCTGATTCTCGCACCACGCTTGCAGGTCCTCCGAGGAGGACCAAATCTGAGAGTTAGCAGCAATCACGAGGCACAGCAAGACAGCAATACGATCAGTTGCCTCAAGAAGCCCTGGAGTGATTCTTGCCGCTTTTTTCTCACTCCCATGCACGATGCCGCTTCTACCCGAGTAGAAGTGCTTCAGCATGCGGCTGGTCTGCTGCCGTAAGTTTGGGTCTCCCGACAATATGAAGGCAGCCCTCTCGGATAGCGACTGGGTCACAGCCTCGGACTCGCTGAGAATAAGCAGTGACTCGAGCGCGATGGCCGTCTTCACTACCGCTGCCGGGGTGCGTGGCTCCAGGCGGGAGTCAAAAAGCCAATCCAGAGACAGGAGGATACGTCTGGCAATATTGCTCTTCGACCAGACGCATTCTGCCAGTGCATCGAATCCACAACGAGAGAGCCTGCTGCTGAATCGCTCGTCTACGACTATTCCCGGAGCCACAGGGGTTGGTTGTGCTCTGGACCGAAGGTACCGGAGTCCGGGACTCATAATGAGATCGGTCTCACTTCGGGGCCTTGAGCTGATACCCAGTCTGCGGTGCAATTTCGGCCTGTCGACGGCTAGAGTCGAGGAGAGGACCACAACTCGCTCCAGTGCACCTGCTATCCGCTCGGCTTCCTCGGCTATATCTTGTGGGTCGCCTGGGCAGTAGACCTCCATCACGGTGTGGCCGGCCAGACTCCTGGCTCTCTGAACGTAGAAGTTATTCTCCCACGAGTGGCG
This sequence comes from Anaerolineae bacterium, assembly GCA_016926595.1. The sequence continues at coordinate 5,180 of JAFGOG010000058.1, forward strand.
AGCAAAGACGTTTCTCTTTCGTATATGCTCTGCCAACTCGTTGGCTTCCTCAATGGTCAATAGCCGGAGATTGCCCAAGTCCGCAAAGTGGAGAGCAACCTGTGCGCTCAGCATCCAAGAAGTTCGAAGATACCGTGAGGATTGTAGTGTTTCCACTGACACCGCATTACCTTGGAACATCATTACGTTGGCCCTCGCGCGCCACTGTTCATCTCTTTCCTATCCACTATCCAGCTCCCCCCGAAACGCCCGCTCCAGCACGGCCGGCAGCAGCGCGTACAGCTCTGCCTGCGTAGCCTCCTGCAGGACGCGTAGTTCGTCCACATGGGCCTGTACCTGGTCCAGGTAGGCGATAACGCCGTGCTGTTCAAGCAGGCTTGGGACAGGAATGCGCAGCGCTCTTAGCGTATCACCCGGCAAGTTCGGGAAGGTACTTCCTCTGGCCTCAGCCAGGACCATCTTGGTCTGGTGTTGAAGGTAATAGTACAGGTAGTCGGGAATGCATATTGATCGATGTGGAGTCAACGCGGCCAAGCCGCGGCCGATGCAGTAGACCCTGTCCGCCCAATTCATCCTTCCAGTCGTAGCGCCTCTCACGCAGATAAGAATGTCGCCAGGCTTGCACACCTTTGTCGGGCTGGTTGTCCATTGAACGGACGTAGGATGCTTAGACCCGAACTCACTTGGGCCATTGAGTAGCGGTAGCCCTTCGCCATCCCGGTTGTACGTATCTCCTGGCGGACTTTGCCCCATATTCACGGGTGCAACCTCGTCCAGTGACTTTTCAGGCCATGTTTCCTTTTCGGCTTGAGCGAACATCCTCGCCAAGACGGCCGGGAGGAGTCCACTCGCCTCCTCCCTCGCCCTCTCCCGCAGCCCCCGCGCCTCGGCGATCTGCCCCGCCAGTTCCTCGACGCGGGCCACGATGCGGCGCTGCTCGGGGAGGGGCGGAAGAGGAATTTTCATCGCCAAGAATCGTGCTTGCTTGAGTCGGTTCCGACTGGTCGGTGTGCTTCCGCTGCTCAACCCCAGCGCTTCCCGCCAGGCCTGCTCGCGTGAAAAATACAACCACAGGAATTGTGGAACGATGCGCTCTCGATCCAGTTCGAAGCAGGGAAATTCATTCGACACGTAGCAGCCTGCGTGCTCTTGTTGGACCACGGCAAAGGAACCCTTCCAGGCAAAGAGGCGATTGTAAACAAAGTCGCCTGGGTTCACCGCGAACAGAGCAGTTGCCCGGATTTCGCTGCCCAGTTTCTCCTCTTTGACATAGAGTCCTTTGGCGTACCAGTGAGCGCCGAGAAGCCGATACATCCTGGAGTTGTCGATCCGCTCCGGGCGCGACACCTCCCTGGCGACAGTACCAACTGCAGCTATTAGCCAATCGCTCACTAAACGCCTCCCAAAAACTTGACAAGTGTATACAAAATGTGGTACAATGGCTTTGTCTGGGGACGAAACTCGGCTCCATGCCGTGTGATTGTCGGACTGCGGTCACGACAATCCTATATCCCCAGCGATTCTTTTAAAGCCGCTAACAACAGCGGCTTTTTTTGTGTGTAGTAAACACCATACCGTGTCTGGCGTACATCGTCTAGATCATGCACCAAGTGAAAGGCCGGCCAGAGCAACTGCACGTAGCGTTCATCACGATGATCGTAGAGCCGTTGCAGCGCCCACAGAAAATAGTCGGCGGCCTGTAGCCCACTGTGTCGGGTCGGCGTGCTGGGAATGACATGGACGGGAGCTCCGCAGACAATTCCCGATTGTTGGGTGAACCGACGCCGGGCAGTCTCCAATGCCTGCAACAGCGCCGCCGTCCGGTCCGCTTTGCCTCGCCTGGCAAAGTAGATAAAGTACTCATCGTCTTTGTGCAACAAGGTCTTGAATAAACGCCGCACCAGATAGTCGTAGAGCTCATTGGACTGGTAGCGATAGGCGCTGTCGCGCTCATTGCGCTGCCGTACATACTCCAGTAAATCATGTTTGTCTCGGACGACAGCAAGGAAACGTACTTCATGGCGGAGTAGAAGCTGGAACACCTCGCGGCGTACTTCGGGAAGATCGTCCTTGGCATGGAAAGCCAGCGCCGTCTTCTTTGCTGCCGGCTGCATAGATGGCACCCCACAAAAGTAGGGATCGGCCACAAGCTGCGCCCGCAAGTCTTCCAGGTCTTGTGCCAGGGCTTCAGGTTTCAGTACGTCCAAGAGGCCCAGGATGAAGAAGCGCGAACAACCTTCCTTGCCGATGGTAATGCGCCCTCGGCGGTCGAATAACGTGCCGTCACCAGCTTCATCAACAAAGTAATGGCGGACGGATAATGCGCGATCTTTCCCGTGACTCATTCCCCCGTACCTCCCAGCTTGTGCTTGATCTCGGTCAGAATAGCCACGATCCGCCGCTCTTTGTCCAATATCGCCTCCACCAGCTCCTCCGGCGAGCGGTGCGCCAATGGGTCCGATGCGCTGGGGTTCTTGATGTCCAGGTTGTAGCCATTGGCCACAATCTGCGCCGCCGGCACCCGCCAGGACCGCTCGCCGGCCGGCCGCTCTTCCCACAGCCGCCGGCACTCGTCAAAGTCGGCGTCCTGCAGCGGCTTGGTCTTGGTGAACTGCCGCCGGCCCTCCGGCAGGGGCAGCTCATAGTACCAGATCTCGCTCGTCGGCCCGTCGCGCTGGAAAAAGAGCAGGTTCGTCGGGATGCCGGTGTAGGGCGCAAAGACCCCTTCCGGCAGCCGCACGATGGTGTGCAGGTTATAGTGCTCCAGCAGCTCCTGCTTGATCCGCGCCGCCACGCCGCCGGCAAAGAGCGGCCCGTTGGGCAGCACGATGGCGCAGCGCCCGCCTGGGCGCTCTCCCTGGGGCCGCTTCAGGCTGCGCATGATCAACTGCAGGAAGAGCAGCGCCGTGTCCCCGGTGCGCGTGTCCTCGGGAAAGTTGGCCTGGATGCCGGCCTCTTCCTCGCCGCCAAAGGGCGGGTTGGTTACGATCACGTCGTGGCGCTCGCGGTCGCCGATCTCGTGCAGCGGCCGGATGAGGCTGTTGCCCCGCGCCAGGTTGGGGTACTCGATTCCGTGCAGCAGCAGGTTCATCATCCCCAGGAGGTAGGGCATCGGCTTTTTCTCGGTGCCGTAGAACGTCTCGCTCAGCAGCACCCGGCGGTCTTCTACCGTCTGCTGCTGGTCCTGCATATACTGGTAGGCCTCGACGAGAAAGCCGCAGGTGCCGGCCGCCGGGTCGTAGACGGTTTCGCCGATACGCGGGGCCGCCCGCTCGACCATGAAGCGCACCACCGGCCGCGGGGTGTAGAACTCACCGTTGGTCCCGGCCGCGTCGCGCATCTCGCGCAAGATGCTCTCGTAGAGGAACGAGAGGGTGTGAATGTCGTCACTGCTGTTGAAATTGATCCGGTTGACCAGGTTGACCACGTCGCGCAGCAGATAGCCGCTGAGCATCCGGTTGTACGTCTCGGCAAAGATGGCGGCGATGACGTCGCGCTGGTCGCGCGCCCCGGTGCCCACCAGCCCACGCAGGTAGGGAAAGAGCTCGCCGTTGACAAAGGTGAGCAGGTCGTCGCCGGTGCGCCCGCGGTCCTCGTCGGCGGCCCAGTCGCGCCAACGGTAGGGCGCCTCGACGGCCGGCCGGTAGTGGTCGTCCAACAAGGCCCGGCGCTGCTCTACGTCGTCGAAGCATTTGAGAAAGAGGACCCACGACAACTGCGGGATACGGTCCACGTCGGTGGAGAGGCCGGCGTCCTTGCGCATGATGTCGCGGGCGGTCTTGATGGCCGAGGCCAGTTCGGATTTACGCATAGTCGCTTCTCTTTCCTACAACTTGAGTTTCTGCACGCGCGGCCTAAATATCCGGTTGAACCGTTCCACCATCTCCACCGCCCACACCTGCAACTCCTCTAGATGCGCCAGGGTATCGTCAATGCTGCCATCGGTGCGGGCATAGATGCGCGCGGCCCGCTTCTCGTTCAGCCGTTCCCACACCAGAGCCTGGCCGAACTCCGCCTCGATGACTGGCTGTTCCTGTTGCAGGGCGTCGAAGGCAGCCTTGTTCTTGTCTCGATCGCCGGTGTCAATGTACAGTTCGACGCGAAGGATATTGGCTTGGGCAAAGGCCGGATTGATCGAAAAGCCCGACCGGCCGATTGGAAAGCTGAACCAGCCCTGAGGATAGGCTTTCTTGGCCTTGGTCAGATCGGGCAGGCGGGCCCGGGCCTTGTTCAGCAGGGCAGTGAAGAACACCTCATAGGCCTGCATCCGTGGCGAGACGCCGCTGCTCTCGATGGCGCGGACCCATTCGTTGGGCTGAACAACCACCTTGAAATCGGCGGCCGGCAGCGATTCGTCAATCTGCAGCAGCTCGATCTCGATGCCAAAGAACGATACCTTTTCCCCGGCCAATTCGTTCAGCCATTCCAGTGCCTGGCGGTGCTCGTCGCGAAAGTCGGGAGAGATCCAGATGACCACGCCGGCCCCTTTACCGGCGGCGTAGGCCATCAACTGGCCCAGGTGGTTGTGATCGGTCTGCGCCAACTGGTTCTCGATAATCACCCAGTGGCCGGTGTTGAGCTCTTTGGCATATAGATCCACGGCATAGTTGCCCACCTTGGATTCCGTTTCAACCAGTTCGAGATCGAGGCCCACGGCGGCCGCCAACTGGGCCAGGTTGTCTCGGACCCACGGGGTAAAGTCATGGGCTTCGTGCTGCCAGACCGTGCGCGGGCCCACTCGCTTCAACTTGCCCAGTGGTTTGTTCACAACGCCTCCTTATGCGGCATAGATCAGGTCTTGCAGCTCACGCGCGGCCGCCTTGAGCTGTTCTGCCCCGCCAAAGTAGCCGGCGATCTCGACCACGGTGCCCCGCACCGGCACATCGGGCAATTCCAGGAGGTGCAGGTCGGTCAGCTGGGCCACGCCGTGGTCGGCGTACTTGTCCAGGATATAGTCCAGCACGGCGCGGGCCTGGGGCCCGTGGGCTTCCAGGAAGGCGCGGTGCTCGCGGCGCACCGCGTCGGCCCGCTCCCGGCGCGAGCGCAGCGGCGCGTTAAAGGCCACGTGGATCAGCAGGTCAAAGGGGTCGGCGTCCGGCCGGCCCGTGGCCTCGGCCAACTGCTCGAAGGAGATGCCCCGCTTCCGCAGCTCGGTGATGATCTCGGCGCGCTGGTCGGGGTCGCGCCAGGCGGAGCGCATATGCCCGGCGTCGCCATAGAGCGTCCGCACCTGGTCCCGCGTATAGTCGTCAAAACGCCGCACCCGCAGTTGCTGGCCATAGGGGTCAAGTTCTTCGACCACTTCCCCAATCACGCGCACCTCGACGCCATCTACCACGTACTTGCGGGGCGGGGTTTCTTCGTCGACGGGCAGCTCACCCATGCCACCCTGCTCCGTCTCGGCCGCCTCGCCGGCTTCGCTGCGCCGCGTGACCTGGCCGTGCGCGTCGATGACCTCTTCGGTGATCAGCTCGGGCACGCCGTCAAAGGCCGGGTCGTCAAAGAGGCGCGTGGCGCCGACATAGTCGAGGATCGTGAACCAGTACTTGCCCTGGTCCACCGCCAGGCGCGTGCCGCGGCCAATGATCTGCTTGAACTCGACGATCGAGTGGATCGGCTTGAAGAGGACGATGTTGGCACAGGTAGGCACATCCACGCCGGTGGAGAGAAGCTTGGAGGTGGTCACAATGGCCGGGAACGGCTGCTCGGGGTCCTGGAAGCGCGCCAGGAAGCCGCGCCCAATCTCGCCCTCGTCGGCGACGATGCGCGCGACATAGTCGGGATGCTGGCGGGTGAGGTCCGCGTTGCAGTTGATAAGGGCCTGGCGCATGTCAGCGGCGTGGTCCTGGTCCACGCAAAAGACGATCGTCTTCGCAAAGCGGCCGGCCTGCCGCATATAGTCCGCGAGGTGACGGGCGACGACCTCGGTGCGCCCCAGAAGCGAGACGAGGCGTTCAAAGTCGGGCGTACCGTAGAGGCGGTCGGGGACCTCGCGCCCCAGCCGGTCGAGCAGTCCCGGGTCGGGGCGCCAGCCGAGCGCATCCACGTCGGTGGTGACACGGCGGACGCGGTAGGGGGCCAGGAAGCCGTCCTCGATGCCCTGGGCCAGACTGTAGGTATAGATCGCGTCGCCAAAATAGTTGTAGGTGTCCACGTTGTCGTCGCGCCGCGGCGTGGCGGTCATCCCGATCTGCGTCGCCGGGGAAAAGTATTCCAGGATTTGCCGCCAGTTGCTCTCGTCGGCCGCGCTGCCGCGGTGACACTCGTCCACGACGATCAGGTCGAAGAAGTCGGGGGGGTAGCGCCGGTACAGGCCGGGCGCATCCTCGCGGTCGGCGAGGGCCTGGTAAATGGCGAAATAGACCTCGCGGCTCTTGACCGGCCGGCGCTGGATTTTGTGCACGGCGTCGCCAAACGGGGTAAAGGTGCGGTCCTTGGCCTGGTCCACCAGGATGTTGCGGTCGGCCAGGTAGAGGATCCGGCTCTTACGGCGGGTCTTCCACAATTTCCAGACGATCTGCATGGCTACCAAGGTTTTGCCTGTTCCGGTGGCCATCGTGATCAGAATGCGCTGTTGACCCTGGAGTACCGCCTGCACGGCCCGGTTGATGGCGATCTCCTGGTAATAATGGGGCCGCTTGACGCTGCCATCGGGGTTGCGCAGCTCGCGGTTAAAGGGCCAGAGCAGGTCGCCGGCGGTCGCGTCGTCGGCCAGCTGCTCCTCCTGGCGCAGGCGCTGCCAGAGCTCGTCCGGGGAGGGAAAGGCCGGCCGCTCGGTCTGCCGGCCGGTGGTAAAGTCGTATTCCACGATGCCGTGGCCGTTGGTGGCGTAGGCAAAGCGCAGCCCCAGCATCTGGGCGTACTCCATCGCCTGCTGCATGCCCTGGGCGGGGTGTTTGTACGCCGCCTTGGCCTCGACGACGGCGATGGTAAAACCGGGGCGGTAGCTGAGGAGGTAGTCGGCGCGCTTGCCCGGCTTGCGGACGTGCCCCCGACCGACCGGGACGATGCGCCCGTCGGTAAAGTAGCGCTCCTGGACGATCTGGTCGTCCGTCCAACCGGCGGCGTAGAGTCCGGGGAGCACGTACTTGCGGCAGGTGTCAGCTTCGGTCATGCCCAGTCCTTTCGCGGCCTCTGGCGCAAACTACGAGGCTTCCTCTTCGCTCGCCGCAAAGGCGTCCTCGTCCGTTTCCCACACCTCGATGGTCTTTTTCCGCACACCCAGGCCGTACTCGAACAGCAGGTCCAGCAGCTTTTCGCCGTTGATCAGCGTGATCGGCGCGGCGCCGGGCTCAAAGGCGGCATCTTTGGTGCCCTTGGAAAAGTCGCTCGTGGCGATGATCGTCCCGCGCACGGCCCGGAAGCGGTGCAGCGAGCCGCGCAGGGCATCCAACACGGGCCGTTGGATGTTGCCGGCGTGCCGTTTGACCTGGATGACCTCGCGCACGGCGGTGATGCCCAGCTCGATGTCCCCGACGACGTCCACGCCCTTGTCGTTGGTCGGCGCGGTGACCTCGACGTTCTGGTAGCCCATCTCCTCCAGCAGCCGGCGGATCAGGTGCTCGAACTGGTAGGGATCGATCTGGGCCAACCGTGCTGCCAGTTGCTCGCGGACCGCCTGCCGCTGCTGCTCTGCCAGTTGGTAGAGCGCATGCAGTTCCGACGGCGTCGGAATAGCAGCCGCCTCCTCACCGCCGGTCTTTTCCAGGTAAGCCAGCCCCCGCGGGGTAATCTCGTAGATGTTACCCCGGCGGGCCAACAGTTCCCGTTCGACGAGGTTCAAGAGCCTTCGGCGTAGGGTGTCCTTGAAGGTGCTATCGGTGCCAAAGTTGGAATAGGCCTGGAGATAGGCGCTCCAGTCGGGCAAGAAATCGCTGCGCTTGCCGGCCCCCTTTGCGGCCGCGATGGCGAGCAACTTCACGAGGCCCTCTTCCCGATCCAGGAGTGCCACCGTTGCCCCTTCGGGGTAGGTCAGAAAATCCTGCCCGCGGTCGGTCAGGCGGAGGATCCCGGCCGCATCGGCCGCGAGGAGGGTGTGGCCGCGGATGAGGTACCAGACGCCGTAGGTGTGGCGCGGATTCACGTGGCGTTCGGATTGTTCCCAGATCGCCCGGGCCAGGTCCTGGTCCTCTCCCGCGAGTCGCTGGCCGATCCATTCGTCGGGATTCGTCCAATCCTCCGGTTCCTGGGGCGTTCCGCGCAGTTCGGCCAGACGACTCAACAGGCCCTGCATCTGGGCCCGCGGCCGGCCGGCGAGAACGGGCAGCAGCCAGCGGACGCTCGAGTAGACCGGGAAGACGGGAATGCGCACGCGGCGGGCCTCGGGAGATGCCTCGCGCGGCGGGGTGAGGACCTCCTCTTCTGCGACCTCTCCCTGGCTCTTCTCATGGCCCCACTCGCGCAGGGCAAACACGGCCGGCCGTACGCGCACAAAGGGCGAGCTATCCCCCTTGGTGTTGATGCTCACTACGATCTGGGCGTTGAGGGTGGCGGCCGGCGTCTTGCCCGTTGTCGTGAGGAGCCCTTGAGCGAGTGCTCGTTTGGTGATCTCTTCATAATGCAGGGGTTCACCTGCAGTGCGCAACACCTGTTCAGCAGCTTCGACAAAGGTCATGGACCTCTCCTCTCATTAGGGCGCTGGCCCCCCCTACGATGAAAACAACAACCCGCCGCTTGACGGCGGCGGGCTGGCATGGTAGACTATCATTGTCAGGGCGTCGCCCGCCTTGGCCATGCCCCGGGCTCCGTGAAAGCCGCGGGGTCTTTTTCTTGCTCCACGGTCTATTGTAGCACACTCTTGTATGGGGGTCAAAACCTTTGCCCCGCCGGCCGGCAGTAGTTGACTTGAACAGTATTGAGTCTCAGAACGGCTCTGAAAACGTGGAATTCCCCATTTTTCCACGTTTACTCCGCGTTTTTCCGCATTTGATAGCCGGCCCCACGACCTCGGCCGACCGGGTGAATCTTGCCCTGCCGCACCAGTTTCCGCAGCACGTATACCGCCTGGTTGGTGTTCACCCGGCAAAGTTCCATCACTTCCCGGCGCGTGATCCGGCCGTGGGCGCGGACGTATTGCAGCACCATCTGCTCCATCTGCTCGGGCTCGAACCCGCGGGCGCGGACGTAGGCCGCCGGCCGGCCCAGGGCCCGGTACACGCCGGCGCTGAGGAGAAAGGTGCGACCCTTTTTCGCCCCCCGCCCCTCCAGCAGGCCGGCCTCCACCAATCCCCCCAGGACGGCCCGGGCCTGGGTCTCGTCCCGCTGGATCATCCGCGCGGCCGCCGGCGTGTCGATGGTCCGCTCGCGCCAGACGTGGGCCAGGATCAGCAGCTCGCCCACCCCCAAGGCCCGCTGCTGGCGGTTCTCCTCGGTGACTACCAACTGGACAAAGTCCAGGTCGGCCGGCCCGCCGGGGACAATTACGTTGACCCCGGCCTCGGTGCTCAGGCTATAGTCGGGCGGCAGCCGGCCGTTGCGCAGTTGGCCGTTGTAGATGATGGCGACTCCACGTCCGGTGCGCTCGACCAGCCCGATCCGCTTGAAAGCATCGGCCAGGCGCGGGTTGCGCGGCCGCGGCTCGGTCACCAGCAGGTTGTCGGGCCGCACCCCCTCGACAAAGCCGCCGGGGTTGCTGACCCGGATGTGGTCATCGTGCACCTGGACGTGCACGGCGCCCAGGCGGGTGTAATCGCGGTGAATCAAGCCGTTGTTCACCGCTTCGCGGAAGCCGCGGGGATCGTAGGCCGGCACGCTCACCCGGAACAGGCCGATGTTCAGCTCGCGCTCCTCGTTGCGCACCTGGAACGATTCGAGGATCCACTCCAGCGTGCGCAGCAGCGGCCAGCGGCGGAACTCGTTCATCGCCACGTCGGTGCCGCGCAGCACCTGGAAAGCGACCTCGTGCGCGGGCACGTGCTCGCGCAGGGCGGTCTCTTTTCCTACCAGGAGCAGGCCGGCCAGCGTCGGCCGCACCTGCCCCTGCTCCGACTGAACCAGGCCCAGGGCCCGGGCTACCTGGTCGTCGTCCAACTCCAGCAGCGTGGCATCGCCGTGAAACTCGTGCACCATACGGCGCAGGCGGGCAAACTCGAGCGGGTCCAGGTCTTCCCAGGAGGCGTCCGATACCAGGAGCGCCGAGACATCGGCGGTGCCCCGGTCGGCCCGCCAGCCCGGCAGCTCGTGTGGGTAAAGGGGCCGGCAGCCGGGCTGCCCGTGGGTGTCGAGATAACGGATGAGGAGCTTACCGTCGGACGTCGCTACCGGCTGGCGGACGGCCGGCACGGACAGCACGGCGACGGTTCCCTGGGGTACCTCGACAAAGTCTACTTCGACCGACAACGGAGGTACCGTGCGATTGGCCACGAAGGCGGCCAGGGACCCCGGGTGGGTGCAGTGTTTGGGGTGTAGACCGGTGACTACCCCGTCGTCTTCCACCCCGATGAGCAGGAAACCGCCCTGCCCGTTCGCCAGGCATACAACCGTCTCGAGCAATTCGTTGTCCGGCAGCGGCCCCTGGTCGCTCTTGAACTCGACTGTCCGCGTCTCGCCGACGGCGATCAAAGCGGCCAATTCCTCTGGCGTCATATGAGTCTCCATCGCTGTTTTCTCGCAGGGCCTGCTCGTGCAGCTATATCTTGCTCGATTTGCCGCCACTTTTCAAGCAGGGCAAATTGAACATCCTCAACGATGAGTAACGATCGGTCCCTGGGCTGTTTCCTGGCGGATGCTATCAGTCGGTAAAAAAGACTACTGGACGTTCCTGAACACTACTTCGAGTTCTCTGGAGAAATTCTGCCGGCGAGTGTCCTGGTTCAACAATTCGACTTGCATTTCGATGCGGATCTGCTTGCGAATCCGTGAGAGCAGCAACATTCCACCGCAGACGAACCCACAGAAGCCAACAATGATCCAGATCAGCATTGCCAGGCTGAAAGGGCCTACCAAGCAGGCCAGGGAGAACCCGGCCAGGAAGTACAGCGTAGCGGTGAATGTGCCATAGAGCGCCGTGAGGCCGCCGAACTTGTAGAACAGCCGGTTGGCTACAGCAGTTGCTATACCCGGCACCTCGGACAAAGCTGACGCCCGTTCCATCTTCCGTATCAGCTGCCATACAGGTTCGTCTGCCATCACGGTCTCCTTGCGAATGGACGGTCATGATCTGTTTCTGAGTAGATACCTCGCATACTCCAACACCCGAGGGAGAACCTCGGGGTCCGTTTCCGCAATATCCCGCGCCACTTCGAACAGCTCTTCAAAATCGGGGTTCTTTTCCACAAGAGCGGCGATCTCCGCCTCCAGATCCTCAGTGGAGCTGTTCCTGTCCAGCAGTCCGGCCCGGCGCAGGATCGTGATTACGCTGACTCCCGCCACTTTCGCATACCGCACCAGCAGTTTCCAGGAAGGGCTGCGGAGACCGCGCTCAACCGCACTGACATAGTTTGGTGAGACGTCAAGGTCTTCAGCTATCTGGGTCTGGCTAACGCCGGCCGCCGTTCGCAAATCCCGCAGCAGAACACCAACTTCGACCTGTGTCATTCGATTCCCCCCAACACGATCTTTTGGTTCATACTACTGCTATATTACCAGCCAAATGCATCGTTGTAAACAAACAGCAGATAACAAACTGTTGACAAATCAAACCAGATGTGTTATATTGGAGAGAGATTACCAACAGGAGGTGCACATTGGTAAATCCAGACCTCTTCTCTGAGCAAAGCGGTGGGCGTCGGGCCAACCTCGTTTTGATCGGCTGTCTCCTGGCCAGCATGGTCCAGAGAGAAGTCGCCGCCGGCCGTTGGTACGTGGACAACGCCGGCTGCGCGCATCCGGTTGACGGAATCCGGCCGGACGTGATAGAATACTCGTGCGACAAGCCGGTACTCGTCCTGCAGGAGAAACCTTGCTATGCCACGCCGGAAAGGTAGTCCCGAACCACCCGACATCGACAACCTGCCTCCAGGTACGCCGTGCTGGATCTATGCCCGCGATAGCGGCGGCGAGAAACAGGGCAAGTCCGTGCCGGACCAAATCGTCGAGATGGAGCAGGAAGCGCAAAAGCGCGGCTGGATCATCGTCGACCGCTTCCTGGACAAGAAGCGCAAGGGGGGCGACGCGGGCCGGGTCGAGTTCAACCGGCTCCTGGCCCGCCTGAAAGAGCGCCCGGTGGTGGTTCCCGTCCTGCTCAACTGGGACATCCGGCGACTGGCCCGAGACGAAGGACTGGGGTACGAGCTGCTGGCCCATACCTACCAGGCCGGCGCCGCCATCCACTCTGTATCGTACCCCTTGCCCTCGGCAGCGCGGCGCTATGTCGAGCCGTTCCTGATCGTTTCCAGCGCCGACGAGTCTCGCTCCAAGGGGAAGGATGTCAAGCGCGGGCTGGACGATATGGTCGAGCACGGCTTTGCCCCGGGCGGCAATCCGCCCTTTGGCTACACGGTCGAATACGAGGATTATCCCACGGATCGTGAGGTCAGGCGCTGGCCGCGCTGGGTCAAGGACAAGGCGACGGAAGCGGTAGCTGCCATGCGCTGGAAAATGAGACTGGATGGGGCAAGTTACCGCCAGATTGCCAAGGCCACCGGGTTTGAACACAAACCGGCCCGGCTCTGCGAATTCTTTGGCAACCCGGCTTATTGCGGGTTTCCGACCTGGCACTTGCACTACAAAGAGCGCGATATTCTCGACTGTATCGATCTGCCGCCGGTCATCCCCCCGTACGTGACCGTACGGGAATGGCTCCAGTGCCGCCAGCCGCGTAGCGAGCACCCGCGGGTCACGGGGAGCAGCTATCCGCTTTCCCACCTGGGCAACTGTGCCTGCGGCGCGCCCATCGAGGTGCATAGCGACGGCCGCAACCGCCGCTGCCTGGCCTGCGGCGCATCCTGGCAGCACAGTGGCGAGACATGCCCCAACTGCGGCGCCGACGAAGAGGCCCGGTCGCTCGGCTCCTATAGCTACGTATGTACCGACGTGAAAGCGCACAGGTGCACTGCAAGCCGCTGGGTGGGCGGCCTGATGCTGGAGAAAGCGATGATCAAGGCGCTGATTCCCTACTTTACCGCCGAACACATCGTGGGAGCGATTGCCGAGGCCAACACCGCGCTGGAGGCGACATATCAGCTTCACAACACCACCCGAAGAACGCTGTTGGCGCAGATTGCCATACTGCAGGATGAACTCGGCAACCTGGCCCAGGCGGTCGCCCACAGCGGTCACAGCGATACCCTGCTGGCGCTGATCCAGGAGAAAGAGGCCCAGGTGCGACAGCTGCGGACGGAACTGGCCCTGGTGCCGGAAAGGAACTCGGCCCGGTCGCTCGACCCGGCGGATGCCCACGCGCTGGTGACGCTGTTCCGGGAGAAAACTCGCCAAATGAATAAGCGTGATCTGCGGCAGTTGTTCCAGGGAATCGGCCTGCAGTTCACGCTCTATCGGGACCGCGCCGAGTGCTCAGTAGACTGGCCCCCGGCATTTATGTTTGCGGCGTATGTCAGTAGCCCCAGGGGGATTCGAACCCCCGATCTCAGCCTTGAGAGGGCTGTGTCCTAGGCCGCTAGACGATGGGGCCACGGCGCAGGAC
>JAFGOG010000418.1 GCA_016926595.1 Anaerolineae bacterium
CGGCGGGAGCGCTGCTCGCCGTTGGGATGGGGTCGTGGGCGCTGGTCAAGACGGTGCCGGGCGTGGCCCGGCTGGTGTACGGCGATCCACCACCACCGACCGCCGGGCCGGCGCCGGCGACGGTGACGGGGCAGCCGGAGTGGATCGCGTTCGAGACGCAACGCGGCCGGTTTGGCGATTACGAGATATTTGTGATGGCGCCCGCGCCGCCTGAGGGCGGCACAGGCGGGTCGCGCCTGACCAACCTGACCAACTCGTGGGCCGACGACGTGGCGCCGGCCTGGTCGCCCGCGCCGCCTGAGGGCGGCACAGGCGGCCTGCACATTGCCTTTGTGTCGGCGCGCGACACGCTCAGCGGCAAACTTGACCTGGAGCCGGGCGAGATCTATGTGCTCGAGTTCGATCCGCTGACCGGCCGGGCGGTGGGCGAGGCCAGGCGGCTGACCGAGTCGCCGGCGGCCGACGGCTGGCCGGCCTGGTCGCCCAGCGGTGACCAGATCGCTTTTCACAGCGACCGGGGCGGCGATTTCGACATCTGGGTGATGAACGCCGATGGCTCGAACCCGGTCAACCTCACCAACCACCCGGGCGACGACAGGTACCCGGCCTGGTCGCCCGCGCCGCCTGAGGGCGGCACAGGCGGCGCGCGGATCGCCTTTGCCTCGGACCGGGACGGCAGTTACGACATTTGGGTGATGAACGCGGATGGGTCGGGCCCTTTCAAGCTGACCGACTCGCCGGCCCGCGACCGGTACCCGATCTGGTCGCCGGATGGCACACACCTGACGTTTAACACCGACCGGGACGGCAACCAGGAGATCTATATCATGAACGCCAGCGGCGGCGACCTGGTCAATGTGACCAATACCCCCTATATCGAAGGGCTGGCCGACTGGTCGCCAGGTGGGACGCGCCTGGTGCTGTACAGCGAGCAGAAGAAGGACAAGGACGTCTACATCCTGGACCTGGCGACGGGGCAGTGGACGAACATCACCAACAGCCCGTACAGCGACGAGTATTGCACGTGGTGGCCGTAAAGCCTGGAAGGGTCGAGGCGCCGCGTTTCACGCCGGGCCGAATCGTGGGAAGTGGACGTTTTCTCGTCGTGCTTAATAATTCAGCCTACTATACGGTTTGGCTGCCGGCGATCGGCTGGCAGGAGGTAGATGGATGATCTACACCCCGTTTGTCTGGCTGCAATTGGTGGCCGCCGTCCTGATGGCCGGCCTGGCCCTGTACGCGCGCCGCTTTCGCGGCGTGCCCGCCGCCAAGCCCTTTGCCGTCATGATGTGGCTGGCAGCCTTTTGGGCGCTCGAGTATGGGCTCTATATGTCCATCACCTCACTGCCGCTCAAGGTCTTTTTGATGAACCTGCGGATGACCTTTGGCAGCTTTCTTCCGCTGGTAGTCCTGTGGCTGGCGCTCGAACATACCGGCCGAGGCGCCTGGCTTACCCGGCGCCGGCTGGCCCTGCTGCTCGTCGTGCCGGTCTTTACCGTCCTGTTGGCCTGGGCCAGCGACTATCATTCGTTGTATCGCTACAACCCTCGATTGAATCCGGACGCCCCTTTTCCACTGTTGATTTGGGATCGGGGGCCACTGTATTGGGTCACCCAATCGTATTCGGTCATGGTTGTCCTGGGCGCGGTCTGGATTCTGATCAGATCGCTCCGTGCCCGCGGGCTCTTGCGGAATACACTGGTCCTCATTGTCGGGATCCTGATTCCCTTGTCCACCGACGTGCTTTATGACTTGGGGATCACACCCTGGCGCGGCTATAACCCGACCTCGACCACGCTTGTCATCACCGGCACGCTTCTGGCCTGGGCGCTCCTGCGCTTTCGGCTGTTCGGCGCCGCGCCGGTGGCGCGCAACGCAGCGATGGACGCCATCGACGACCTGGTCGTTGTCCTGGACACAGACGACAACCTGGTCGATTTCAACCGCGCCGCGCAGGCAGCCTGTGGCCTTGCCCACTCTAACGGCGCGATGCCGGACGCCCTGCCGCCGGCGTGGGCCGGCCTTCTCCAACGCTACCCCGGCCTGGCTACCGGCAAGGAACAGTTGACCCTGGACTGGGGCCAAGGGCCGCACATCTACGATTTGACCGTGTCGGTCGTCCACGACGCGCGCCGCCAGGCGCTGGGGCGTTTGTTTGTACTGCACGACGTCACCGCGCGCAAGCAGATGGACGAGATCATTCATTTGCGCCTGAGGCTGCTGGAATTTGTCGCCGACCATTCGCTTCAGGAGCTGATGCAGCGGGCCCTCGACGAAATCGGGCAGCTTACCCACAGCCCGATCGGCTTTTACCACTTTGTAGAGGCCGACCAGAAGACGCTCGCCCTCCAGGCCTGGTCCACCCGCACGCTGCAAGAATTCTGCACGGCGGAAGGCAAGGGGGCGCACTATGGCCTGGACGAGGCCGGCGTGTGGGTCGATTGCGTCCGCCAGCGAGGGCCGGTCATCCACAACGACTATGCGTCGCTGCCCCACCGCA
>JAFGOG010000059.1 GCA_016926595.1 Anaerolineae bacterium
AACACCCGCCCTGTGGTTGGCGCGGGCTGCAGGTTGGCCAGCGCCGTCTGGACCGATTCAACCAGCAGCGGGTGCGTACCCGGCTGCGAGGCCAGGTAGACCAGGTTGGTATCCAGGTTGGCGATGTCGGTGGGTTGGGCGGTGGCGTAGATAATCGAGTTGAAGGTGTTGGGGATATCGATGACGTAGACCGAGGGATAGACCGCGCCGATGGTGCTGCCGATGGCGTCGATCAGCCGCCGGTCGCCAGGCGCGCGCCCCACGTTGATCACCAGCACGCCGTCGGGCGTCAGGCGGTCGTAGGTGAGTTGGAAGAACTCGCGCGTGGTCATATGCCAGGGGATATAGGGCGGCCGGTAGGCATCCACGCTGATGATCTGGTAGCGTTCCCGGCTCTTTTCCAATCCGACGCGGCCATCTTGAACGATGACGTTCAGGTTGGGATCGTTCATGTCGAAGTATTGCCGCGCCACCTCGACGATTTCCGGATCGATCTCGATGCCGTCGATCTGGATGCCCGGGTAGGCCGCGGCGGCCTCGCGGGCGGTGGTTCCGGCTGCCAGGCCCACGATGGCCATGCGTTTGACCGAGGCGGGGTCGTAAGGGGCCGGGTTGAAGAAAGGCGCGGCGAGCACCTGCTCCCACGGGCCGCGGAAGTTGACGATCTCAGGCGCATATTTGGAATGCTCGCCCTGGCCCTCATTGAGACGCAGGATGCGTGTATCGCCGAACTGGAGCACCTGGATATAGTTGTAGCCCGATTCGCCTTCGTAGATCATGCCCTGGGTGCTGCGGTCGCTGCCGCGTGTGCCGAAGACAAACATGGCCGCCAGCGCCAGGGGCACCCACAGATAGACCGCGGCCGAACGCAAGCCGGTGGTGATCCACAGGCCGATCAGGGCTACCAGGGCCAGCAGCATGGCCAGGATCAGAAAGGTGCGGAACGTGCCCACGGTGTTGAGCAGCACCAGGGTGGGTAGAAAGGTGCCAATAAAGGACCCCAGGGTCGAAACGGCGTACAGCGTGCCCGCGATGCGCCCGGCCTGGCCCGTGCTGCGGATGGCCAGGCGGATGGCAAAGGGCGAGGTGGTGCCCAGCAGGATGATGGGCACCACAAAAAGCAGCAGCGTGGCGGTGAACGCGCCGATGACTACGCCCATCTCCAGGTTATCAAAGGCATTGGCCGAAAAGCGCAGGATCGGGCGGGCGATGATGGGCATCAGACCAATGAAGAAAGCGGCCCAGGCCTGTATGCCAAACATGGTGCGGTAGTGCGGCGAGCGGTCTGCCCAGATGCCGCCGAGAAAGTACCCAACGGTGAGATAGATGAGGATCAGGCCAATGACACTGGCCCAGATGAGATTGCTGGCCCCAAAGTAGCGCGCCAGCAGGCGCTCGGCGGTCATTTCTACCGCCAGTGATGTCAGTCCTGAGAAGAATACGGCAAAATATAAAGAATTTCGGTGCATGACCTATCCAGCAGATCAGAGTGGCGTGCGCGGTAATTATATCGTATCGCAGGGGCAGGAGGATTTATAATGGATAAACAATTATCAAACATTCCCCGGCCTGCCCTTTTCGAGAGGAATGGGAGGCACCCGGAAACAGGAGCATCCGATGAAACTGGTCAAAGTAGCAGAGATGCAGGCAATCGAACGCGAGGCTGACGCGCAAGGCTTGACCTACGCCCAGATGATGGAGAACGCCGGGCGTGGCCTGGCCGAGATGGTCGAATCGTTCTATGGTTACGAGGAAGAGCGCTCGGTCGTGGCGCTGGTGGGGTCGGGAAATAACGGCGGCGATACGCTGATTGCCCTGGAGCATCTGGCCAGGGATGGCTGGCAGTCTCGCGCGTGGATCGTTCGCCCGCGCAGGGCCGGCGACAAGCTGATGGACCGCGCCGGCAGAGCAGGCGTAGAGGTGGTCAGTTTCGTGGATGACACGGACTTCACCGTGCTGGATGCCTGGCTGGATGAGGCGTCGGTGCTGCTGGATGGTGTGCTGGGAACCGGGATCAAGCTGCCGCTGAAACCCGAAATTGGCCGGGTGCTGGGGCAGGTGAAGGGCCACCCGAACCTGCCGGAGGTGGTGGCGGTCGACTGCCCTTCAGGTGTGGATCTCGACAGCGGCGAAGTCGCCGAAGAAACCATCCCCGCCGACCTGACGGTGTGCATGGCCGCGGTGAAAAGCGGCCTGCTGCGCTTCCCGGCCTATCACCTGGCCGGGATGATCGAGGTGGTGGATATCGGCCTGCCGGATCATCTGCCGTCGTGGGAGAGGGTGACCAGTGAAACGGTGACCGAAGACATGGTGCGCTCGCTGCTGCCGCTGCGCCGGGCTGACGGTCACAAAGGTACCTTTGGCACGGTAGGCGTGGTGGCCGGATCGCTCAACTTTACCGGGGCGGCCTATTTATGCGCCGCGGCAGCATACCGGGTGGGGGCCGGGCTGGTGCAAATTGCCGCGCCTGCCCCGCTGCACGCTGCGCTGGCCGGGCAAATCCCCGAGGCAACCTGGGTGCTGCTGCCGCACGAGATGGGCGTCATCGCCGAAGCGGCCTTCGAGGTGCTGGTGAAAAAGCTGGAACGGGTCAGCTTGCTGCTGTGGGGGCCTGGTTTTGGGTTGGAAGACGCCACCGCGGCCTTCGTGCGGCGGTTGGTCGAGGGCAAAGGATCGCGGCCCGGTGGGGGCGGCATGGGTTTCGTCCGCGCTGACGTTGGGCCAGCAGATGCTGCGCCCGGCGGCGTGCTGCCGCCGATGGTCATCGATGCGGATGGATTAAAACTGCTGGCGCGGGTCGACGGCTGGCCGGGGCTTCTGCCGGGCGAGGCGGTGCTCACGCCTCATCCAGGCGAGATGGCGATCCTGACCGGGATGCAGGTGGATGAGGTGCAGGCAGACCGGCTGGGGGTTGCCCGGCGTTTTGCCGCGGAATGGGGGCACGTGGTGGTGCTGAAGGGCGCCATGACGGTCATCGCTGCGCCGGACGGGCAGGTGCGCGTCATCCCTGTGGCGACCACGGCGCTGGCGCACGCCGGAACCGGCGATGTGCTGGCCGGGATCATCGCCGGGCTGCGCGCGCAAGGCATGGCGCCTTTTGATGCGGCCGCCGCCGGGGCCTGGATCCACGCGCAGGCGGGCCTGCTGGCCGCTGAAGAACTCGGTCACGAAGCCTCTGTTCTGGCAGGGGACCTGCTGGACGTGATCCCCGAGGTGCTGGCCTGGGTGTGGTAAAAGCCGCTCGCGCTACTTGAACAGCAAAGCAGCCCGCATGAATGTGACGCGGGCTGCT
>JAFGOG010000060.1 GCA_016926595.1 Anaerolineae bacterium
ACTCACCAGGCGAGGCGAACGATGAGCGGCAAATACCACACATAACCGCCGAACCGCACCCGGCCCGAGTCGGGAATGACCATCAAAGATGACTCGTCCACCGCCTCGAAATCAGAGCCGTGAACCTGGGCCAGCTCCCCGACGAGCGTGTCGTTGTCCCACTGCTCGTTGGGCGCGCCAGAGATGTACCACGGTGAGCCGTTGTCGGCCAGGATAATGCCATAGCGCTTCATCGCCTGGAGGATCACCTGCACCTCGGGCGAGAAACCCGAGATGTCGAAATCGGCCCGCAGCCGGAAGCGTTGGCCCATCGGCGGGTATTCCTGGCCGGTCAGGGTCGACGCATAGTGTCGCGCCGGCCACAGGTACTCCCGCCGCGTCTGCGGCGCCGTAAAGCGCAGCGCGTGGCGGATCTCGCCGCTGGCTGCCTCCTCGTACCGGACCAACCCGGCCAGGATCGGCAGCCCGGCGGCGTCGGCCGAGGTCCAGCCGGCCGGCCGCAGGGCGTTCGACCGCAGGTCGAACACCGCCCCCGATCCGGCCTCCCAACTGCCGTCGGCCTGGGGGTAGGCGTGGTACAGCTCGTACAGGACACAGCCGTCCTGCTCGACCACCAGCACGTGGCGGTCGCCGTCGCTGCTTGGGCCGCCCTCGATCGGGGCGTTGGTCGGCACCGGGTAGGGGCCGGAGTCGCTCTCGCCGCCATACTCGGTAAAGACAATCTCCACCGGCGGCTGGCTGCCCGGCACGGCGACGTAGGGAATGCCGATCGGCGCTCCCGAGCCCGGCGGCCAGTCGCCCGAGCCAAAATCGGGGTGGACCGGATCGTCGGCGCCGATCGTGTCGATGTACAGGTCCGAGTTGGGATCGACCGGCAGCGTATCGACCCGGGCATTCCACACGTTGTTGGCGGGGAATAGTGGGCACCCGGCGATGTCAGCCGCAGCCGGAGCGGCCGGGGGCAGCAGCGCGCACACAGCCACCGCCGACGCGGCGAGCAAGGCGGCGAGAGTCGCTGCTACGAAAGCGAGTTTTGCTCCCATAGCTGCCTGGTGATCTCCATGTGGCCCAGGTGCAGCGCAGTGTGCTCCAGAGCGTGGGCCAGGCGCCAGGCGACGGTGTGGAGGGCCTGCAGTCGCTCTGTGTATTCCGCCAATATGGTCAACATGGCTGCTCACGCCCTTTCTTGGGCTTGGCCATCCCCCACGATCGCCTCGTAAATAGTTTGCAGCTCCTCTTCCGAGTAAAAGTGGATCACCAGCCGGCCCCGCCCCTTCCGGTTGCGGTAGAGCTGCACCTTGGTCCCCAGCCGGGCGCGGAACTGCTCCTCCAGCGACCGCGCCTCGGGCGGCGGCGGCTCGGCGACCTTGGGCGCCGGTGGCTCCACCAGGCGGCGGACCAGCTCCTCCGTCTGCCGGACGCTGAGCGCCCGCTTGATCACGATCTGCAGCGCGGCGACCTGCGCCTCGGACGTGGGCAGCCCCAGAAGCGCCCGGGCGTGCCCCTCCTGGATCGTGCCGTCGGCCAGCGCCTGCTTCGCCTCGGCCGGCAGGCGCAGCAGGCGCAGGGTGTTGGTCACCGCCACCCGGCTCTTGCCCACCCGCTCGGCCACCTGCTCCTGGCTCAGGCCAAACTCGTCGACGAGCTGGCGAAAGGCAGCGGCTTCTTCCAGCGGGTTCAGGTCGGCGCGCTGGATATTCTCCACCAGCGCTAGCTCCAGCGCCTGCTGTGGTGTAGCTTCTTTGACAATGACCGGCACCGTGGCCAGGCCGGCCATGCGCGCCGCCTGCCAGCGGCGCTCGCCGGCGATCAGTTGGTAGCGCTCCGTCCCCTGGCGTGTGACGATCAGCGGCTGGATCAGACCGTGCTCCCGGATCGAGGCGGCCAGCTCGGCCAGCGCCTCGGGATCGAGCGCCGTGCGCGGCTGTAACGGGTTGGGGTCGATGGCCGCCACCGGTACCTGTTGCAGCCCAACAGCCGTTTGCCCCTCCACAGCGGGGATGAGCGCTTCCAGCCCCCTACCGAGTCCGCTTCTTCGTCCCATGCCCCCTCCTTCGGAAACAGCAGGCCGGGCTCGCCTGTGGCCCACCGTAGGACAGCCTTTCCAGGCTGTCCGCCTGTGCCGCATGATTCCCATAGATCCCCGTCAGGGGATGGCGGCCATGCCCGGCATTTTCATCCATCGTGGTGCCTAGCCGGACATGGCGACTACCTGGAAAACTCCGTAGGACCGGCATTCCTGCCTGTCGCTTCTTATCCCTCATAGTGTCCAGCCGCACCTGGCCGCTCCCCCCGTTCAGTGCCCTCAGCGTGCTCATCCTTTCAGTGATTCCTCGCCATCAGCTCCTCGGCCAGCGCCCGGTAGGCTTCGGCGCCAGGCGATCCCGGCGCATAGCTCCGGATCGTCTCGCCGTAGCTGGGCGCTTCGCTCAGCCGGACGGTGCGCGGAACGATCGTGTCAAAGACGTGACCGGGAAAGTGATGGCGCACCTCGTCCACTACCTGGCGCGCCAGGTTGGTGCGGGCGTCGAACATGGTCAGCACCACCCCGGCCACCGTCAGCATCGGGTTCAGATTGTCGCGCACCAGGTAGATCGTTTTGAGCAGTTGGCTCAGCCCCTCCAGGGCCAGGTACTCGCACTGCACCGGGATGATCACCCCATCCGTAGCCGCGGTCAGGGCGTTGATGGTCAACAGGCTCAGGCTCGGTGGGCAGTCGATGAAAACATAGTCATAGTGGACCGCAGCCAGTTCCAGCGCGCGGCGCAGGCGGTACTCGCGGGCCATCAGCCCGACCAGCTCGACCTCCGCCCCGGCCAGCGCCGGCGCCGACGGGATCAGGTCGAGGCGTAACTGTTTGGTCAAGATGATCGCCTCGCCGGCCGGCACGCCGTTGAGCAGGACGTCATAGATCGAGTGGGCCAGCGACCGCCGATCCACCCCCAGGCTGGAAGTGGCATTGGCCTGGGGGTCGGCGTCGATCAGCAGCACCCGCTTGCCGGCGGCGGCCAGGTAGGCGCCCAGGTTGACGACGGTGGTGGTTTTGCCCGTTCCACCCTTCTGATTGGCCACGGCATAGGTGTGAGACATAGACGCCGATATTATAGCAGAGGTTGGCAAAATAGGCGAATGGACACAACTATGATATAATGGGCTCGAATCTTCTCGACGGAAAGGAAGGCCGGCATGCGTAATGCACTGCGTTCCATCCTCAAGCCAGCGGATCTGGCTCTGCGGATCCTGTTGCCACTGCTGGCGGGTTATCTACTGGCGTTGGTCCTGATCCCCACGCCCCAGATCGCGATCGTCCGCGTCGAAGGGGACATCTGGGGATCATATACCGCCGACATCAGCCAGGCGCTGGAACAGGCCGGCAATGACCGGGCCGTCCGCGCCGTGGTGTTGGACGTGTCCAGCCCCGGCGGCGAGGTGTCTGCCAGCGAGGGCCTCTACTTTGACCTGCTCAAGCTGCGCGAGATCAAGCCGGTCGTCGTCTCGGTCGACGAGATGGCTGCCAGCGGCGCCTACTATATCGCCGCCGCCGCCGACCGGATCTATGCCAAGCCGGCGTCGATGGTCGGCAACATCGGCGTTATCTCTATCCTGGGCGAAGCGGACCTGGTCGACGAAGTGCTGATCACCACCGGCCCGTTCAAGCTCTCGGGCGGGCCGCAGGATGCCTACATTCGCCAGATGGAGCTGTTGAAACAGACCTTTCTGGCGGCGATCATGGCCCAGCGCCAGGACCGGCTGAAGGTTGGGCCAGACGTGCTGTCTCGTGGCGAGATCTACCTGGGCTTGCAGGCCCAGCAGATGGGGCTGATCGACGCCGTCGGCTCGCAGGCCGAGGCCGTCGCCGAGGCCGCCCGGTTGGCCAGGGTACGGCGCTACAGGGTTGTGGACTGCACCCCCGAGTTGGCTTTCGAGTCGTTTCTGTTCATCGACGAGCCGGAGGGTCGCTCCACGGCGGCCACCGTGGCCGATCTGCCCCAGGCCTTGCCCCCCGGCTGTTACTACCGCTACGTCGAGCTGCTGCCATAACCGCTCCCGCCACGGAAAGGGTCGAGCCATGTTGAAAAAGATTGTGATCGCTGCCGGGGTGTTGATCTTGCTGGCCATACTGGTGGCCGTGCCGCTGGTCGCTCGCTGGCTTTACTACTATGACGGCCGCTACCAGCCCGGTCCGGTTCCCCGTCCTGACCTGGCCCGCGTGTCGGCGCCCACTCCCGAGATGCCCCTTTTTGCCGACCTGCCTGCTCCTCCTTCGGGCACAGCCCGGGCGTCGGGGACGGTCGTCGTCGATCGTGCCCACGATAATCAGTTCACGATGGCGGAATTGAACGTCCTGCAGGCTCGGCTGGCGGCGCGGGGCCAACAGTTAGAGCCGGTTGAAGCCGCCGAAGACCTGCCTGGGCGCTTGCGCTACGCTCAGGCGCTGCTAATCATCTCCCCCGGTGAGAGCTTTGCTGCCGCCGAGATCCAGGCGATCCAAGCCTTTGTCGACAAGGGCGGGCGGCTGTTGTTGGTGGGCGACCCCACCCGCTTTGGCATCCTGACAGATGAGTGGGGCGACTATGCCGGGCTCGACAGCGATGCAACCCACCTGAACAGCCTGGCAGCCCAGTTCGATCTGATCTTTCAGCCCGACTATTTGTACAACACGACCGAATACGAGGGCAACTATCGCAACATCCGGCTGACAGAGATGGTCGACCAGCCGCTGACCAATGGGCTGGAGCAGGTCGTCTTTTACGCCGCCCATTCTCTCACCTCCGGCCAGCCGGCGCTGATCGCTGCCAGCGGCGACACCCGCTCCAGCAGCAGCGAGCGCGCCGGCGATCTGCCGGTGGCCGTGCTCGCTGCCGGTGGAGCAGTGTTGGGCCTTGGCGACCTGACCTTCATGACCGAGCCACACAACGCCGTGCATGACAACGACCGGCTGGTATCCAACATCGCCGATTTCCTGAGCGGCGCTGGGCGAAGCTACGACCTGGCCGATTTCCCCTTTTTCTTTCGCGACGAGACCGACCTGGTGTATGTCGGCGATCCGTTGCTGGACGCCGATCTGCTCAAGGGCGGCAGCAGCCTGCAGGCCCTCTTTGCGGATCATGGCAAGACCCTGACCGTCCGTCAGGCGGAGGACAAGGAACACGACACCCTCTTCTTTGGCCTGTATCGGGCCACCGCTGAGGTCGAGCCCTACCTGGCCACTGCCGGCGTGACGCTGACCATCACCTCCACCACCACCGCCGAAGGCGCTCCAATCGGTATCGCCGAGACGCCCGAGGTGACCGCCACCGTCGGGGAATCGACTAAAGTAACCGTCACCGTCGGGATATCGGCTACGGCAGGTGGAGAGACGACCGATCACCCCGCCACGCCAGAAGTGACCGCCACTGCCCAGGTA
>JAFGOG010000419.1 GCA_016926595.1 Anaerolineae bacterium
CCGACGAGGTTGACCTGCCGGCCGACGGTCTGCCTGCGCTGGTCGAAAGTGGTGACCTTGCTCCCGGTCACCAGGTCGCCGGTGACGTCGCCCTCCACCAGGACGCCGCCCGGCCCGGCCGGCAGGCGGGCCTCCAGGTCGGCCAACCGCTCACGCGCCTGCGCCTGGGCCTGGGCAACCGGCAGGCCCATGGCTACCATCGCGTCCAGGCTGGCCAGGGTCTGGCGCAGTCTCGCTGCTTCGGCCTGCAGGCTGTCGTCGTATTGCTCGATCATGAACCACCTCCGGAAATAGCGGGCTTGGAGACTACCACGCGGAAACCGACAACGGCGTAGGAGGCCACCGGGCTGTTTCTGACACGGCAGGCACAACGGACATCGTCGCGTATATCGAGGAACGATCCCCCACGCGCCACCCGGCCGACGTTTTCTCTCGCCGCCACGTTCTCTCGTCCATCTGTAGGATCATAGGGGTACTTGAACTCCTCGGTCCACAGGCTGATTGTCCACTCCATCAGATTGCCTGCCATGTCCAGACAACCATACGGGCTAGCCCCCTCTGGGAAAATCCCAACCGGGGTGGTTTCGCGTACCCCGAGCTCCCAGGAATTACACCTGGTCTCGGCCCACTGACTGCCCCAAGGATAGATTCGCCCATCGCGCGAGTCGGGCCAAGATCCACGAGCTGCTTTTTCCCATTCCGCTTCGCTGGGAAGTCGGACTATGTCGTCCACAGCTATTCTGCCCTCCATCCGCCACACTTGGGTTATCCATGCACAGTAGGCCTGGGCGTCATACCAGCTCACCTCCGCCGCAGGGCAGTTGCTTTTCTCAGGCCGGTATTGATCTCCAGACTGCCACTCGCGTCCAGTTGCCTGCACAAAGCGCGAGTATTGGGCGTTGGTCACAGGGTATTTGCCGATCCGATAAGCGGGAAGAGTCAACTCGTGCTGTGGCTTTTCCACGTCCAGAGCCATCCAGTCGTTTTCATTGCTGCCCATCAGGAACGACCCGGCAGGAATCGGAACCAGCTCGCCCAAACGCCGCCGATCTCCCACAAGAGCTAGCGCGCGGCCCGCGCTGACTCGTGCAACAACATCCGCCTGGACCAAGGATGGGTCCTCCAGCAAGGCTGCCAACCGATCGCGAACTGCCGTCCATGCTCCCGGCTCCGGCCGGGCAAAAGCCCTGGCGCGAATCGCAGCCAATTGCGCTGCTGCCAGGAGAACGTCAATCGGACCATCCAACTGGCACA
This sequence comes from Anaerolineae bacterium, assembly GCA_016926595.1. The sequence goes on from JAFGOG010000419.1 coordinate 1,255, forward strand.
GAGCCAGGATAGCACCACTGTGCTCCTGCAACAGAACTCTCTGCCACCACTCGCCAGTCACAACCTCGGCCCTGAACACGTCCGCCAAATCCCGCTGAAGGGTCAAGGGGTCGAGTTGAACAGCCGCCCTCTGCCGTGCCAACTCCTCTACAGCGGGCGGGAGAGGCTCTACCGGCCGCATCAGGCGCACTTGCGGCCGGCCCAACGCCACCTTGACCCCATCCGCACGCAGGATCTCTTCCAGATCGGAGAGCTGTCGACGTACTTCACCCTCAACCAGGGGAATGATCAAATCTTGATAGGCTGGGCGACCCGGTGGAAGGCGATAGCCAATTCGGATGTACTCATCGACGATGCTGATGCCACTGACATAGTAGCACCTCCACCAATGGAGCTGCGATTCCAACGGCAGATTCATGAGCTTCATCTGGTCCAGATCGACCCGCTGATGGTCGAGATCGAGCGCGTCGGCAAAGCGCAACAGCGCTGCCAGAAGCCGCAGACGCAGGGTCTCGCCGCAGTGGACAAGGGGATCGTACTGCGGATCGGCCAGTTCCACCTGACGATGGCCCTTGGCAACCAGCGCCACTGCGTCAACCACTGCTGGATCCCGCACCAACGGGATGGGAAAGGCGTTTGCTGGATCCTCAAAGACGGCATAGATCATCTCGGCCGTCTGCTCGTGGTGATGCGCCCGGATTTCCTCCAGATTGCCGCCAGCAAACCGCTCATCTTGCATGCCAATGTCGTGCAGATAGGCGGCCGCCAGCAGAACGAAAACCTCGGTCGAGCACAGACGTCTCCTGGTATCCATCATCCCGGCAGTGAGGTCGTCCAACCGGTCGATGATTCGCTCGCTGTGACCAACTCCGTGGTCGGTATAGTAGCGGTGCAGCGGCCTCGCCCAGATGCGCTCGGCCGCCGCGCGGATACTATCTACAGCAAGCCGCCAATCAGAATCCAGAGCACTTGTGAGTTCAGTCTCCATCTTTACTCCGGTTGCGATTTCAGCTCACGACTACCATCCCACTTGGGCGCTGTCTGACGGCCAGAAGCAACTGTTGGACCGGGTCGGCCCGGCTCAAGGCAACCTGCGCCCAGGAGCCGGGCCTCTTCTGTATTCGCCCGGTCCCGCTCCCAAGGGGGCGGGGCTCGGCCAGGGACCGGCCGGGCCATCTCTCAACGCCTCGGCCGTCCAGCCCGCGCTTTCCCGCCAGCCACCGGCTGGGGGCCAGGCGAGCCGCACGGCATTTCCGGCTGGGGGGTGGAGAGTTGTGGGAGACCACCACCCGAAACCCACTGTTGTTGTTGCGGTTGTTCGGGTTGTTCCTGTTGCGGTAAGCGCAGCGAGCGTTGTTCCGATTGTTGTTGAACGACCCGCCACGCACCACCCGGCGGTCTCCTCGACCGGCCCCCGCACCCGGGTGGCCGGATGGGCCACCCGCCAGTGCCACCACAGGATCGAGCCAGCCAGGATGGGCCACGGTGATCCGTCCCGCCCTGCTGGCCTCGATTTGCGCCCTAGCTCTCGGCGCCGCCCGTTTGCTTGATCCAGCCACCGAGCAGGCCTCCGATCTCCTGCACCATCTGCGACACGTGAAGATACTGGCCTTCGCTCAGCCACTCCCAACGCCGGGCCAGCCGCAGGTAGAGCCGCACCTTGTCCAGCGCGGCATCCGCCTGGCGCAACCGCTCCAGCCGGCCGCCGCCTCGCTGGCGGTTGGCCTCGATAATCCGCTCCTGAAAGTCGAGCGCCGCGTCCTGCAGCCGCTTGGTGACCACAAAGCGCTGCTGGCGCGGAAAGGCTGCCGTTCGCGGGATCAGCCAACTGATCAGGTCGTAGGTCCGAGTGAAAATGACCATCGGTTCAGCCGTCAAGGCAGCTCTCCTCCTGTTCCAAGGCGGGATAAGGGGAATCGCCCGGCCGATCAGGCGCCGCTGCCGGCCCGGGCGGGCCCTGGCGGGACGCCGGCCGGCTGGTTGCCATCGGGGGCAGCGAGGCGACCACGCTGCCCCGCAGCCCCCAGGTGTCGCCGTAGCGGGCGTGGTTGATCCAACCAAGCAGCGAGGCGACCACCGCCTTCTGCGTCTCCTCGCCAGCCACCCAACCCGCCACCAGCCAACGGAGCCGACGCCGGTAGGCGACCACGTTGCGGCGCTTGAGCCGGCGGTGGGTGGGATAGACGACGAACCCCAGAAAGGGAAAGCCCTCCCTGGTTGGGCGGGGGTGGGCGCCGGGGTGAATCGTCAGCCGCAACCGGGCCAGCCTTTCCACCAGCGCTTCACGCCAGGCGAGCAGGGTGCGCTTGTCGTCGGCAAAGAGCAAAAAATCGTCCACATAGCGCAGGTACCCTTGACAGCCCAGCTCGCGCTTGACGAAATGGTCAAAGGGGTTCAGGTAGCAGTTGGCCCAGAACTGGCTGGTCAGGTTGCCGATTGGCAAGCCGCGCGGCCGGAGCCCCGCCCAGAGCGTATCGCCGGGAAAGTAGCGCATCCGGTACTCGTCCGCCAGCACCCCCACCCCGCTGGCCAGGATCTGGTCGACCAGCCAGAGCGCCGGCCGGTCGCGCACCTGGCGGGCCAGGATGCCGCGCAGGATCTCGTGATCGACGGCCGGGAAGAACTGCTCCACGTCGCACTGGAGCAGATAGCCAAAGCGGCCGGCAAAGGCCTGCGCCCGGTCCAGGGCGCGGTGGGTCCCTTTACCCACCCGGTTGGCATAGGAGTCGTGGATAAAGCTGCGCTCAAAGGGCGGCTCGATCTGGTTGCAGAGCGCGTAGTGGACCACCCGGTCGCGAAAGGGGGCCGCGCTGATCAGCCGGCGCTTGGGGTCGTGGATGTAAAAGGAGTGGTAGGGGCCGGGCTGGTAGCTCATGGTCACCAGCTCGCGCTGCAGCGCAAGCAGGTTGTCGGCCAGGCGGTACTCAAAGGCCGCCGCCGGCCCCTTGCCGCGCTTGCCCCGGGCCGCCTTTTCATACGCCAGCCGCAGGTTTTCCCAGCGGCAGATGGCAGCGTACAATTCACCCACCGCTCACCTGACTCCCGGTCGGAGCGGCCGCTGGCCATTCATCGTTCGTCTCTCGTCTTTCGTCATCCATCGTCCGTCATCCTTACCCCAGAGTCCAGAGTGCAGAGGGTCAGAGGGCAGAGGGGGGAGAGATGGGGGAGACCACCACCCGAAACCCACCGAGGTCGAGGCGGAGGTCCGGGTCGCCCCAGCCGCGGAAAGCGCAGCGAGCGTCGCACCGATCGTCGCTGAACGACCCGCCACGCACCACCCGGCGGGCCGTGTCCGGCGCCGCCAGGTCCTCCCGGCCGTC
>JAFGOG010000420.1 GCA_016926595.1 Anaerolineae bacterium
CCCCTGGAGCGCCAGGTAGGCGCGCACCGCACCGGCCAGCCACCCGGGCAGCGGGTCGAGGTAGTAGTCCCAGTGGATCTCCTTCTCCGGCGGCGGCTCGCCACGCAGGTAGCGCACGTACTCGGCGAGCTTGGCCAGGCCCTTGAAGTAGGTCTGGCAGGTGGCCTGGCTGCGGTAGTGGGCTGCGATGGCGTCGCTCGCGTGGCTCAGATGTGCCGCGAGGGTACCCGGCGAGCCGGTCTCAAAGTCCACGACCTCGAAGCCCTCGTCCGTCCAGCCAAGCGCCAGGCGTGCGGCGCGGCCGTAGAGATAGACGGTCGAGTCGCTGTACCCGCCGTCGCGCAGCCACTGGCAGAACCCCTCGTAGACCTTTCGATTCCCGGCCGGCCATTCCGCCAACGGCTTGACGGCCGGCGGCGTCACGGCAGATCCGCGTCCGGCGCCAGCCAGCGGCGGACGTGGTCCATCGCCGCGTCGTATTCGGCCTGCATCTGCCGGTCGGCGAGGTAGAGGTAGGTCTGGGTGGTGCGCAGGCGGCGGTGGCCGAGCAGTCGCTGGATGGACGTGACCGGCATGCCGGCCTCGACCATGCGCCGGCCAAAAGAGTGTCGCAACTGGTGGCACGTGATCCAGATGCCGGCCTGCCGGCAGTAGTGGGCCAGGCGCGCCTGGATGCCGTCGACCGACAGGCGGCGGCCGGTGCGGCCGGTGAACAGGGCCGGGTCGTCGCCGGCCGGCCGGACCGCCAGCCATGCGTTCACGGCAGCGAGTGCTTCGGGCGAGAGGTAGACGGTGCGCCAGGCGTTGCCCTTGCCGTGGACGCGCAGCGAGGGTGGCAAGCCATCGATGGGCACCAGGCAGAGGTCGGCCACGGAGAGCCGGTGGGCTTCGCACACCCTGAGGCCGCAGTGGAGCATGATCGAAAACATCGCCCTGTCCCTGGGCGACGCGATCACGGCGAACAGCTTGTCGAGATCGGCGTCAGAGGCGTCGCGCGGCAATCGCCGGCCCTTGCGAATGGCGTGGCGCCTGTGCACAACGGGATTGGGTGGCGCGTCGTGAGAGTCGATGCTCAGGAAACGGTAGAACGACCGCAGCGCGGCCAGCCGGCGGTTGACGGTGGCGAGCGCGTGGCCCAGGCTGCGACAGTGGGCGACGTAAGCGTCGACGTCGTGGAGGATGATGGATGCCGGCGGTTTGCCGGCCCAGGCGAAGAAGAGCTTGACGTCACTTGTGTAGTGAATGTGGGTCGATGTGTGAGGATTGCGGCAGCGTAGCCACTTCCGGAAACGGTCGATCTCGGGGAACATGGAACACCTCCTGGTGATAAGATTGCCTTCATCTTATCACCAGGAGGTTATGGATGAGAACTACAGACATGGCACCAGCCATGGCTCGATTGCGCCGGAGCTCACGTGTGAAGGCTCCGCAGAGGGAGCCCGCGAGTTTTTGGTTCGATCGCCTGCTGCGACAATTGAACAACCGGTTCACGGTGCAATCCGTTTCCATTGAGGTCCTCTCAGGTCTTTGGCTGACTCCGTGATAGCGTGCAGATTTGACCCGTCTGCATTGACCAACCAGACGCTAGCATAGGGCTCACCCTCGTCGCAGGTAAACACCAGTTGGGCGCCATCCGGTGACCACTGTACGCCATCACAGAACATGCCATCGGGCGTCAAGGCCCGAGAGGTGGTCAAATTGCTGTCTACAACATAAACCTGACCCCAATAAGGACGGTCATGCACAGGTGGCTCGACAACGACAAATGCAATTTCATCGCCGTCTGGGGACCATGCGAGGCTTTGTACGCTTTTGTACTCCATTGATGGCATCAGGTCGCGCAAACGAGATAGAGTTATCAAGTTGCCCCCTTGTATCGCGACCAGTTCGACGTCACCACCGCCACCTGCGAGGCTACTGAAAAAAGCCACTGCCAAAAGCTGACCATCGGGAGACCAGTCCCAACCATTGGAGTTGGCTAGCCTATAGCCGTCTACATCACTACGGCCGGCAAGCAGGTTGCCATCTGGCTGGATAATCACTAGATTGCCGGGAAACCTCATATCGTTTTCGTACCCTTCAGGTGGCTTCTCGGATAATTCCAGACATGCCTCCAGGGCAATTCGGGTTCCATCCGGTGACCAGGAAAATGGCTCTCTGAAACAGCCAGGTAACAAGCGGTCACTTCCGTCTTCAAGATTTACAATCCGTGGATTAAACTCAATTCCGTTCTCAGCTGTGCTGCTGTAAAGGATCTCCCTCCCATTCGGAGACCAGACAAACGCTCTGGCGTATGGCCAGATCCTTGCACCATATGTGAGTTGTGTGAGTTCGCCTGTAGTTGTGCTTATCAGCCACAAATCTAGGTAATCCCCACCACGTTCAGCTCTATCCGAGAGGAAAGCGATGTACTGACCGCTCGGTGCCCACTTGGGCCATTCATCACGTCCCTTGTCGTTGGTCAGATACACCGTTTCCTCACTACACGCATTCACCACAGTAAGCGATTGAGTTTGTCTCAGTCTTGCTGCAAACACAATTGATCTCTCACAGGATGGGAGTGGTGTCTCGGATCCAACGGCGCTTGGTTGAGCCATAGGCATGGGTGTAAAGGTTGCTATAGGTTTCGTGAGGGATATCTCCGCAGAAACGATGACGGTGACGGGAGAAGTGTTTGTTAAGAGGGCCGTGGGTACAGGTTGTGTGTCGGGTGGAGTAATTGGAGTGGAAGTGACCAGTATCGTCGTACCAGTTGGAACAACTTCTCGCGCAGTGGGCGAACAGGCCATCGTCCAACCAAACATGCTCAGCGCCAGCAAGGCTTGGAGAATTCTGCATGCGGCTTTTGTTCTCATGATGTTCCCTCACCAACACCTCGAGAGAGCAATCTCAGTCTCAGCGATTGTCGTGCAAGAGCCGATGTGCCAAGGTCTCTTTTGTTCTAGATGGGACATAGGTCTCTCCAGCATGGAAGAATATGCGACGGGTCGGGCCTCAGGACCCAGATAGTATCCTGAGGTCCGGGAGATCCGCCCCAGTCATAGTAGCCGTGTTCTCCGATGTAGAGATCTAACCATCGAGCGCCGCCTTTGCGTCCGTGATCACTGACCATGAGAACGCCCAAGCTCCTGACACAAATAGTATCGCTGTCGTTCAAATCAGTATTTCTTGTTTCATTATAGGCTACGTTCTTGTAAGGGGTCAAGGCTACTCCCCAGCCCCCTTGCTTCGCTTTTGCCTCGGTAACTTCTTGGCATTGCCCGCCCAGTGGACACTTGATCCACAAATTGCGTCCCTCATACTCCAACACCCCAGCAACCTGCTGCGCTTTTATGTTCGCTACCCATTTAGGATACACTGGGATAGTGTGTAGCTGCCCATCATGGCCTCTCCACGTGAATTCTTCTTTGGGATCCTGATTGACTGCTGAAGACTGTGCAAACAACTCATGGACGGCATGTCCATACACACCAATCCAGTAACCGAACAAAGCCTTCCAATACATGCCTTCTTGTGGAATTCGACAGGGGCACAAGCTGGAAGCACAGACGGGCCGATAGCCTGACGGGTCAGCGTAGAGTAGAGGATCGTTTTGTGCGTATACCCAACCGTGGCAAGTTGCTGGCCGTTCCATATCGCCCAACCAGAGATCCTTACTGGCAAATCGTCCAGTTTGGGGGTCGTAGTACCTAGCCCGCAAGAACAGCAACTGGCTGTAAGCCTCCCACCGCTCCCC
>JAFGOG010000421.1 GCA_016926595.1 Anaerolineae bacterium
CGCTCGACAAAGGCCCGCTTTTTGAGGCGGACGATGAAAAAGAGGGCGCCGGCGTGGACGGCGATCTCGCAGGCCCCGCCGCTGCCGGGCAGGCGGACCTTGGGCCGGCGATAGTCGCCGATGACGGTGGTGTTGACGTTGCCAAAGCGGTCGATCTGGGCCGCGCCCAGGAAGGCGACCTCGATGCGGCCGCCCTGGAGGTAGTTCATGAACAGGTCGGCCATGGAGCAGACCGACTTGGCGCCGCTGATCAGGGTGGGATCGCCGATCGACAGGGGCAGGCGGGCGGGGCGGGCGCCAAAGACGCCCGACTCGTAGACCAGCTCCAGGTCGGGGGCGACGGTGCGGCGGGCCAGGTTGCAGGCGATGTTGGGCAGGCCGACGCCGACAAAGACGATCCGCTTGCCGGCCAGGGCCCGGGCGGAGGAGACGATCATCATCTCGGATGGTGTGTAATCCATTTAAGCTCCTTTAAACCACTAAGGACACAAAGGCAACGAAGGTTTAGACAACGATGCGGCGGATGCCGTCTTTGAGGCGGCGGACGTTAAAGTTTAGGAGGAAGCCGAGGCGCAGGCTGGCGGCTTGTAGGTAGGAGATGAGCTGGGCCTGGTGGAGAGGGTGAACGGCGTCGACGGCCTTGATTTCGGCTATAAAGGCCGCATCGAGCAGGGCCTTGCCCCACCGCTCCACCTCTTTTGGGATCGGCTCATAACTCGCAGTCATCATCCTTCGAGTCCTTTGTGTCCTTTGTGGTTAGCCGTAAACTCCATAGTTCACAGGCTCAGACAGGGCCTGGCCGGGGGCCAGGCGGGTCCAGATGGCGGGCTCGCGGGATTCCAGCTTGGAGAGGTAGGCGGGCCAATCGTCTGCGCCATAGACCCACTCGTCGAGCCAGGCGCGGGCGGCCGCCTCATCCTGCGACAGGCGGTCCCACTCCAGGTAGAACTGGTTGTCGCGGTCGTAGTAGCCCTGGACGTAGGATGGGTGCGCGCCGTAGGGCTGGTGGACGACGGCGTCGACCACCAGGCTGGGGATGACGGTGCGGTTGGGATCGGCGCGGATGACCGCCTCGTCGACGATCTCTTCGACGACGACGATGACCCGCCGGGCGGCAAAGGCTACCTCCTTCTGGACCCCGACCAGGCCCCAGATCTGGGCGTTGCCGCCGGCGTCGGCCCGCTGGGCGTGGACGATGGCGACGTCAGGGCTCAGCGGCGGCACTGTGGCGATCTGGCCGTCGCCGTAGGGGCTGTCCACGAAGCGGATGAGGGGGTTGACGGCGGGCAGGTCGGCGCCCAGGTAGCTGCGCAGGGGGAAGAAGGGCAGGCGGGCAGCGCCGGCCATGTAGCGGCTGACCATGCCAAAGTGGGAGTACTCTTCGAGCTCGAGGGGGTGGGGCACGCCTTTTTCCACGGCGCGGCGGATGCAGTGCAGCGCGCCGACGCCGGGGTTGCCCAGGTAGCTAAAGACGAGCTTGCGGGCGCAGCCGGCGGCGATCATCTGGTCGTAGATCAGGTCGGGGGTCATCCGGCACAGGGTCAGGTCGCGCCGCCGCTGGCGGATGATCTCGTGGGCGGCGGAGAAGCAGATAAAGGCGGTAAAGCCCTCAATGGCCACCGTGTCGCCGTCGTGGACGTGGGCGGCGATGGCGTCGCGCATAGTCATGAGCTTCATTGCACCCTCCCCCAGGCCTCACACGGCATGGCCGTTTTCGACCACGGCCAGCGCCTCGGCAAAGATGCCGAGCGCGGTGTCGGCCTGGGCCTGGGTGATGATCAACGGCGGCGAGAAGCGGACGCTGTTGGGGCCGCAGGGCAGCAGGATCAACCCGCGCTTGAAGCATTCCAGCACCAGATGGTCCCGTTCCTTCACCGCCTTGGCCTTGGTGCGCTTGTCGCGCACCATTTCCACGCCGATCATCAGTCCCAGACCGCGCACGTCGCCGATCAGGCGGCTTGCGCCGGCCAACGACCGCAATTGATCGATGAGCCGGCCGCCCACGCGGGCCGCGTTGTCGAGGAGGCCCTCCTCCTCGACGACGTCCAGGGTGGCCTCGGCGGCGGCGCAGCAGACCGGATTGCCGCCGAAGGTGCTGCCATGCGCGCCGGAGGGCCAGGTCATCAGCTCCTGGCGGGCGATCATGGCCGACAGGGGCATGCCCGAAGCGAGGGCTTTGGCCAGGCATACGATGTCGGGCTCGACGCCCCAATGCTCGACGGCGAGCATCTTGCCGGTGCGGCCCATGCCGGATTGGACTTCGTCGGCGACCAGGAGGATGCCGTATTTGTCGCACAGGGCGCGGAGCGCGGGCAGCCAGGCCGGCGGCGGGACGATATAGCCGCCCTCGCCCTGGACCGGCTCGACAAAAATGGCGGCCACCTCCTCAGGCGCAATCGACCGGGCAAAGAGCCCTTCTTCGATATACTCCAGGCAGGCCAGGCTGCAGGCCGGATAGTCCAGGTTGTAATGGCAGCGGTAGCAGTAGGCGTACGGAACGTGGGTGATGCCCGACACCAGCGGGCGGAAGTCCTTTTGGTACTTGGGGCTGCTGGCGGTGAGCGACACGGCGCCCATCGTCCGGCCGTGGAAGGCGCCGAAAAAGGCCAATACCTGCGACCGGCCGGTGTGGTAGCGGGCCAGCTTGAGGGCCGCCTCCACGGCTTCGGCGCCCGAATTGCCCAGGAACACCTTGTGGGGCGAGTCGCCGGGCACCAGCCGGGCCAGGCGCTCGGCCAGGGCGAGGTAGCGCATGTCGTAAAAGTCGGCGCCGCAGATGTGGATCAACCGGGCGGCCTGCTCCTGGATGGCCTGGACTACTCGGGGGTGGCAGTGACCGGTGGAGCAGACGGCGATGCCGGCGGCGCAGTCCAGGAAGAGGTTGCCGTCGACGTCTTCGACGGTCATGCCCGAGGCCTGGCGGACGGCCAGCGGGTAGGCATGGGGCAGCGATGGGGTCAGCGCCTGTTTGCTGCGGGCGACGGCCGAGCGCGCTTGAGGCCCAGGCACAGGGGTGACCAATTTTGGAATCTTGAGCTCGTCCATAACACACTCCTCTCTTATAGCTCTAATGTCGGCGACCAGCGATAGGTCAGCTTGTAGCTGCGGGCGATCATCAGCGTCTCGGTGGCGCGGACGCCGGGGATCTGGTAGATCCGGCCGGTGATCAGCTCTGACAGGTGGGGCAGGTCACGGCAAAAGACCTCGACGATCAGGTCGAAGGAGCCGAGGGTCATGACCACATAGCTCACTTCGGGCAGGCCGGCGATGGCCTGGGCGACCTGCTCGGCGCGGGTGGGCTCGACCGAGATGCCGATTATGGCCGGCGCCTGGAAGCCGAGGGCGTAGGGATCGACGATGCCGACGGTGCGGACGATCCCCATCTCGACCAGGTTCCGGTAGCGGTCGCGGATCGTCGTCTCGGACACGCCCGCCTGCCTGGCAATGTGGGTAAACGGCGCGCGCCCATCCTGCTGAAGGGTCTGCAGGATGAGGCGGTCCAGCTCGTTCATCAACCCTTTGGAAGGCTGTGCTTCGGGTGTCATGCGCATTGACCAACCCCTTCTTCGTTGGCTAGTTTGAATTTCGACCTGCACAGGCCATTATAGCACAGATTTCAAGCTTTGACAAGCCCTCAGGTTCGGATTATCAGGGCTGTTGCAAAGTCGCCCTTTGCACAGCCGCAAGGACGCGAATTTGTCACCCTGAGCGCCAGCGAAGGGTCTCTCTTGGCCGA
>JAFGOG010000422.1 GCA_016926595.1 Anaerolineae bacterium
AGGGTCAGGTATTCCCCCTCGGGCAGGCCGTCCAGGGCCAGGTGGGCGCGGGCATAGTCGGGCGTGGGTTTCTCGGCAAACTCGTCGACATTCAACAGCCGTCCCTCTTCGATCCACTGCCCGGTCACCGTTCCGAACTTGACGATCTCTGCCTCTGGTGTGCGGCGCAAGCCCACGACGCTGACCCCGGAGCGGTTATACGCCTCGACGAGCTGCCGGGCGCACGGTTTCTTGTTTTCCGAGCGATACAGGTGATCGCCCAGCATCAGCAGAAAAGGCTCTTCGCCCACCGCCTCGCGGGCCAGGTATACAGCGTGGCCAAAGCCTTCCTGCGCTGGCTGGGTCACGAACGACAGACGGCGACCGATTTCCAGGATGCGCTGGGCATAGGTCTGCAGGTGGAGCGGCAGCTTGTCATAATTTTCGGGGGTGATCTGGGCCAGGAAAAATGAGCGAAAGCTTTCCAGGTCTTCAGGCTGGACGACGACGATCACCTCTTCGACGCCGGCCCGCAGCGCCTCTTCGACGATCAGCAGCAGGGCCGGCTTGGCTATCCCGTCGTGGTCGATGATGGGAAAGAGCTCTTTCTTGACTGCCTTGGTGGCGGGGAAGAGCCGGGTGCCAAAGCCGGCCGCCGGGATGACCGCCTTGCGCACGGCATGACTGGCCCGTACAGTGAGCTTCAAGCACGACATCCCCAGGTCGCGCTCGACGATCTCGACCAGGGTGTGCTGGTCGGCCTCGCTGCGGGCCACGAGCTGGGCGGCGCCGTCCCCCTGCGAGCCGATGCCCTTGCCGCCCCAGATGTGCGGCGCGAGCGGTTCGTAGCCCAGGACCCGGTGCAGTACCGGGGCGGCGAGCTGCTCTGGGCAGGCGGGGAGGGCGTAGCGGTCAAAAGCGGCCTGCGCTTCGGTCATCAGCGCCCCCAGCCGCTCGGCGTCTCCCTCCTGAAGCGCTTCGACAGCTTGGCGGACGATCCGGCGGTTGCTCGGCCCCAACAGCTCGTGGACGCCCTTCTGGATCTGGCTCGCGGCGAACGGATAGCAGCGGTTCAGGCAGCGGAGGATGGCCATTGTGTCCTTGTCGGCGTGCAGATCGACAATGACCAGGTGTATATCCTGGCCGGCGTGCAGCTCGGCCGCGTCCAGGTGATCGCCGTCAAAGGTCATCAGCACCGGACGGCCGCCAAAAGCGCAGCCTTGGTCCATGCGGCCACATCGCGACGGGGTAGTGATCTCGCCCTGGTAGGCCAGCTCCATCTCGTCGCGGATCGTCAGCTTCATGTCGTACAGCCGGTTAAAAGCCCGCGCCACCAGGACACAGATCGCCGCGCTAGACGACAGCCCTTTCCTGATCGGCAGATCGGTCCGGTAGTTGTCGATCACCAGGCCCTGCACCGGGTAGTGGGCCACGACATGGTAGGCCACCCCGGCGATATAGCTCCAAAAACCGCCCTGCTGAGCCTCCGCCAGCAGCACGTCAGGTCTCATGGGCAGCTCATAGGGACCCAGCCGCTCGCCGTCGGGTGTGGTCGCGGTCAGCACCAGCGAGGTAGGATGGGGCTCGACGTCGGCATAGATGCCCTGGTCGGTGCCGCAGATGAGGGTGTACCCCTTTTCCAGTTCCTGGTTGGTGCGCCGGTAGCCGCCGGCCCAGTCAGAGTGTTCGCCAAACAGGCAGATGCGGCCAGGGACAAAGAGTTTCACGTGTCTTGCCTCGTAATCTTTTTGTGGATTTTACCTTTTCTCACGCGATCATCCTGCTTCCGCGTCCGGCGCCAATGCTTCTGGATCGTACTTTCCCCATTTCACGTCGACGGTAAGGGCCAGGCGCAGCGCGTCCTCCAGGTCCGATTTTTCCAGCGCCTTCTGGATGACAGCTTGGCGCGAGGCATCGGCGCCGGTCTTGGGAGCCGGCGCGCCGGGCGCCACGCTCACGATCCGCACCTCGCGGATGTCGTCCTGGTTGTAGCCTATCAAACTGCCGGGGCGCTGTCCCAGCAGCGCTCTTCCCAGTGGGGTGCCAGCGCCGAGAAACCCTCGGCCGAAATCGGCCTGCTTGTCCGGTACGACGACCAGCGCCAGGCGTTCACCGGCGCCTGACTCGTCGATCAGCTCCACCTCAACACTGGCGCCCATTGTCACTTGGGGCGTAGTGTCGGCCTCTTCCTCTTCTTCGCCGTCAAACCAGGGCGGCAAGCTCATCCTCTGATCACTGTCCGCAGCCCGCCGGCTGCTTCTGTCGAGCCTGGAACCACAACACTATCAGGAACTGCAAAGCAAACAGGGCTGTGCACAGCCCATATACCCCGGTCAGCGTCAGCCGGGGCAGCAGGGCATAGGCCACTGGCGGCCCAATGGCGCTGCCCAGGTCGCCGGTGGTGTGCAAAAGGCCGATGGCCCGCCCCCGCTGCTCCTGGCTCACCAGGTCGCCGGTGAGCGCCGTAGTTAGGGTCTGTATCCCTCCACTGGCCACGGCGGCCAGGGCCATGCCAGCCAGGATGGCGGCTGGGGCCGGCTGGGCGGTGAGAGCCATGCCCGCCGCTCCGATGGCCAGCGCCCAGGCCGATACCTGCCAGCGGCTGCCCAGCCGGTCGGAAGCTGCCCCGGCCACCGGAGCAGCCAGCATGCTGAGCGACGTCCGGCCGGCGGTGAGCAGCCCGGTCAGCGTCGCCACACCCAGCAGCGCCCCGGCTGAGCCAAGTCGATCCTGCACCAGCAGTCCCATGGTCGCCATCAAAACGCCGGCGATGACAAAGCGGTTTGCTGCCTGCAAGGAAGCGGCAAGCCACAGGCGGCGATTGGCAACCAGCTTGGGGCCGTCCCACTTGGGATGAAGGACGGCGTCGCTGTGGCGCATTCCGCGCGTCTCTGGCAGCCAGATCCAGGCCGCCAGCCCACCCAGCGCCGTCAAGCCTGCGGCGATCCACATGGTGGCGTTGTAACCGATCCGATCGGTGAGTACCCCGCCGGCCAAGGCGCCAAACCCTGCGCCTAGAAAGAACCAGATCTGATATAGACCGGTCAGGCGCCCTCGATCCTGGCTGGTCGTGACGTCCAGGATAACCGTCGCCCCGCCGATCCAGATGCCCGACCAGGCCAGCCCCCACAGCACTCGCCCGACCATGAGCGGCCAAAAGCCGCGGGTGGCGGCGTACAGTGCCGTGGACAGCGCGCCGACGAGCAGCGACGGCACAAACAGCCAGCGCCGCGGCCAGCGGTCGTAGGCCAGCCCAGCCGGGCCGTTGGTCAGCAGGCGTGTCGCCCGGTTCACGCCCAGGATGGCACCCACACTCGCCAGTGAGATACCGGCCTCGGCGGTATGGGTGGGCAGCACGACATACAGCGTAGCGTCGCCCATCAGCGACAGGGCGGTGCCCAGGCCCAAAGGAACGACTATTCGGGCGGTTAAAGTTCTTTGGTCGACGTTGCCTCCTGGCAGCGGCCTTGGCAGGGCTCAGCGCCGCCGATTACTCCACCTGAAGGATAACCACTTTCCCGCTGTACAGCTCTGAAAAATGCTGGCCGTCCCCTGCGGTGCCGATGCCGGCCCCGTAGTGCATCGGCACGGCGATCTGCGGCTTGATGGTGCGCGCCGCTGCCGCCGCCTCCTCGGCGGTCATGACATAGGTGCCGCTCACCGGCAGGAGCGCCACGTCACAGGCGATATCGCCCATCTCTGGGATCTGATCGGTGTCGCCGGCAAAGTAAAGCCGCACTCCTCCCACCGTAACGATATAGCCGACGTGCCCGGCGTCCTTGGGATGGAACGGGACGCCGGGAGAGCGGAACTTGGTCAGGTTGTAGGCCGGCACGGCCTCTATCTCTACGCCGGCCGCAGTCAGCCGGTCGCCGGGCTTTACTGCCCGCGCTCCAGGCAGCTTGGCTGCCGCGCTGCTGTTTGCGATCACGGTCGTCTTGGGCCCGCGGACCCGCTCTACGTCTTCTGGCGAGCAATGATCGAAATGATCGTGGCTGACCAGCACCAGATCGGCCGGCACCTGCTGGCCCTGCAATTTCCATGGGTCAAAGTAGATCACCGGCGGCCCATCCAGGCGGAAACTGTCGTGGCCCAGCCAATGCAGCTTGTCCACCAATTCCTCTGGCTTCATCGCAACACTTCCCTCCTAAGTTTTTCACTGCTTTGAAACTCGCTCATAGCTCAACTGTACAGCCCAACCCCGGCACGTCTCGGGAGACGAGCCAGCCATCCTCCAGGAAAAAGCCGGGGTTGGTCGGGTCGTCGATCAGGTCGAAATGCCCATCCAGGTCGGCATAGCGTACGTTGGGGCTGGCCAGGGCCAGGCCCAGTCCGGCGGCGATGAGCAGCGCCGGCTCGTTGAGACAGCCGACCATGGTCGCCATCTTGGCGGCGCGGGCGATCGCGTCCACATGGCGGGCGCAGTGCAGGCCGCCGCAGGTGGCCAGCTTGACGCTCATGCCGTGCGCGGCGCGGCGGCTGGCAATCTCTAGCGCCGAAGGCGGCCCGGTGACGCTCTCGTCGGCCAGGATTGGCACCGGGCTGTAGCGTGTCACTTCGCGCAGGGCTTTCAGGTCGGCGGCCTGGGTGGGCTGCTCCAGCATCTCGATCTGCCCATCCAGGGCCCGGGTCACGTCCAGCGCCTGTTGGATGGTATAACCCTGGTCGGCGTCGAGGCGGAGTGTAACGCCCGGCAGGGCGTCGTGGACCGCGTGCACGCGGCGGACATCTTCCTCAGGGTCGAGGCCGCCCTTGAGCTTGAGGATTCGAAACCCTTGGCGGACCCGGCTGCGGGCCATTTCTACGGTCTCTTTGACCGGCGCCAGGCTGAGCGTGATCGAGGTCTGAATCCGGTGGCGGTAGCCACCCAGCAGGCGATGGAGCGGCAGGCCGGCTGCCAGGCCCAGGAGATCGTAAAAGGCGATGTCGAAAGCGCAGCGGGCCGACGGAACGCCTTCGGTCAGCGGCGCCAGCTCGGCCAGGGCGAACTCGGTGTTCAGTGGGTTGATGTCGCGGGCGCGGTCGGCGCAGGCCTGGCAGGCGCGGGTGACCTGCTCCAGGGTCTCGCCGGTGAGGGCCGGATCAAAGGCGGCGCATCCCCAGGCTACCAGGCCCTGGCGGGTATCGACGCGGACGAATACGGCCGGCACGCGCTCCATTGCTGCCCGGTAGCGAAGCGTCCGGTACGGCAGGCGCAACCCCAGCTCAACAGGGACAACCTCGACGTGCGTTATCTGCACTTGGCACCTCCCTCGCTGAAAGCGGCAAGCTCCAAACTCGGCACGCGACCTCCCGGTAATTATAGCCTGCTTTGGCTGAAAGAGCAACTTGGGGGCGGCGGCCCTGCGGTAAGGGCGGAAAGTTACCATAAATCGAGCATGGCGGCCTTGAGCTCCTCTTGGACCCACTCGTCACCCTCGACGATCGACGCTTGCTTCAAACTGTGGCAGGCTTGGGCGGTGGCGATGCGGCCGAGCGCCCAGGCCGCATGGCCGCGAACCAGCGGCTCGGGATCGCGCAGGGCGTTGGTCAGGGCCGGAACCGCGGCCGGGTCGCCCCAATTGCCCAGGGCCACAGCCACGTTCCTCAGCAGGCCGCGCCGCCTGGCTCGCGTCACGGGACTGCCGGATAGCTTTCGCCAGCCCGCGTCGTCCAGGGCCATGAGGTCGAGCAGCAAGGGCGCAGCAAGGCCGGGCCTTGGCTGAAAAGCCGCCTCGGCCGTAGGCCGGGCGAATCGCCGGTTCCAGGGGCACACCTCCTGGCAGATGTCGCAGCCAAAGATCCGGTTGCCGATCAACGGCCGTAGCTGGCGAGGGATTGGACCTTTTAGCTCGATGGTCAGGTAAGAGATACAACGCCGGGCGTCGACGGTATACGGGGCGACCAGGGCGCCGGTTGGACAATTGTCCAGGCAGCGGGTGCAGTTTCCGCAGCTCCCGCTGGTTACGGCCTGTCCCCGCCCGGCGTCCGTCGAGATCGCGGCTGCTGCCGGGAGCTCCAGGGTAAGCAGCAGCTCGCCCAGTAACAACCAGGAGCCCAGTTGTGGGTGGATCAGGTTGGTGTTCTTGCCGATAAACCCCAGCCCGGCGCCAGCGGCAAGCTCCCGTTCCAAGATCGGCCCGGTGTCCGCATAGGCGCGGTAGGCGACAGGCTGGCCTGCCTCGGCCTGGATAAAGGCGCCCAACTGCTGGAGGCGGGAGATGAACAGGTCGTGGTAGTCGTCGCCCCAGGCATAACTGGCGATGGCGCCCCGCGACGGATCAGCACGGTGGTCAGGGGTTGGAACGACGGAATGGTAGTTGGCGCCCACCACTGCCACCGACTGGACGCCCGGCAGGAGGAGCGATAGATCCATGCGCTTGGCGACCGCGTCCGGGCGGGCCAGGTAGGCCATCTGGCCATGATAGCCACCCGCCAACCAGGCTGCGTAGCGGCTGGCGCCGGTCAGCCGGTCGGCTGGCGCGATGCCAGCCAGGTCAAACCCCAGCTCGTGGGCGCGCAAGACGATCCGATCGGCCAGTCCCATGCCAGGTCTAGCCAGAAAGCTGTCCCTCGCCCAGGGGAGGTAGCTGCTCAAGGCCGGTCAGTCCGAAATGCTGTAGGAATTCAAAAGTCGTGCCATAGACGATGGGCCGGCCGGCTTTGTCCAGCCTGCCCTGTTCCTCGATCAAGCCCCGGTTGATCAGGGTGCGCAGCACGCTGTCGGAATTGACGCCGCGCACCGCTTCAAGGTCGGCGCGGGTTACCGGTTGGCGGTAGGCGATGACGGCCAGGGTCTCCAGCGCCGCTGGCGACAGCTTGCCGGTGAGCTCCAGGCCGAGAAAGCGCCGCACATAATCGGCCGACTCGGGCGCGGTGACCATCTGCACCTGCCGCCCATGGCGCTGCAGCCGCAGTCCGCGCCGATCATATTCCTGGCTCAGTCTGCTGAGAGCGTTTTCCACTTCCCCAAGGTCGATCTCCAGGACAGCGGCCAGGCGCTCGACGCTAACCGCTTCCTGGGCGACAAAAAGGAGGTTTTCGACGATGGCGTCAACCGGCAATGGCGGCCCGCTGCCATCCTGTTCTGTCAATTCATCGTCCATCGTTCACAATTGCCCTTCATCCTATCTTGTGCTATAATGCCCTCCACGCCGTCAAGGCTCACATACGTTCATTCAGGAGGGCGGTTTACGATGCGAGAGCGCTCGACGCTGGCGCGCTTTGTCATACCCATGGTGGTGTTGTTAGGCCTGGCTTGCGGCCCGTGCGGCCTGCTCTCCGGCGCCGTCCCCACGCCGCCTCACCCGATCGCCGTCTCTACCGAAGCGGCCGGCCAATTAGAGTCGCGCATTCAACAGAGCTTGAGTAGCCAACCAGCCCAGCAGTTCATCCTGCGCATGAGCGACGACGAAGTCACTTCGCTGGTCGCTACCAAGCTGGCCCAATACGATGGGTCGCCAGTTACCAATCCCGTGATCTGGTTTACCCGAGGCAAGATCTACGGCACGGGCAGGCTGGTAGGCTTTTTGCCCATCGACACCGAATTCTTTATCATCGCCGTCGCCCGCGTCCAGGATGGCAAGGTCGTCGTCGAGATGGAAAAAGCTTCCACCGGCTCCCTCCCGCTGCCCAATGCCGCGCTCGATACCATCTCTCAGAGCATCAACGAGACTGTGGAAGAGTCACAGCTCGGCGTCGAGATAACCGGCCTGGAGATCCTGGAGGGCGAGGTCATCATCCGCGGCGTCACGCAATAGGGCTCCAACCCTCCCGTGAGCCGCAGTCCCTGAAGGGAGCGGGGGAAGCGGAGCGGCGCGAGCCTGCGGCAGGCTTTTGCTATGCGCTGGGATAGGGCGCGTGCTTGATGTTGATCGTCACCTTGCCCAGCTTTAGCCCCATCCGGCCCTCGACCACGTCCTTTGTGACCTCGCGCACCTCTTCCGTCTTCATCGGCACGTCGATTTCGGGAGAGGTTTCCAGTTGGAGGTCGATGTCGACGCCGCGCGACCGACCGGAAATGCGCGGCGTTACCCTGATCACCTCTGGCAATTGGTCGATGTTGTAGGCCACTCGCTGGCTGATCGATTCGATGGCGATGTTGGTCTCGCCGCCCGCCATCTTTTGCACGCGAATGACCTTTTTGCGCGGCCGGCGCAGCTCTAGCCACAGGAGGAGCACCCCGACCAGGACAATCGCCCCGCCGATGATCACCCGCGCCGCCAGGAACAGGTAGTGGTCCTGGCCGGCCATGTAGCTCTGCGTGTCCCGGTGCGCCCATTCAAAGATGGCCCTCAGCAGGTTGAAAGCTTCTTCGGGCACGATGACGATCACGACGGTCAGGATGATGACAACCAGGACGAGAAGGACAACCACCACCCGATTAAAGATGTTCATGCCATAACCTCCCAGTTTCCTCGCGATGGGCTGATTATACACCAACTCGGCGTTTGCGTCCAATGTGGAGCGCCATGACTGCTGCGCCCAG
>JAFGOG010000061.1 GCA_016926595.1 Anaerolineae bacterium
AACATGACGATCTCGCGCAGCGCCTCCATGATCCGGCTCAGGTCGACACCCTTGGGGCAGCGGGTGTAGCAGGTCTGGCAGGCAGCGCACAACCAGATCGTCTTGCTCTCGGTCAGGCGGTCGACCAGGCCCAACTGGGCGTAACGGATCACCTGGCTGGGCAGCATGTCCATGGCAAAGGCGACCGGGCAGCCGGCCGCGCACTTGCCGCACTGGTAGCAGGCCATCAGGTCCTGGCCACTGTATTCTTCGATGCGGCGCACCAACTCGCTGTGCACCGACTGCGCCGATAGTCGAACCCTCATTCTCTGCTCCCTATTCACGGCTGTACTGTTTGACGCCATCTTCGTAGGCGTCGCCGCCATAGATGTCATCGATGACGATGGCCGGAAAGTCCTCAACTTGCAGGCGGCGCAGCGCCTCAGCGCCCAGGTCGTCGTAGGCGATGACCTCGGCGCTCTTGACGCTCTTGGCGATCAGGGCGCCGGCGCCGCCGATGGCGCCAAAATAGACGGCGTGGTATTTGATCATGGCGTCGCGCACCGGCCCGGCACGGTTGCCCTTGCCGATCATCCCTTTCAGGCCAACCTCCATCAGCCGCGGGGCGTAGGGGTCCATGCGGCCGCTGGTGGTCGGTCCGGCCGAGCCGATCGGCCGGCCGGGGCGGGCCGGCGACGGTCCCATGTAGTAGATGATCTGGCCCTGCGGGTCGAAGGGCAGCGGCTGACCGGCATCCAGGGCCGCCACGAGGCGCTTGTGGGCAGCATCGCGGCCGACGTAGATGACGCCGGTGATGGTCACTTTGTCGCCGGCGTGGAGCTGGGCGACGGTTTCATCGGTCAAGGGTGTGGTGAGGCGCATGGGCATGCTCCTTTCGGTTTAGAGGACGGCTTCTTTGTGGCGCGCCGAGTGGCACTGGATATTGACCGCGACCGGCAGGCTGGCGATGTGGGCCGGGACGGTCTCGACGTGGACGGCGAGGGCTGTGGTCAAGCCGCCAAAACCCTGCGGCCCGATGCCGGTGCGGTTGACCCGCTCCAGGATGTCGGCTTCGAGGGCGGCCACTTCCGGGTCGTCGCTGCGCTGGCCCACCTCGCGCAGGAGGGACTGTTTGGCCAGCAGCATGGCCTTTTCGGCCGTGCCGCCGATGCCCACGCCGACGATGATCGGCGGGCAGGGGTTGGCGCCGGCGCGGCGGACCGAGTCGACGACGAAGCGGATGACCCCTTCGCGGCCATCGGCCGGCTTGAGCATGGCCAACTGGCTCATGTTTTCGCTGCCGCCGCCCTTGGGGGCGACGATGATGCGCAGCCTGTCGCCGGGGACGATGGTGGTATGGACGATGGGAGGGGTGTTGTCCCTGGTATTGACCCGGGCGGAGAAGGGTTGGGCGACCGCCGATTTGCGCAGGTAGCCGTCCTGGTAGCCCCGGCGGACTCCGGCGGCGATCGCCTCGTTCAGGTCACCGCCGACGATGTGCACTTGCTGGCCCAGCTCGAGAAAGACGACGGCCAGGCCGCAGTCCTGGCACAACGGCAACTGCCCCTCGCCGGCCACCTTGGCGTTTTCCAGGATCTGGTCGATCACCTCCCGCCCTACGGGCGAGTTTTCGTGCTCGCGGTAGAAGCGGAGGGCTCGGAGCACGTCCTCACCCAAGAAGTAGTTGCTCTCGATGCACAGACGGGCGACGGTGTCGCCGATGTCGTTTACGTGAATGTCTCTCATTGGCCTATCCTCTTGGGCGACCACACGGGGTCGCCCCTACCAGGCTGCGCTAAAGACGAAAAGACGGTATGGTGCAATACCGTCTTTGATCTCACTGCCTCAAACGGCAGTGTCTTGTCCTTTGCACTCAATCCTCCACGTCGAAGCTTGCGCGCCCGATTATACATCTCGGGGCCGGTTTTGTCCAATCGGCAGGCGCGGCAGGTAATGGGCGCGTCCAGCATCATATCACGCGCGCCCCAGTCCTGCCAACAATCCCCGGCGGCCAGGGGATGGCCGCCCCGATGTCAGGGCTGCCGCTCACTGCTCCCGGAGTCCCGCAGGATGGCCTGGTATCTATCCGCAAATTCGCCAAGGTCCGCCGCGGACTGTCGATGCTGAGCGGGGGTCTCCTGTGGGGGGATGATCTAGCCACGAAGGGCACAAAGACGACGAAGGTGGGGGAAGCGGGGGTAGTGGAAAAGTGTAGCACAACATTGGCCGGCCGGATAGGGACGCCACCGCGCGGTGTGGGGACGGCGGCCACGGCTGGTGTGGGGGCGGGGCCGATCAGGATGGGGCCCGGGGCGGCTGCTTTGGCGCCAGGGCCGACGGGCGGACAGGCTTTTGTTGCGGACATGGCTCGCGGCGATGGCGACTCTTTCGAAAATAGACTTACCCGGAGGGCGCGAAGACCGCGCCCCTACAGTTTTCGTTCATCGTGGCGCCCGAAAGGGCATGGCAACTCGTTGGGAATAAGGCGCAGATGGTGTGACTATTCAGTTGAGCCTATGATAACACAGTTTCGGAGCGGGGTCATCAACCTGGAGGTCATTTTGGGTCACCAGTTTGGTCATTTCCGGTCACTTGTTTTGTGGCTCTCGCCCGTCTGAACGCCTGGCGTCCATAGGGGGTTATCTGGATTAGGAGGAACGCTATGCCATATCGCCACACAGCCGTCGCTACGGCAATCATCATTCTGATCCTGGTCAGCGCTTGCGGCACACCCCCGCCTGCGGTCACGCCTGCGCCGCCAACCGACAGTCCGATAGCCGGGACAACGCCGGCGACGCCCGACATCGCCGCGGATCTGCAGGGGCTGGACATCGACGCCTTTTTTGAGGCATCGTACAAGAAACTGCTGTTGAGAGACCCCGAAGTGATCACCCAGGTCGGGCTGAACAAGGCCTGGGGGGTCAGCAACGATCAACTGACCGATATCTCGGACGAGTATATCCGTGAGACCCAGAGGTTGGAAGCGGCAATCCTTGACCTGCTCAGGACCTATGATCGCGCGACACTCACCCCCGCACAGCAAGTGACTTGTGACGTCTATGAATGGTACCTGGACGATCGGGCACAGGGGTACCCCTTTATGTACGACGACTATCCAGCCAGCTTTTTGATCACAACCGGGATCAACGAGCAGTTGGTGCAGTTCTTCACGGACATTCACCCTGTGACGAACAAACAGGACGCCCAGGATTATGTCACGCGTCTCTCTCGGGTGGACACCAAGCTCGATCAGCTCGTCGACGGCCTGCAGCGGCGGGAGAAGGCGGGCGTGGTGATGCCCAGGTTCCTCGTCCCCTGGGTGCTCGACGGCGTGAGCAAGATCGCCGAAAGCGATGCGCGCTCAACGCCCTTTTACACCGCTTTCAAGGCCAAGGTCGACGCGGCGCCCGGGCTGAGCGCGGAGGAGAAAGAGGCGCTGCTCCGGGCCGCCGAGGAGGAGATCGACGGTTCGGTCCTGCCGGGGTTCCAGGCACTGGCCCAAGCGCTCGAGCATCAGCAGAGGATTGCGGCCGACGAGGAGGGGGTCTGGAAGTTCTCGGACGGCGCCGAGTACTATGCCTATACGCTGCGCCACCACACCACCCTCGATCTGACCGCCGAGGAGATTCACGAGCTTGGCCTGCAGGAGCTGGAGCGCGTCCACGCCGAGATGCGCGCCATCTTTGACGAGCTGGGCTATCCCCAGGGCGCCGATCTGGCGCAACTGATCGGCCGCGTGGTTCAGGACAGCGGCACCTACTCTGGCGATGATGTCGCCGCGGCGTACGAAGCGCTCATCGCCGTGGCCAGCGAGAAGGTCGGCGCGGTTTTCGACCTGCGCCCCAAGGCCGAGGTGATCGTCAAGGCCGGGCCGGCCGGCGACTATTACAACCCACCAACCATCGACGGCTCGCGGCCAGGTATCTTTTACGCCAGGGTGACCGGCTCTAAAGAGAGGTTCGCCATGCCTACCCTGGCCTATCACGAAGCCGTCCCCGGGCATCACTTTCAGATCGCTATTGCCCAGGAGCTGCCTCTGCCCTCGCTGCGCAAAGGCATGCAGTTTACCGCCCATGCCGAGGGCTGGGCGTTGTACGCCGAGAGGCTTGCCTACGAGCTGGGCTTTTACGAGGGCGATCCCTATGGCAACATCGGCCGCCTGCAGGCCGAGGCTTTTCGCGCCGCCCGGCTGGTGGTCGACACCGGCATCCACGCCAAGAGGTGGAGTTATGACCAGGCGGTTGACTTGATGGTGGAAAACACCGGGCTGCCGCGCGGGATGGTCGAAATAGAGGTGGCCCGCTACATTGTCTGGCCGGGGCAAGCCACGGCCTATGAGATCGGCATGCTCAAGATCTTGGAGGCGCGCCAGAGGGCGATGGACGCGCTGGGCGACAAGTTCGATCTCAAGGAGTTTCACAACGTGGTGCTGGGCAATGGGTCCGTGCCGCTCGAGGTTCTGGAGCAGGTGGTGGACGACTGGATCGAGGCGAAACAGGGCTAGCTCTCCGGCCGGCCGCCGCCGGAATCACGGGAGGCCGGCCCGGCTCACGCCGGGCCGGTTTATGTCGATGGGGCAAATGCGGGTCATTTCGGACTCGGGCGTGGAAGGCCGGCCAAGCATTTCACACCAACACTAATTTGCCATGCCCTTCGAGCCAGTCGAAAAGCTGTTGCAGCGCTGTGTCGAACGGCCCAGGATCACCACAGGACAGGCTCGAGGTGAAAGCCTGCACGAGACTCAGGCTGAGGGTCTCGATCTCCTGGCGTGTGGTGTGCCGCGCCTCGACGAGGGTCGCCTCTGCCATCGCGCGCGCAAGAGCGGCCTGTGTAGCTTGGCGATCCGAAGGCGTCGCGGACAGCAATGACGCGACCGGCAGGCTCTCTGGACGGCAACCGCACGACTGGCGAATGACGAGCTGCGTCGGCACGCGCGTGCGCGTCTCGCCTGTTCGCCTGTCCTCGATCGCGTCGAGGAGGGAGAGCACCGCTTGATACCCCAGCCTGAAGGTTGGGTGCCGGACGGTGGTGAGCGGCGGCAGGTGCGAGCGCGCCTCGAGAATGTCGTCAAAGCCGATGACCGCCACGTCGTCTGGGATGCACCGTCCTGCTGCGTGGAGCACCTCGATGGCGCCCAGGGCCGACAGATCGTTACTCGCCAACAGGGCAGTGAACGGCGCGCCCGAGGAGAGGATCTGCTGCATGGCGGCGCGCCCATCCTCGCGGCGGTGCTCGCCAAAGGCGATGAGCCGGGCATCCTCTTCTACGCCGGCGCTGCGCAACGCTTCAGCACAAATCCCCTGGGAGAGGGTGTGGGTATAGCCGTCGATGGCCGTACCCTCATAAACGGACCAGGTTGACAGGAAACCAACGGTTGGACGCACGCTGGTTTTTTGGCGCATCAGCTTCTAGGGACGATTATACCCCACTGCTGTGTCTCGCCCGGTCCGAGGAGGGCCTGGGCGGGGTTTTTTTGCTATCAGGCGGGCAGCGGCAGGGCAAGCTGCGCCCGGGTCATCTGGTCGTGAACGGTCTCTAGCGACAGAGACCCTCCGACGATGGCCATCAGCGTGCTGTGCAGGGCCAACCCCTGCCCGACGCCGGGCTCGGGTCTGAATCCGGAGCCGTTGTCCTCGATCGTGATCTGGACCTGCCCGCTCGCGACGCGCGCCGCGATCTCCAGGCAGGGCCTGGCCGACTGCTCGTCAGGGTGGGCGTGCTTGGCCGCGTTGCGCACCATCTCGCGGGCGGCGTAGTAGAGTGTCTCTGCCGCCACGGGGCTCAGCGCGGCCATCTGGGCCTCGACGCCCTCGTCGCAACGCCAGGTCACCTCGGCAAAGGCGTGGGCGAACTCGACTTCGACCGCCTTCCGCAGGGCCGCCATCAGCCCCAGGCGGGAGATCTCGGGCGCAACGGTCGGCGGCAGCTCGCGCAGCAGGTTCGACACCTGCCCGTGGGCGCCGGACAACTGTTCGATCGCCGCGCGAATCGCCGGCTCGCCGACCGGCTTGCCGACAGCCAGCGATAGCATTGCGGCGTGGATCAGCGGCAGCACCTCGTCGTGCAGCACGCGGCGGGTGGACTGGTCGAGGATCTGCGTCGAGGCCATCCGCTCGCGCTGGAGCCGCATCAAGCGCTGGGACAGGGCCAGGCTGGCCGCGGTGTCGATCAGCCGCTCGCTGACCGACCGGGCGACTTCGATCTGTTCCTGTGTATAAAGGCCCTCGTCGCGGCGCGGCCCAAAGAGCAGCACGCCGATCAATCCCCGCTCACGCCACAGGGACACGGCCCAGGTTGCGCCGCCATAGTCGCCCGGTTCCACCGGCAGGATCAGCCAGGCATCCTCTGACGCCTGCTGCGCCAAAGGACCCAAGGCAGGGGCAGAGGACTGGGGCGGGTAGCTTTGAGGGGACACAAAGGCGGCCGTTGGGCCGACCGGGATCAGATGCGCCACGGTCGTGTTGAGCAGGTTTTCACACAGCGCGCCAAAGGGGTCGGGCGGGCGCTGGCCGGTCGCCTCGCCGGGCGAGGCGACCAACGCGTCGTACCAGCGTTGGCTGGCGACGAACGGTCGCAGTTGGCGCATGGCCTGCTCCCACTCGACATGAGAGCGCCAGCCCAGCAGGGCGAAAAAGGTGGCCATCATCAGCGCAGTGAGCAGGACGGCATATACCGGCTCCAGGCCCCACACCAGCGCGCCGCCCATGAGCACGCCATAGCTGGCGGCAAGCGCGATGGCCCACTTCCACTGGCGGGCCAGCCCTCTGCGCGGCAGGACCTTGCCCATGAACAGCTCGTACGCGGTCATGGCCTGGCCCAGCAGGATCGTCACCGCCGCGATCAGGGCCGAGATGACCAGGTCAAAGCGGCCGATCACCTGTAGCCTGTCCGGGGTCAGAATGTAGTAGCCTCGCACGCGGGTGTTGGTGATCGTCCACACCATGACGGCCACTACCAGGCAGCCGACCGCCAGCAGCAGCAACGTCGCCGCCATCAGCCACGGCCTGGCCTTCCCGGCCCATCGAGCCGGGACCTGCTCGCCGCCGCCGCGCGCGTCCTCCAGGAGGCGCCCGGCCGGTCCGGGCCGGGACCTCAGGACATCCAGGGAAAGGGCCACACACAGCAGCACGTACAGCGGATAGCCAAAGGCGACCAGGGGGACGTCCATGAACGAAATCTTGACCAACTGCCGTACGGGGTCGACCAGGGGCGCCAGCCGGCCTACGACCGGCGTGTAGGGCAGGCCCAACAGCACAAGGCAGACAAACCCGATCGCCACGATGGCGCTGGTCAGCCACAGCCATTTCTGATGGCGCCGGACGCCGGGCGGATCGCCCGCCCGCTCGGCCCAGTAGCCGTTGTACCACAGCAGCACGCCATACCAGACATAGGGCAGTATGATCGCCGGGGTCATGCCCACCGCCAGCCACAGGGTGTTGCTGCGGGTCAGGCTCAGGGTCTCGCTCAACAGCAGGGCCGAATGGCTGATAAACAGCGCGCTGCCCAGCAGAAACCCGCCAACCGCCACCACCACGCCCGCCGAGCGACGGCCGGCATGCAGCCACAAGGTCATCCCCAACCACAGCAGCAGGATGGTGTTGAACAGAGAAACGGCGACCAGCGCCCAGGTGAGCACCGAATCGGCCGCCAGAGGCGCGCGGAACTCGGGGATCATGCCGTCAGGGGGTCCATGGCACCCACTCCTCGCGGTCGCCCAGGACGTAGGCGGCGCCTTTCTCATCCCACCGGATGAGCTGGCCGGCGCGGGCGATGATCGCCGCCCGGGTGCGGGCCACTTTTTCGTCGGTGGTCGTCTGGCTCAGATCCCAGGCGACATAGATCTGGCCGTTCACCCGGCTGATGGTGCGCTTGTCTCGAAAGCCCAACTGGGCCGCGATCTGCTCGTTGGTCTTGCCCTGGGCCAACAGGCGGGCCACAGCCTGCTCGGCCGGTTCCAGCAGGGCCATGGGGTCGCCCTCGTCTTTGCGCCGCACCTCTTGAACGCGCGAGGCGATGTCCGGGTCGATAAAGCTGCGCCCGGCCAGCGCATCGCGGAGGAGCGGGATGAGCATGGCCGGCAGCAGGTAGTTGGATTTGCGCACGTAGGCAAAGTGGGTGAGGATGCCCGAGCGGCGAAAATGGCGATAGTATTCGTCGTCATCCTGGATCGAGTAAAAGACCACCGGCAGGCGGGGGAGCTCGCGACGGATGGCCACTGCCGCCTCGATGCCGTTCAGCCTGCCGGCAAGCTGAACGTCCATCAGCACGGCGTCTACCCGTTGGGCCAGGCAGCGCTCCACCGCCTCCTCGCCGCTGTCGCAGGCATGCACCACGCGCACATCCCCCGTAGCTTCCAGGCCTTCGCTCAACGCCGGGCGCAGCCGCGGGTTATCTTCGACCACGAGCAGCCAGATAGGTGATGTCATGGCTCTATTATGCCCTCACTACCCGCGTCTGTCAAGCACTCAAGTGCGCCGGTCGCCGCACCTGGATGCTTGACTTGGCCGGTCGATCTCTGCTATGCTGGCAGCAGTCAGCCTACACGGGAAAGGGGAACGCAGCCATGGAGGAGAGATCGGAAGGAAAGAGCACGATGGCGCAGCACCCTGGGCGGCTGCTCCTGGCCGGCCTGGCCTTGGGCTGCGCCTTTGACCTGTTGTTCGACGGCAAAATGCTGGGCATTTCGGTGC
>JAFGOG010000423.1 GCA_016926595.1 Anaerolineae bacterium
CATGGGCACAATGGCGCCTGCGTCCTCGTACTTGGCAGGCAGGGACGGCACCTGGCGGCGCAGGGCCGTGTAGCGGGCCGCGACCAGGCCGGCCGCAGCTTCAAGATGTTCCGATTGAAGGACAGTGACGTTCATTAGGTGATACCCCCTTTGCCACATTCAAATAACCCGCTGCGGACACTTGGCGTTCAGGAGACACTATCAACTGCCCAAGTAGATCACCACGCCGTCCTGTCTGGTGCGCATAAATGGCGATAATCAGACGGCACCTCGACAAATGCAAACAGTCTCAGGCTAACGGTCCGACACCTTGTATGCCGTTACAGATTCAAAACCACGTCCCCAGAATTCGTGCGGTTCAATTATCTCACCAGTGTTCAGTAAGCCGGTCATTTCCTGCCACAGAGACTCCCACAGATCGCTGACTACCTGAAATCCTTCCACCATGCCCTTACCCCAGGATATGTCAGCAACCGTTCTGTCAGTTCTCGCAATTCTCAGCCTGTACATGGTACGAAACAAGGGGATCATTTTGGGAGATCTGAGAGGAATGACCAATTCCTCCAGCCGGTGCACAGCGTTGGACAGCCAACCAATATCGATCCATACATAGCGCACAAGCAAGATCGGGTAGATGGACGGTTCACGACCTTGGCGGAATTCCTGTAGGACGGTCCGTCGTGTAGCCTGGGCGTCCCACGCTGCCTGGCGCAGAATCGCGACGTTCTGCCCTTCGTCACCAAGATTGGCATAGACAATCCTAGACTCGATCGCGCCTTCAATACGCGGCATGGTCTCGAGACACAAAGTCAGGTTAGGCTCTCCCCAGAAATTCGAGCCGACTCCGACTGATAACGGACCTTCCAGTATCGTGTCGGCTGTAGCCAGAAGCTGATCATAATGAACAGTTGCCAGATCTCTTTCAAACACTGTTCCCCCTGTACCTAGCCTTCAACTCCAGAGTTTTGACAACAGACTCATACGGTGCGTCTCGCTCTATTTGGTAAAACACGTTACCAAATGAGTCGGTGCAGTAGGCAAAATGGTGATGTACAACATGATTCCTTGTTCGATTGTACCACGGATCGGAAGAGCTACCAAAAAGCAAGAATCCAGGTTTCCCGGCTTGTTTTTGCCACACGGCCTGAATTCGACTATAATAACCTCGCTCTGCGTCAGCATGGAAGGAGGGACCCAGCCATGGAGTTTGACCTGGTCATCGCCAACGGCACGATCATAGACGGCACGGGCCAGCCCCGTTTCCGGGCCGACCTGGGCATCCGCCAGGGCAAGATCGCGGCCATCGCCACAGGCGAGGCCCTGCGCGGCAGGCAGACGCTGGCCGCCGCAGGCCTGGCCGTCGCCCCTGGTTTCATCGACGTCCATTCCCACTCGGACTGGATCGTACCCCTGGCCGACCACGACGCCGTCCTGGCTCCGCTCCTTTTGCAAGGGGTCACGACGCTGGTCGGCGGCCAATGCGGCTTTTCGCCCGCGCCAGCGACGGAGGAGTCGATCCCGCTGTTGGATGGCTTTTCCGAGATGCTACGCGACGAGGCATTTGCCTACCGCTGGCGGTCGATGGCCGAGTTCCTGGATACGCTCGACCGCGACGGCGTGACGATCAACGTCGCCTGCCTGGTGGGCCACGGCGCGCTGCGCTACGCGGTGATGGGTCAGCGAGCCGACAGATCCACACCGCCCACGGCTGCCGAGGTAGATGCTATGGGCCGCTTTGCCCGCCAGGCCATACAGGAAGGGGCCTTGGGCCTGTCGGTAGGGCTGGCTTACGCTCCCGGCGTCTTTGCCGACAACGACGAGCTTTTGCCTCTGCTTCGCGCTACCGCCAAAGAGGGCGGCATGTTTGCCGCCCACGGCCGGGCCTATACCTGGGTATCGCCCTTCTACCGGCCGATGGTGGGTGGCACGGCCCACAACATCCGCTCGACTCGCGAGCTGCTGGGCCTGGCCCGCCAGGCCGGGGTGCGGCTACAGCTCTCCCACCTCATATTTGTCGGGCGACGCACATGGCGTACCCATCGCACGGTGCTGCGGGATGTCGACCGGGCAATCGCCGAAGGGGTGGACGTGGCCTTTGACGCCTTTCCTTACACGGCAGGCAACAGCACCATCAACGTGGTCATGCCGGCCTGGTTCCTTGACGGCTTTTCCCGCAATATCAACGACCCTCAAGCCCTGCGAAAGCTCAAACGGCAGATGGACCTGCTGCGCTGGACGCTGGGGCTGAGCTACCCGGATATCACCCTGTTGTGGGGCTGCGCGCCAGAGTTCGCCGAGCTGGAGGGGCTGAACATGGCGACCATCGCCCGCCGCCTGGGGCTGCCGCCGTTCGAGGCCTACGTCCACGTGGCGCGGGTGAGCGAGGGCAAGGCTCGCGTCCTACTGGGCGCCTACTCGGGCGATGGCCTGCGCACAGTGCTGGCTCATCCCCGGTGCGCGTTCATGACCGACACAATCCTGACCCGGCGAGGACGTCACAATCCGGCGTCATTCGGCACCTTTCCGCGGGTGCTGGGGCATTACAGCCGCGACTTGGGGCTTTTCTCCCTGGAAGAAGCGGTACGACGCATGACCTCGTTCCCGGCGGAACGGATCGGCTTGCAAGAGGTAGGCCGCATCGCCAAGGGAGCCTGGGCCGACCTGGTGCTCCTGGACCCCGTTACAGTTGACGGCCACGCCACCATCGACCGGCCTGATGCTCCGCCGACCGGCATTCAGGCGGTGCTGATCTCGGGACAAGTCGTGGCTCGCAACGGTCAGATCGTGGGCCAGGGCCGACGAGGGCGGGTGCTGCGCAAGTAGCGGCGACCCGCCAAACGAACCAATATGGAACCACAGAAAGGAAGGAATAATGGAAGCCTACGAAGCTATTATGACCCGCCGCAGTATCCGCGCCTACACCGCCCAACCGGTGGATGAAGGGCTGATCAAAGAGCTATTAGCCGCGGCCATGAGCGCACCGTCGGCCAGCGACCGGCAGCCGTGGCATTTCGTGGTCATCACCGAGCGCCGGCAATTGGACGCCATGACGGCGATCCTGCCCTACGGGCAGATGCTCAAGCAGGCACCGCTGGCCATCGTCGTGTGCGGCGACCGCGAGCGGCAGCCGATGGAGGGCTATTGGGTCCAAGACTGCTCGGCCGCTACAGAGAACATCCTGCTGGCCGCCCACGCCAGAGGGCTGGGCGCAGTGTGGCTGGGCGTCTACCCCCGCGAGGAGCGGATCCAGGGAATCAGCCGGCTGCTCGGCCTGCCGGAGCAGGCGCCGCCGCTGGCCGTCCTGTCGATCGGCTACCCGGCAGAACAGGCAGGAACGGCCGATCGCTACGACGAGAGCCGCATCCACCGTGACCGGTGGTAATTCACCCGCACGCCTGGCCTCTGCGCCTGGCGGGCATGGCGGGGAGAGGGAGATCCACCCTCACCCCGGCCCTGCCGCGTTCCGCGTTGCACTGAACAGCGGCCTCCCGGAAAGGGAGAGGGGGCAATTCACCCATCTCCAGGTCTACTCCCACCTGACCTTGCTGGGCGGCACTGCGTCGGTGGCCGACCTGGCAGGGCGGGCGGCGGCCGAGGGGATGACCCACCTGGCCCTGACCGACACCAACGCGCTATACGGCGCAGTGGCCTTTGACCGGGCCTGCCGGGCTGCCGGCGTCAAGCCGATCCTGGGCATGACAGCGACGGTGGCTATTCCTGGCGAGTCGCTGGGTGCGGCGACTATTCCAGGCCGGCTGGTGCTGCTAGCCACAGGGCCGGCCGGCTACCGGTCATTGTGCCGGCTGTCGTCGCTGATCCAGGCCCGTCCCGAGCGGGAAGCGCTGGCCGCCCAGGGCCTGACATGGGAAGACCTGGAAGTGCACAGCGAGGGCCTGCTCTGCCTGAGCGGCGGGCACATGGGCTGGATCGAGCGTTACCTGCGAGCCGAGGATTGCGAAGCCGCCGCACGCTACACCGCCCACCTGGCTCAGATCTATGGCAACCGGGCTTATGTCAGCCTGGAACTGCATCAGGCCGGCGATCTGCCCATTGCCGGCGAGATGATCGCACTCGGCCAACGCTTTGGGCTGCGGCCGGTGGCCGTGCAGCCAGTCTACTGTCTGTCACCGGACGATGCGCCCCGGCTGCGCTTGCTGGCAGCCATCGACCACAATTGTCCGCTGGACGCCGTACCCGCTGAGGCTCTGCCGGCAGGCGGTGATCGCGCAGTGGGCCTCCACTGGCTCAGCCGGGAGGAGGTCTTGGCCCGCTTTGCCGATCTGCCCGAGGCAGTGGCGAACGTGCAAGAGATAATCACGCGCTGCGGACCGGCGCTGCCCGACGGCAAGCCGATCTGGCCAGCCCTGAAGCTGCCGGAGGATCAGAGCCCAGACAGAGCCCTGACCGAACTGACCCAGGCCGGGTTGGCCGAGCGCTACCAACCGCTGACGGCAACGGCACAAGAGCGGTTGCAGGCCGAACTGGACGCCATCGCCCGGCGCGGCTATGCGCCACTGTTCCTGGTCGTGGCCGACATCGCCCGCTTTGCCCGCCAGGCCGGCGTGCCGATCAACACCCGCGGCAGCGTGGCCAATTCGCTGGTCGCCTACTGCGCCGGCATCACCCACGTCGACCCGATCACCCACGACCTGCTGTTCGAGCGCTTTTTGAACCCCGCCCGCGCCGACTTGCCTGACATCGACCTCGACTTTTGCAGCCGCCGCCGCGATCAGGTGCTGGATTATGTGCGGCGGACCTACGGCCCCGACCACGTGGCGTTGGTCAGCACCGTCAGCACCCTGCGCCCCCTGTCGGCGGTGCGCGAGACAGCCAAGGCCTACGGCCTGGACGAGGCGCAGATCCGCACTGTGGCCGCCCTCCTGCCCCACCACTGGCACCCCGACCCGCGCCGCCGGGACCAGCGGACTGAGGAAGAGATACTGGCCAGCATACACGACGCGCAGCTCCGCAAGGTAGTGGAAGAAGCCTTTCACCTGGTTGAGCAACCCCACCACCTGAGCGTGCACCCCGGCGGCGTAGTGATTACCCCCGGCCTGTTGACCGACGTGGTGCCGGTCCAGTGGGCGCCTAAGGGCTTTCTGATCACCCAGTTTGACCACCGGGATGTCGAAGCGATCGGTCTGCCCAAGCTCGACCTGCTGGGCGTCCGGGCGTTAACCATCCTGGCCGATGCCGCCGCCTTGGTACGGCAGCACCACGACCCCGCTTTCCGCCTGGAACAGATCCCGGCCGGCGACCCGCTCACCGGCGACCTGCTGGCTCGGGCCGAGACGATCGGCGTGTTCCAATGCGAGTCGGATGGGGCCAGGCGCACCTTGCTCCAACTGCGGGCGCGGACGGTGAAGGACCTGGCCATGGCCAACGCCTTTTTCAAGCCGGGACCGGCCACCGGCGGCATGGCCCGCACATTTGTCCGGCGCTACCGAGGCGAGGAGCCGGTCGGTTTTTTACACCCAGCCCTGGAACCGATCCTGCGACCCACCCAGGGGGTGCTGATCTTCCAGGAGCAGATCCTGCGCATCGCCCGCGACGTCGCCGGCCTCAGTTGGGAGCAGGCCGACCATCTGCGGCGGGGGATGAGCCATTTCGGCTACGGGGAGATGCAGCAGATGCAGACATCGTTCGTGGCAGGCTGCCGCCGGCCACCGCCCGATGGCCCCGGCTTGACCACGCAACAGGCCGAGACACTGTGGGAGCAGGTGCTGGCCTTTGCCGGCTATGGCTTTAACCAGGGACACGCCACCTCGTACGCCGACGTCAGCTACCGCTGCGCGTATCTCAAAACCCACTGGGCGGCGGCATTCCTGTGCGCCCGCCTGGCCAACTATGGCGGCTTTCACCATCCGGCGATCTATATGGCCGAAGCGGTGCGGCTGGGGCTGGCCGTGCGGCCACCCCACGTCAACCACAGCAGCGCGCGTTTCACCCTGGACTGGGAGGGGAATCAAGGCGTCCTGTGGATGGGACTGGGCCAAGTGCGGGACTTGCGCCAGGCGTCGGTACGGGCCATCGGCAGCGAGCGGCGTCGGCAGTCGTTCGCCGGCGTGCGCGACCTGGCGGAACGGGCGCCGTTGCAGCACAAAGAGCTGATCCACCTGATTCAATGTGGGGCGCTGGATGGGCTGGGCGCGAGCCGGGCGGCGATGTTGGCGGAGGCGGCAGAAGCGAAGCGAGCTGGCAGTGCGCTGCAGATGGCCTTTGACCTGGGAAGGTGGGAGGTCGATCCCGAATCACCAGCTCAACGCCTGGCCTGGGAAGGACACCTGCTGGGC
Source organism: Anaerolineae bacterium (assembly GCA_016926595.1). The sequence continues at coordinate 6,294 of JAFGOG010000423.1, forward strand.
CAACCGGTCAGCGTGCACCCCGTGGAACTGGTAGCCGAACACCTGCCCGAACACCTGCCGCTGCGCCGCCTACCGGAGTGGGCTGGCAGGCAGGTTGCGGCAGTGGGTGTTCGACTGCCAGGCTGGACCGGCGGCCAGGGTTTTTTTCTAGGCGACGGCGACACCTTTGTCACGGTCAAGGGGGAGCGAGCCACAAAGGCGCCACCGCCCTGGCAGCCGTTGCTCGTGCGCGGGCAGTGGCTCGTCGACGAGTGGGGAAACTCCTGGCTAAAAGCCGAACAGATGATACCCGTGACCCTCCCGCAGACCGGGAACCCATTCGGGTAGAGCCCTCAGGGCATGCCCGCGGGAGGGTGTTCTTACGCAGGCCTGGTTTCTGCTTTCAGCGCCGTGCCGATCAGGCCGAGCATCATGCCAGCCACTGACGCCCCGTAGGACAAAAAGCACAGCGCAAAGCTAGTCGGGGCGATGCTGGTGACCATCAGCCACGGGGCAACGCCCCCGAACAGCACCAGGACAAAGCCGAGGGTGATGATCACCCGAGGATGTTCCGTCAACATGTCACAAACCTCTCAATCTAGGATTTGAGATACGGTCCAGGGCGAATCCCACCATCGCAAAGGCAAGTCCGGTCAGGATCAACAGGACCGAGGGCTCCAGTACCCAGTAGTATTGCTTCTGGAACAAGGCGCCGTTGGCGTAGGCATCGTTGATCGCCTTGCCCCAGGTTGGCAAGACAGGGTCACCCAATCCCAGGACCGCCAGCGACGCCTCAAGAAAGACAAAGCTGGGGATCAGAACGACCAACTGTGGGACCAACATCGGGACGACGCGCGGAGCAAGATAGAGAAGGATGATCCGCCAATTGCCGGCGCCATAGGCCCGGGCGGCCTCGATGTACGGCGCGTCTTTCACCTGGAGAAAGACGGCCCGGTAGGTCTTGATCTGGGCGCCAAAGATGTTCAGGATGATGACCACGCCCAGTATCAGCCAGATGCTGCGTGAGTAAAAGGTGCCGATCATGATCAGGATGGGCAGAACGGGCAGGATGAGATGCACCTCGGTGACGCGCTGAATGATGCCATCCACCCAGCGTCCAAACCAGACGCCGATGGCAGCGATGACCATTGTAGTAATGGTTGAGCCAAAGGCAGCCAGGAGCCCAAAGGCCAGGGCTATCGGCGTGCCCCACAGCAAGGCTACAGTCAGGTCCCGGCGGCGGTGATCGGTTCCGGCCAATCCATGAACCTGGCCATGGAGCACCAATTTGGCATCCAGGTCGGCGTCTTGCTCAAAAAGACTGGCCACGAGCCTAAGCTCGTAGCGGCCCTTGAGGGCAACCGGCGTCTCGGCAGCCGGGTCGGCGAATAAGCCCTGCATAGCCGGCTGCCCCTTGAGCCGACGGGTAAGGCGGCTGTCCTGAGAGGCGCGGTATGTCTCGGCCCGCTTGATCGAGAAATCGCCGATCCGGATCTCTCGACCGTCCGGGGTCAGCCAAGACAGGGAAACGAGAGGCTGCTGCTCGCTATAGACGGCAGTGAAGTAGATAGCAAGCTCCTGCGGAAAGGCATCGTATGGATAGTCGAAAGCGAACGAGATCGCCACGTCGGTCAGCGCCGCCGAAACGACCTTGGTATCCTTGGCCGCCGAGCCATCCTGGCTGCTCAGGACAATCGTCTCGGGCAGCTTGGCTTTGGCAAACCAATTGGCCCAAATAGGCTGGGCGTTCTTGGGGTTTTCGTGCCAGATCTCTTCCCCGCCGCGCCAAAGCCGGATCGCTTCGCTATACGGTATGGTGATCACCGTATAGATCGACAGGCCAACCAGGGCAGCAATTATCACCAGGCCGGCCACAGCGGACGGGTAGTGTGTGATTTCCCGAAGCGCCTTCATACCCTTTTCCCCTCATCCCCGATCTTTACCCTGGGATCGACCAAAGCATAGATGAAATCGAGCAGACAAACTGTAATCGCCAGGAGATAAGCATAGATCACCGTCGAACCGACAATCACCGGCGTATCGTACGAGCCGATGGCCCGGAAAAAGAGCCGCCCCAGCCCAGGCCAGTTAAAGATGGTCTCCAAAATGATGCCCCCTGTCCATAGGGTGATGAGGGTCAGAGCAAAGTTGGTGATGATGGTCGGCAAAGTCGGGCGGAGGATGTAGCGCCGCTCGATCGTCCTGGAGCTCAAGCCCTGGGCTTTGGCCATCTCCACATAGTCCTCGCTGGAGTAGATGAGGAAAAAAGTCCGCCAGCCATAGACGTTCAAGAAAAAGACGCTGAGAGTAATGGCCGCAACGGGCAAGATCATGTGCTTGAGCAGGTTGAGGGCATAAGCCACCGGCGAGGCAGGCGGCAGCGGATCCACCATCCCTCCAAAAGGCAAGATGCCCAAGACCGAAGCGAATATGAGGATCAGGAAAAGCCCATAGAACCAGGCTGGAGCGGCGGATGTGGGCGCCAGGGCGATGACGAGCCGGTCCATCACGCTGCCATAGCGCCTAGACAGGGACAAGGCGGCAAAGATGCTCAGGAAAAAGTTCAGGAGGTTGGCCGTAGCAAAGAGAAGCAGCGTAGAAGGCAGGCGCTCCAGGATGATCAGCCGCACCTGTTTCGAGCCGGTGTCGCTGGTCATGTTCTCAGCCCGCCCCAGGCTTAGGGTCAGGGCATCAGATAGAAAGCGCAAGCTGCGCACGAAAAACGGCTTGTCCAGGCCCAACTGCCTTTCGCGAAGCTGGACCATCTCCTGGATGAGCTGGTTGCGCTCGGCGAGAGGCATCTGCTGTATCTCCCGGTTGTTCATGACCACCTGGGCGATCTCTTCCTGGATCTGTCCCCGCCGGATATTGTCGACATAGCCTCCCATGTTGGCGATGAGAATGGTTAAATACACGCCAACGACAACGGTGATGAACAGCACGACGATCTTAAAGATCGCGTACTTGGCAATCCGCGAAACGGTATTGGAGGCGGTTCTGCCTTTGAGCCGTCCCCTCGCGGGGATCTCGGCCGCATCAGCGCCCGACTCTAAAGGCAAAGCAGCTTCAACCATGCTGTTCCTCACTTTCTAACGCGGTTCCGGGAGGGGCGAGGGGACCTTGCCCCTCCCGGTTGCCCCGTCACAATTGGAGCGAGAAAACCTCGCACCAATTATGGTCCGTCTAGGGCGCAGTGGCGAACACAGACTCGGCAAAGGTGGGAATGCTCACCCGCTTGGATACCACAGCCACCTCCAGCCGGTTTGAGCCCTCGGCGAGCTTGGCGGTCTGATCCGGGCTGAGCGTGATCCGCCACAGGCCATCTTCGACAGACTCGGCCTGACCGGTGAGGGCCAGATCACCCTTGGCGCCGAACACCAGGTACTTGACCTCGATGATCTCGGCCATGGGGTAGGGCTCGTCCTGGAAGGTGACGAATACGTCAAAGGCGACCTCGGAGTTGATCGTGATCCGAGCCGGGCCATCGATCTCCACCTGAGCTATCTTGGGCTCGCCAAAGCCCGACCACTTGTCAGCCGGATCAGGATAGTCAGGGTTGCGCTTCAGGATGACCGTGCCCTCGATGGGGAAGGCCTTTTCCAGATAGTATGGCCCGGTGCCGAGCCAGAAGTGCCCCTTGCGGGCGTACCAGTCCTGGAGGTTGGCAAAGCGGGCCGTGGCCTCTTCGGCGGTGATGTACTGGCCCAGGGTCGGCGCATAGGGGATATAG
>JAFGOG010000011.1 GCA_016926595.1 Anaerolineae bacterium
AACAGACTGCATCCTCACTACCTGCGCTTTCGATCCTATGGTGCCGCATAACCGTAGCGACAGGGACGTCGACAACGTTCTGTTGGAACATGGACCGAGGGTGGGGCACTAGCCCCACCCTTTGCTTATGTCTGCTCCCGGCGGCAGAAGCACTATGTCACGTGCGGCAGCGACGGGGGTGGGGCCCGCTCTACCGCCCTGGGCTTGCGGGTAGGACTGCGCCGTTTCGGGGCTGGAGACTTTGCCTCATTAACGGGCTTTGGCTCACACAGGGTTGCCCAAACCCACCGTCGGTGCTATCATCCAATCGACAGGAATAATCCGGAGAAACGATCATGCAGAAACAACCCAACTCCCGCATGTGTTTCGTCTGCGGCATCGACAATCCCATCGGCCTGCACCTGGCCTTCTACACCGACGACCAGGGCCGCTGCATCGCCCGCTTCCGGCCCCAACCGCAGCACCAGGGTTACCCCGGCCAACTGCACGGAGGCTTGATCTCCACCCTACTGGACGTCCCAACCCAAATTTCTGTACTCCCTTGCGTTCTCGCTGTATGATTGTGTATGACTGCACCAGCCGACAAAAGAACCTCGACTCACTGTGAGTCGAGGTTCTTCTGGACCTGGCTGCAAGACGCAGGATTGCGCGTTATCGACGAGATTCAGTGTGTCCTTTTCCTCGCTTTATCTCGGATACAATATCATTCAGGGTCATGCCGGCAAACAGCTGTTGGCGTTCCTCCGTGTAGTTGCCATAACCCACAGTGAACTGATTGACAAAACGCACAGTATTTGCCGGCCCAAGCTCCTGGATTAGCACTCTAATGGCCTCTTGAGTTACCTCAGCCAATGGTTTCACTTGCACGGTCATTGCTCGATCTCCTCTATCGCTTCCAGTGGCGACACCACTCTTGTCTGCAACCCCGGGATGCTTCTGGCTTTCTTGAGCAGTCTGTCATCACAGGTGCAGAATAGGTCCGCGCGGGCAGCCTCGGCCGAAGCCAAATGGAGCGCATCCAGCGGTTCGATGCTGACTGCATTCAGTTCTCTGGCCCGTTGTTCCACTTGCTCATCCAACTCGACGAATCTTGCCGCCCTCGAGAGTGTTTCGTACGCATACTCCTGCCGCGTGACGTTCGGAGTCCGCGACGTTTCATAGATCAGGACGTCCGACGAGATCAACTCGATGGCGCCTGCCTCACAAAGGGCCAAGAGGCCCAGAACGGCATCAGCCTCGAGATCGATCTCTGCTCCATCGTCGCTGCCAAAGCCTGTTCCCTCAGCCGCTGGATGTAGAATCTGAGAAGGTCGGCTGCCTACAACAATCATACCACGAAGCACGCTTTTTGACAACAAGACAGCTCGCGGTCAACTTCCCATCGTGGAACCCAACGAGATTCGAATGGGAGACGTTTGCCCGTACCCGATATCGATGCTATAATGCAGAGGCGCAAGGAGGCACAATCATGGAAAAACAACCCAACTCGCGCATGTGTTTCGTGTGCGGTATCGAGAACCCCATCGGCCTCAAGCTCAAGTTCTACACCGACGACGAGGGCCGATGCATCGCCCACTTTCATCCCGGGCCGGAGCACCAGGGCTATCCGGGGCACCTGCACGGGGGAATTATATCAACCATACTAGATGAGACCATGGGCCGAGTTTTGACCAATCAGGATGTGTGGGCCATGACCGGCCGCCTGGAGATCAGGTTCACCAAGCCGGTGCCGTTGGACCAGGAACTGACCATCGTCGGCGAGCTGACCCGCAGTCGCTCGCGGGCGTACGAAGCCAGAGGCGAAATCCGGCTGCCCGATGGCACCGTGTTGGTCCAAGGCAGCGGCATCTACGTCCGTATCCCCGACGAAATGGTGGAAAAGGCCAAATCGGCCCTCGACTTTTGGCAGGTAGTGCCCGATTGAAAGGGGGTAAAATGGCCAAGAAGAAACACCTGGCGGGATCGCATGTCGTCGGCATTGACCTGGGTGGCACCAAGATCCTGGCCGCCGTCGTGGACGACGACGGCCGCATCGTGGCCGAGGCAAAGGTCAAAACCCGTCCGGAAAACGGACCGGACGCGGTGATCGAGCGCATGGCCCAGGCAGCCCAAGAGGCAGTCCACAGGCTCAAGCTGGACTGGGACGCTATCCGTGGAGTAGGTGTCGGCGCGCCAGGGCCGGTGGATCCCAACGCCGGGGTTGTACACCACACCCCCAACCTGCCCGGCTGGGAAGAGGTGCCGCTGGCCTCACAGCTTGGCGAATCCCTGGGCGTGCCAGCTTTCCTGGAGAATGACGTAAACCTGGGCACGTTGGGCGAGTACATGATGGGCGCCGGCCAGGGGACAAAGGACATGGTCGGCATCTTTGTCGGCACAGGAATAGGCGGCGGGCTCATCCTCGACGGGAAACTGCACAGCGGCTCCCGCTACGCCGCAGCCGAGATTGGCCACGTGATCCTGCTGGCCGATGGGCCGGTGTGCGGCTGCGGCAAGCGGGGCTGCGTCGAGGCGCTGGCCAGCCGCACGGCCATCGAGCGCGACATCTGGCTGGGCATCGGCGCAGGGCGCACAAGCCTCATTCCCGAGCTGACCGGCGGCGATCCCGAGCGGTTGACCAGCGGCGTGCTGGCCCAGGCGATGCGCGAAGGCGACCCGCTGGTGTCCGAGATCGTGGCCCGGGCACAGTGGTACCTGGGCCTGCTGACCGCCTCGATCGTGAACCTGCTCGATCCGGAGATGATCGTCTTTGGCGGCGGGCTGATGGAAGCGCTGGGCGATGAATTCCTATCCCCCATCCGCGTCACGGCCCGCCAGTACTTTATCCAGCAAGCAGGCGCCGACAGGGTGCGCATCATCGCCGCCAAGCTGGGCGATCATGCCGGGGTGCTGGGTGCGGCAGCGCTGGCCCGCCAGAAAGCCAAATAACAGCCCGACCACGTAGGGGCGCACTGCCGTGCGCCCACGTCCACATTCTTGCCTTTCGGCAGTAAGTGCGGTATAATGCTCCTATCACTTGCGCGAGTGCGCAAAATAAGGGGGGTACAATGGCAGATCTGTCTTTCACGCTCATCGCTGTCCTTTCTCTACTGGCGCTCATTTTCTTCATGGCCGTAAAGGTCATCCAGGAATATGAGCGCGGCGTCGTCTTTCGCCTTGGCCGCGTGCAGAGGCCGGAGAGGAAACCGGGACTGAGGCTCATCATCCCGATCATAGATCGGATGATCAAGGTGGACCAGCGGGTGGTAACTCTGGACATCCCAGCCCAGGAGGCGATCACTCGCGACAATGTGACCGTCAAAGTCAATGCAGTCTGCTATTTCAGGATCGTCAACCCGATCGACGCCATCGTCAACGTCGAAGATTATCGCCGGGCCACCTTCCAGATCGCCCAGACCAGCCTGCGATCGGTCCTGGGCCAGTCGGACCTGGACGAGCTGCTCATCCACCGCGACGAGATCAACCAGCGGCTGCAGAAGATCATCGACGAGCAAACAGAGCCGTGGGGCATCAAGGTCAGCATCGTCGAGGTCAAGGACGTCGAGCTGCCCGACACGATGAAGCGGGCCATGGCCCGCCAGGCGGAAGCCGAGCGCGAAAAGCGGGCCAAGATCATCCACGCCGAGGGCGAATTCCAAGCCGCTCAGCAGCTCCAGAACGCGGCGTCGGTTATCGCCCAGCAACCGACCGCCATCCAGCTCCGCTACCTGCAGACGCTGACCGAGATCGCGGTGGAAAAGAACTCGACGATCATCTTCCCGGTGCCGATCGAGTTCCTCAAGAGCCTGGGCAGTATGCTCAAACCTAAGGAATAAGGGCTACCCAACAGACAGCAACAGACTTCCGAAGCCCTGACCTCGGAAGTCTGTTTCATTGTTGCTGCTGCCGCGCATGCTCCCGCCATGCCTGGATGGCCAGCCACAGGCCGCAGGCAGCGATAGGCAACGCGCTCAAAAATGCCACGCCCCACGGCGGCAGACGGCTGGCAACCAACTCTGCACCGAACGGGAAGTAGAGCAGCGGCGCCAGCACGCAAAACAGCACCGCCAGGCACCGGCGCCGGCCAAAGCAAGCCTCACCCACCACCGCAGCCGGGATCATCAGCCAGGCAAGATACCAGGGCAAGAACTGCAAGCCGACAAACAGCAGATAGAACAACATGACATCAAAACTGGCCCGCACCAGGCCATCATAGCGCTGCCTGTCGTCTGCCAAGCGAGCCGAACGGCTCACAGCATATAACCGGACAAGGTAGAACGGGGCGAAAACCAGGCCCGTAGCCAGCTTGACCATCTGAACCCAGGACGCGGCGCTGTCCGGCCAGAGACTTGACAGGCTGTGGATGGCCAAGCTGGCCAGCGAGTTGCCATAGATATCGCTCTGGGCGACCAGGCCCTGAAGAGTTGCCGTCCCGACCCAGAAGGGAGCGTAGGCTGCTACCACCGTCGCGAGGACCAGCAAGGCGATGGCCGTTGCCTGCCTGAGGCGAGCCAGCCGCGGCTTGACCTGAGCCAGCAGCCATAGGGCCGCCAGCGGCAGCCACAACACAGCCACCGCTTTGATCAAAGCGGCGGCCGCCAAACAGAGAATGGCCCACAACCCTCGACCGCCCGACTTGGCCTCGCTTCGGGGATTGTCCAGGCTCAACAGAAAAAAAGCAAGCAGTACCAGTACTGCAACCGCCGCGTCGTTGTGGCCGTTGCCCACCAGCTCGTACAGCAACAGCGGATTCCAGGCATAGAACAGCGCGCCCACCACGCGGTACTCTGGCGCCACGCGCTTTAGGATGCCGTATACCAGTGCAGAACTTGCCAGGTGCAGCCCGGCGGCCAGCCCTTTGAACAGGAACAGGTTGAGCAAAAGCTGGTCGCGCGTCAGCCAGCCCAGCAGAGCGCTGATCACCACCCACAGCGGGCCGTAGCCGCACGTCACCGGCAGGTTGGGGAAGGTCACGGTGAAGTAAAAGGGATCCCCGGCAAACTCCCCGGCCATGTGCACAAATGGGTTCTGGTCCAGGACCGCCGTGACCCGTCCCAGGAAGGCATAGGTATACAAGTCGGACGCGGTGAGAGGCTGGACAGGGATCAACAACAGGCAAAAGATGAAAGTCCAAGCCATCACCGGCCACAGGCCGCCGGCCGGCCACCGAAGGGGCGGGGCCGCCTGCTCCTGGCAACCTGCGCCCTCCGACTGCGCCTGGCGCGCCAAGCGGCAGGCCAACCAGTAGAGCCCAAACAACCCACCCAAGGCCAGGTAGAACAGGATGCCGCGCCATGGCTCTCTGGCGGCAAAGGCATAGATCTCGTCCTCGACGCGGAGATAGTTGGCAGGGAGCCAGTAGGGAAGGGCAAAAGCCAGCAGATAGAAAAGAGCGCTGGTCAGGCCTAGAAAAAACAGAGATCTCTGGGGACGCAGGCGAGAGCGCAACATGGCAAGGTCAGCCCTGATGCCGCCCCCCTATTCAGAACAGGCCGGGCTGCACCTGCGGTTCGTAGGGAATGCCCAGGTGCTCATACGCACGTCGAGTGGCGACGCGGCCACGCGGCGTCCGGTCCAGGAAACCGAGCTGCAGCAGGTATGGCTCGACCACGTCCATGATCGTGTCTGGCTCCTCCGACAGGGCCGCGGCGATCGTTTCCAGGCCCACCGGGCCGCCGTCGAATTTGTCGACGATGGTCCGCATCACCCGCCGGTCGATGTCGTCCAGGCCCAGCGGATCGACGTCCATCAGCGACAGGGCCTCATCGGCCACCGTCCGGGTAATGGCGCCGCCGGCTCGGACCTGGGCGTAATCGCGCACCCGCTTCAGCAGGCGGTTGGCCACGCGCGGCGTGCCCCGCGCCCGCCTGGCAATCTCCTCCACGCCTTCCCGGTCGATCACCACGCCCAAAATGCTGGCCGAACGATTGACGATCGTCTGCATCGACTCCAGGTCGTAAAAATCGAGCCGATAGACCGCGCCAAAGCGCGAACGCAGGGGAGCCGTCATCAGCGCCAGACGGGTGGTAGCGCCGATAACGGTAAACTTGGGCAGCTTGAGCCGGATGCTCCGCGCACCCGGCCCCTTGCCGATCACAATGTCGAGGGCAAAATCCTCCATAGCCGGGTATAGCACCTCTTCCACCACCCGACCAAGCCGGTGCACCTCGTCGATGAACAGCACGTCGCCCTGGTGGAGGTTGGTCAGAATGGCTGCCAGGTCGCCAGCCCGCTCGATGGCCGGCCCGGCGGTGATCTTGCAGCCGACGCCCATCTCGTTGGCCAGGACGTAAGCCAACGTCGACTTGCCCAGGCCCGGCGGCCCGTAGATCAATACATGATCCAGTGGTTCGCCCCGCCCCATGGCTGCCTCAATCAGGATCCGCAGATTCTCCTTGATCCGCTCCTGGCCAATATACTCATCCAGGCGCTGGGGACGCAGGCTGACGTCCAGCCCTACTTCTTCGACCTTTTTCCTGGGAGAGATAACCCGCTCTGTCATGCTGCGCCTCGCATCACCCGCATTATACCAGAAGTAACGCAGGATGCAAGCTCGAAATCTGCCCTATTGCCGATCAGCTTCTACAATGAGGGCGTAATGGTCCAAATCATCCGGCGGATCTGGCACCGTAACGTCGTATGACGCCTTCTGGCCAGAGCTAAGCGTGTCGAGGATCGTGTAGTAAATGACGGTACGGAGCACTTCATCCTGGTCGTTATAAAAGGTGGCCACGACCCTGACAGAGTTCACGGTGAATGCGTTTTGGTTCCGCACCTCACCGAGGACATGATAGTCGCTATTTGAAATAGATCCCTGATGGCTGGCAACCTCTAGCCGGAGGGGCGCCGAATCGGTGATTGCATACTCAACCTGCAGATCATAGTTGTCAACCGTGGATGGCGGGTCCAGCAACACCAGGTCAAACGGCGCAGCTTCGCTGGCACCGACAATGTCGAGCATTGTGTAGACAAACCCGATCTCAACTACCTGGTCTACCGAGTCATAAAATGTACCCACTATTTTGACATCGCATATGCTGCCGTCCGTGCTGTTTATCACCTCCCCAACGACGTGCAGGTCCCCGTTAGCTTTTTCATAGACAGTTGATCCCTGGACGGCAAGCGGCACCGGCGTCGGACTGGGTGTAGGTGTATCGGTAGGCGTCGGCGACGGACTAGGTGTGTCAGTTGGCGGCAGCGTACCGGTATCGGTCGGCGATGGAACAGGCGTATCGGTCGGCAGTGGTGTATCGGTAAGGGTTGGCGATGGGGTAGGGGTGTCGGTTGGCAGCGGTGTATCAGTAGCTGTGGGGGTGTCGGTAGGCAGCAGGAGGGTTGCCGTTATCGCGGGTGTCTCGGCGGTCAGAGGCACAGGGGAGTGGGTAACTGCGACGCCAGCCTCTGCCGTTAGCTGTGGGAGTGGATTGATACTCCGAACAAGAGCCACCCCCAGGCACAGCAGAACCACAAAGACAAACCCGCCGCCAAGGGCGCTAGCAATACCAAACCTGCGCAGGCTGCGTCTATCCATTATCCCTCCGCCGTTATTGTAACGCCAGTCGCCCGAATTGGCAACTTCTACCTTCAACGATTGACCCCAAACAGCCACAATGCAGGTTGACGAAAAACCGCATTTGTGGTATATTCGTCCATCATTTGGCAGCCCATGCCATCCTTTATCACACGAGAGGAAAAGATCCGATGAACACAGCCTTGACGCAGAGCAAGGCCGCCCTCGGCAAACTGGAACGGGAGCGCACAGAGACGCTCGAAGAGGTGCAAAACCTGCGAATGGATCTGCGCCGGATGGGCGAACCGACTGCCGACGAGACCGACATCGACGCCTACGAGCGGGAGAAAACACTGGCCCTGATGCAGAGCCTGGAACGCAAGCTGGAATCGCTCGACCGGGCCATCCACTTGGCACAGAATGGCGCCTATGGCATCTGCGAGCAGTGCGGCGAGCGCATCGATCCGGCCCGGCTCGAAATCCTCCCCCATGCCACCCTATGCCTGCGCTGCCAGCGCCAGTTCGAGCAGCGGAACCGGCGTATCCTTGCCACCTAGTTCTCGACCCTTCCCGCAGGCCTGAGCTGCAGCCCGATTCGTTGCTCCAACCATTTTCATACCTTGTCGCCTTTACACCGGCATGGCGGGTTTGGAGGCGCAATCCAAAATCGACATGCGCCATACGGCCTGTACCCTTTGACAAACAAACAGGGCGGTGCTATACTGCCGGTGACTGTGCAGAAGGCATAGTTTCAGAGCCGAAACTACAGGTTGTGACGTGCACGTCGTGGGACTGACTTATAAGCACGCCAGGCTTACCAGCCTGGCGTTTGCCTGAGAGACGGGACTGAACATTCGTATAGGAGGTTTCTATGACAGACAGAAAGATGGTTACCATCGACGGCAACGAAGCCGTAGCCTATGTCGCCCACAAGGTCAGCGAGGTCATCGCCATCTATCCCATTACGCCCTCCAGCCCGATGGGCGAGCACGCCGACGCCTTCTCAGTAGAGGGCCAGGCAAACATCTGGGGGACAATCCCCCTGGTGGTCGAGATGCAATCAGAGGGAGGCGCTTCTGGCGCCGTCCATGGCGCCCTGCAGACAGGCGCACTGACCACGACCTTTACCGCTTCCCAGGGCTTGATGTTGATGCTCCCCAATATGTTCAAGATTGCCGGCGAACTGACCCCGACAGTCTTTCACGTGTCCGCCCGGAGCCTGGCGACCCATGCCCTGTCGATCTTTGGCGATCACAGCGACGTCATGGCTGTCCGCTCCACCGGTTGGGGACTGCTGTCCAGCAACTCGGTACAGGAAGCAATGGACCTGGCCCTCATCGCCCACGCCGCCACGCTGGAGGCGCGAGTGCCGTTTGTTCACTTTTTTGACGGCTTTCGCACCAGCCACGAGATCAACAAGATCGAAGAGCTGACCCGGGAAGATATGCGGGCTATGATCGACGACGAGCTGGTCATGGCCCACCGCGCCCGCGCTATGAGCCCCGACCGCCCTGTCATCCGCGGCACAGCTCAGAACCCGGACGTCTTTTTCCAGGGACGGGAGACGTCGAACTCCTACTACCTGAAAACGCCGGCGATTGTCCAGAAAGCTATGGACAGGTTCGCCAGCATTGTCGGGCGCCAGTACCGCCTGTTCGATTACGTCGGCGCGCCCGACGCCGAGCGGGTCATTGTCATGATGGGCTCAGGCACCGAGGTCGCTCATGAAACGACCGAACACCTGGCCAACCACGGTGAGAAGGTAGGCCTGGTCAAGGTGCGCCTCTACCGGCCGTTCAGCATCGAGCATTTTGTCCGCGCGCTGCCCCAGACGGTCAAGACCATCGCCGCGCTGGATCGGACCAAGGAGCCGGGCGCTGCAGGCGAGCCGCTGTACCTGGATTGCGTGGCGGCCCTGGTCGAAGCGGGCCGGACGGACATCAAGGTCATTGGCGGGCGCTATGGCCTGGGCAGCAAGGACGTTACCCCGGCCATGATCAAGGCCGTTTACGACGAAGCGGCCAAGGCCGAGCCGCGCGATCACTTTACGGTAGGCATCATCGACGACGTGACCCACACCAGCCTGGACGTCGATCCAACCTTTAACATCGAGCCCGACGACGTGGTGCGGGCCATGTTCTATGGGCTCGGCTCTGACGGTACAGTCAGCGCCAACCACAACAGCATCCGGATCATCGGCGAGGGGACCAGCAACTGGGCGCAGGGCTATTTTGAGTACGACTCGAGAAAGGCCGGCACGGTGACCGTGTCGCACCTCCGCTTCGGACCGCGGCCGATCCGCCAGACCTGCTTTATCAGCTCGGCCAACTTTCTGGCTTGCCACCAGTTTGTCTTCCTGGAAAAGTTCGACGTGCTGGCCCCGGCCGTCAAGGGGGCGACCTTTTTGCTGAACGCACCTTACGGCCCCAGCGAGATATGGGACAAGCTCCCGCGGCAGGTCCAACAGCAGATCATCGACAAGGAGCTGAAATTCTACGTCATCGACGCCTACCGGGTAGCCGCAGAGACGGGCATGGGGGTACGGATCAACACCATCATGCAGACCGCCTTCTTTGGCATCTCGGGCATCCTGCCCCGCGATGAAGCGATTGCCGCCATCAAGAACGCCATCCAGGAGACCTATGGCTCACGGGGCGAAAAGGTCGTCCAGCAGAACTTTGCCGCCGTCGACCAGGCCCTGGCCAATCTGTTCCGGGTGGAGGTCCTGGACAAGGTCACCAGCGACTTTGATATGCCGCCCGTGGTAGCGCCTGAGGCGCCCGAATTTGTCCAAGAGGTACTGGCGCCGATCATGACCCGCAAGGGCAACGATCTGCCGGTGTCCAAGTTCCCGGTAGACGGCACCTACCCATCGGCCACCACCCAGTGGGAAAAGCGCAACGTTGCCATGGAAATCCCGGCCTGGGATCCCGAGATCTGCATCCAATGCGCCAAGTGCGCCTTCGCCTGCCCGCACGCCGCCATCCGGTTCAAGATTTACGATCAAAAGCTGTTGGCCAGCGCACCGCCGACCTTCAAGTCGGCCCCGGCCAAGGGCAAAGAGTACGCCGGCATGGTAGCCACCATCCAGATTGCGCCGGAGGACTGCACCGGCTGCGGCGTGTGCGTCCATGTTTGCCCGGTCAAGAACAAGCAGCAGCCCAACCTCAAGTCACTCAACATGGTCGAACAGATCCCGATCCGCGTCGCCGAGCGCGAGAATTACCGGTTCTTCCTGAGCCTTCCCGATTTCGACCGGACGCAGGTCAAGACCAACTCAGTCAAGGGCTCCCAACTTCTCCGGCCCCTGTTCGAATACTCGGGCGCGTGCGCCGGCTGCGGCGAAACACCCTATGTCAAGCTGCTCAGCCAGCTCTTTGGCGACCGGGCGATCATCGCCAACGCCACGGGCTGCTCGTCGATCTATGGCGCCAACCTGCCGACCACGCCGTGGGCTAAAAACCAAGATGGGCGCGGCCCAACCTGGTCGAACAGCTTGTTCGAGGACAATGCCGAGTTTGGGTTTGGCTTCCGCCTGACCGCCGACAAGCATGGCGAGTACGCCCGTGAGCTGGTGCAACAACTGCGCGGCCTGATCGGCGACGAGCTGGCCGACGGCATCCTCACCGCCCAGCAGACGACCGAGGCCGACATCGCGGCCCAGCGCGCTCGCGTGGCCGAGCTCAAGGCCCGCCTGGAAGGCGCCGCAGAGCGCACGGCCGAGGTGGAACAGCTTCACAGCCTGGCGGACATGCTGGTCGTCAAGTCGATCTGGGTCCTGGGCGGCGACGGCTGGGCCTATGACATCGGCTTTGGCGGGCTGGACCACGTCCTGGCCTCGGGCCGCAACATCAACGTCTTGGTTCTCGACACGCAGGTCTATTCCAATACTGGCGGCCAGATGTCCAAGGCCACGCCGCGGGCAGCCGTGGCCCGCTTTGCGGCAGGCGGCAAGTCGACGCCGAAAAAGGACCTGGGCATGATCGCCATGACCTATGGCAATATTTATGTCGCTCAGGTGGCAATGGGCGCCAACGATACGCAGACGGTCAAGGCCTTTGTTGAGGCCGAATCTTACGACGGCCCGAGCCTGGTCATTGCCTACAGCCACTGCATCAACCATGGCATCAACATGCGCACCGGATTCGACCAGCAGCAGTTGGCCGTCGACTCGGGCGCGTGGGTGCTGTACCGCTACGACCCGCGCCGGGCGGACCAGGGCCTGAACCCACTGCAGCTCGACTCCAAGGCGCCCAAGATCCCGTTCGTAGATTATGCCTACAACGAGACACGCTTCAAGATGCTGACCCAGTCGGATCCGGAGGCAGCCGCCCGGCTGCTCGAGCTGGCCCAACAGGACGTGTACAAGCGCTGGCGGCAGTACGAGCAGATGGCCGCGATGGACTATAGTCTTGACGCCAAGTCATAAGGGCGACCTGCCGTGCTCGCCCGTTAGCCAGAGCAGGAGGAAATGGCATGATTGACCTATCCACAACTTATATGGGCATACCGCTCAAGAACCCGATCGTCCCGTCGGCGTCGCCCCTGTCGGCCGAACTGGACACGATCAAGCGCATGGAGGACGCCGGGGCAGCGGCGGTGACACTGCCGTCCCTCTTTGAGGAACAGGTCGAGTTTGAGGCGGAATCCTTGTCCTACTTTATGGAGCTGGGTACCTATAGCTATGCCGAGGCGCTGACCTACTTTCCACCGCTTAAAGAGTTCCGGCGCGGCCCAAAAGAGTATGTCGAGCACATCCGCAAGGCCAGCCAGGCGGTGGGCATTCCGATCATCGCCAGCCTGAACGGCATCAGCCCCGGCGGCTGGACCGGCTACGCCCGCCAGTTCCAGGAGGCGGGGGCGGCCGCGGTCGAGCTGAACATCTACTACCTCCCGACCAGGAGCCAGATGACCGGAGACGAGGTCGAACAGCTCTACCTGTCGATCGTGGAAGACGTAAAACAGCACATCACCATCCCGGTCGCGGTCAAGCTCGGTCCATTCTTCAGCTCGCTGCCGAACATCGCCACACGCCTGGACGCGGCCGGGGCCAACGGACTCGTCCTATTCAACCGTTTCTACCAGCCCGACCTGGACATCGAGGCGCTCGACGTGCAGCCTCACCTGGTACTGAGCACATCGGATGAGATGCGGCTGCCGCTGCGCTGGATCGCCATTATATACGGGCAGGTCAAGGCCTCTCTGGCCCTGACCACCGGTATCCACACGCCGGAAGACGTGCTCAAGGCGGTCATGGCGGGCGCCGACGTCGCCAACGTCTGCTCGGTACTGCTCCAGGAAGGGGTGGGCAAGATCGGCGATCTGCTGCAAGGCATCACCACCTGGATGGAAGAGCACGAGTACAAATCGATCTCTGAGATGAAAGGCAGCCTAAGCCTGAGATCGGTCCCAGAGCCGGCGGCCTTTGAGCGCGCCAATTATATGAAAGTGCTCAAGAGCTACAAATAGCGACGGAGCAAACCGAGAGGGTAGCTTTGCTCGCGCAGAGCTACCCTCTTTTGCTCCCGCCCAAAGCCTTGCCGCAGGGCGATAGGGCCTGCCATGAGCACCACCAACCGCCGATAGCCAGCAACCATGGATCTAAACCAGCTAACCGAGCTAAACGAAAAACGGCGGGCCATCCGGCCACTGCTCTCGCCCACCGACCCGGCCGACGCCCTGACCAGTTACTATGCCCTGTGGCACGATCCACGCCGGACGCAGCTCACTCTCCACCACGACGACCAACGCCGCGTGGACGGCTTTGTCGCCGTCTCACAAACAGGCGTTGACCTCTTCCGGCTATTGGTCACCCTCCACGCACCAGACAACACAGCCACAGGGGAGCTGCTGCAAACAGCTCTGGCGCCAGCCCGGCCCTACCGTTTCATCATTCCGGTTGCATTGGCCGGCGCCGTCCGCGACTATGTCGAGGTAGGCCGGTCGAGCTTGAACCGCATCTACCTCCTGGATACAGCCAGATTCCGGCCGGTCATAAACGTCCTGGTACAGCGCGTTGGCGCCGCAGACGGCGCGCCGCGTTTCGAGATCGAGTCGCAGGGCGAGATCATGGCCATGTCAGGCACTAACTGGCGCTCGCCGACCTTTGCCGAGGTGTTTGTCTACACCCACCCGCGGGGTCGCGGGCGGGGCTGGGGTCGCTCAGTCGTATCAGCCTGCACCACCGCCCTGCTTGAGGAAAAGCTTCGGCCACTGTATATCGTCGACGAGGGGAACCAAGCCTCTATTCGCACTGCCGAAGCGGTGGGCTATGTGGACACCGGCCTGCGCGAGTTTGCCGGCGAGGGGCAATTGAAATAGCGGTTTACGGGTCGCAAACCTCTACCGACGACCCGTCCGGTGCGGCGATCCGCTCGCCTTCCAGCCTGAGTGACACCACCTGCGACACGCTGTCCTCGCCCATCGACACCCCGTAGATAGTGTTGGCGGCCTGGATCGTACCCCGGTTGTGGGTAATGACTATGAACTGCGTGCGGCGGTTCAGCGCCTCCAAGGCCTGGCGGAACCGGCCCACATTGGCCTCGTCGAGCATGGCATCCACCTCGTCGAGGATGCAAAACGGCGGTGGGTTGACCTCCAGAACCGAAAAGATGAGCGACACAGCCGTCAGCGCCCTCTCCCCACCCGACAGCAAGGCCAGCGTCTGCGCCCGCTTGCCCGGCGGCTGGGCGCTGATCTCGATGCCGGTGATGCTGATGTCGTCGGGGTCGGTCAGCGTCAGCCGGGCGCTGCCCCCGCCGAACAACTGGGCAAAGTTCTCCTTAAAGCGCGCAGCAACCTGTTTGAACGTGGCGTGGAATTCGCGGCGCATCACCTCGTCCAGCTCGGCGATCACCTGCCGCAGGCTGCGGGTTGCTTCCTCCAGGTCGGTCGCCTGGGCGGTGAGGAACATGTAGCGTTCCTGCACCTCGGCGTGCTCGGCCGGCGCGTTGGGGTTAAACGGCCCGATACGCCGCATCTGGCCCCGTACGTATTGAATCTCCTCTTCCAGCCCTTCCGGCAGCTCTTCAATCACAGGCAGGGGGGCCAGGTCATCGCCCAGAGGTAAGCGCAACTGATCGGCCTCTCCCTCTACCGATTCCAGGCCGGCCGGAGCCAAGCCAAAATCGTCCACCAACTGGCGGCGCAGCCGTTGCAGGCGATCCTGCTGCTGGTTGAGGGTCAGGGTCGCCTGACCATAGCTGCTTTCCGCCTCGCGCAGGCGGGCCCGGGTTGTCGTCTCCTCCCGCTCTAGCTTTTCCAGCTCGACCTCCACCGCCGCCATCTCGGCCTCGGCCGGCTCGATCTTTTGAGCCAACGCCGCCAGCCAGCCATGGACAACCGATTGGCGAGTGGTCCAGGTGTGGATCTGCCCGCCGAGCTGGGACTGCTCTTCCTCCAGGTCGGCGATCCGCTTTTGCTTGGCCCGCACCTGGTTTTCAAGCTCGACCCGCGCCTGTTGGAGCTCGGCCAGGCCAGCGCGGCGGTGCTCCCAGGTCTCGCGGGCCACCGCCGTTGCCGTGCGGGCGTCGGACAACTGCTGGTAGAGGAGGTCACCGCGCAGCCCGTCGAGTACACCCTGCGCGGCGGTCACCTGGGCCTCAGCCACCTGGGCCTTATCGGCCAACCGGGCAAGGTTGGTCCGCAGCTCCGCCTCGCGGGTGTTCAGATCGGCGGCTTCCGCGTCAAGCCGGGCCAACAGCTCGCGCCGCCAGGCTGCCTGCTGAAGCAGATGTTGCCTGTCGCGTTCCAACCCATCCTGCTGCGCTTCGAGCTGCGCCGCCGCCGCCTGCTTTTCGCGCCTCTTGACTTCAAGGCTGGCCGATCGGGATCGGTCCTCCTGCTCGGCGGCCTGCGCACCGGCCAGCTCCGATTCGAGCTCCCGGCTGTAGGCCATGGCCGCCGCCAGGCGACCAGGCAGATCGCGCCATTCCCGCTCGCGGGCCAGCACCTGGCCGTGGGCCTGGCCCCGGCCCTGTCCGCCGGCCAGTGACCCGCTCGAGCGCAGCAGCTCCCCGGCCAGCGTCACGATCTGAAATCCACCGACAAGACGCTCAAAAACACGCCGGGCGGCCTGGAGATCACGGACAACCACCGTCCGGCCAAGCAGCATCTCTACCACCGGCGCCAGGCGGGCCTCGACGCTCACCAGGCCGGCCGCCACGCCGACCACCGCACTCAAGTCACGAGGCACCTCCACCCGCGAGCCGGATCGGACGGTGTCCAGCGGCAGAAAAGTAGCCCGGCCCCGTTGTCCGGCCTTCAGGTAGGCCACGGCCGCCTCGGCCGCAGACCACGACTCGACGACTAGGTCCTGAAGATGCCCGCCCAGCGCCACCTCGACGGCGGTCTCATACTCTGCAGGGACCTGGAGGATTTGCGCCACCGTACCGAGAATGCCCGATAGCCTGTCCTCCGTTCCGCGCTCAGCGCCCCCTGCCGTCTCACCTCCGCCCGCCGGCCACTGGCCGCTGGCCGCCAATACCGCACGGACGCCAGCATGCAGGCCTTCTCCCTCCACCCGCAGGCGCGCCAACAGATCAGAACGGGCCTGCAGACGCTCGGCCTGGCTCTGGGCTTGACCCAGAGCGGCGCGCAGCTCGGCCTGGCGTGACTGGGTCTCGACCAGCGCGGCTTCGAGCTGGGCTCCTTCCGCTGCCAGGGCTTTTTCCTTTGCCTGGGCCCGCGCCCGCTGGGCGGCGAGCGCTTCTATCTGCCGGCCCAGGTCGGCTGCCTGGGCCTCGTGGGCCGCGGCCGCCGCCTGGTGGGCAGCCCGGTCGCCGGCCAAGGTCCCGCGCCGCTCGTCGATCTGGCCCAACCGGTTGCGGGCATCGACCGCCTGGCCGGTCAGGTCGAGGACGCAGGCCTGGGCTGCGGCAAGCTGACGGGCCAGGCCGGTCCGCCGCTCCTCCAGCGCTTCCAGCTCGCCCTGCATCCGGCTCACCTGCGCCTCGCGATCCTGGAGCACCGCCTGGCAGTCGCCCACCTCCTTTTCGACCAAGGCGATCCGCTCGCCCATCGACCCGGCCTGTGACTCGACCTCCGCCATCTCGGCGTTCAGCTCGACCGCCTGGGCGGCCAGCAGGCGCATCCGCTCCTGCCAAACCGCCAGGTTGCGCTGTACTTCTTCCCGCTGCCGCTGCAGATCGCTGCCTTCCTGGCGCCAGCCGGCCAACTGCTTGCGCAGCTCGCCGTGGCGGGCGCGCAGCTCGGCCATCCGCACGTCCAACGCGTCGAGCGCCGCGCGGCGGCGGGCCAGCACCTCCTGGCGGCGCGCCAACGCGTCACGGGTGCGGCGCAGCTCCAACTGCTCGTGGTGCCAGCGATAGCCATACCAGGTGCGCAGCAGTCCGTCCAGCTCCTGGCTGAGCAGGGCATGGCGCTCGGCCCGCTCCGCCTCGCGCTCCAGGCGGCGCAGCAACGGCACGATCTCGTTGACGATATCGTTGATCCGCAGCAGGTTGGTGCGGGTCTCTTCCAGGCGGGCGAGCGCATCGGCCCGCTTGGACTGGTACAGAGTGATCCCGGCCGCCTCCTCGAACAGCGTGCGCCGCTCGTCGGGGCGCAGGCTCAACACGGCATCCACCAGGCCCTGGCCTATGACCGTATAGGTCCGCCGCGCCAGGCCCGACTTGGCCAGCAGCTCGCTGATGTCGCGCAGCCGGACCCGGCTGCCGTTGAGCAGGTATTCGTTCTCGCCGGAGCGATAAGCGCGGCGGGTGAGGGTCACTTCGCCAAAATCAACCGGCAGCCAGCCGTCGCTGTTGTCGAAGGTGAGCGATGCCGAGGCCATGCCCAGCCGGGCGCGCTGGGCGCTCCCGGCAAAGATCATGTCTTCGGTGGACTTGCCTCGCAGGACGCGGTAGCTCTGCTCGCCCAGGACCCAGCGGATGGCGTCGGCGCAGTTGCTCTTGCCCGAGCCATTCGGCCCGAC
This sequence comes from Anaerolineae bacterium, assembly GCA_016926595.1. Next base: position 17,424 of record JAFGOG010000011.1, read on the forward strand.
GATGGCGGTGATGCCGTCGTCAAAGGCAAAATCGGTGCGGGTAGCAAAGGTCTTGTAGCCGTGCAGCTCGAGACGCTTGAGTCGCATAGAACTGTCCACACAAAAAGCGGGGATGGCGTTCCCCGCCCCTGGTTTCGTATTATAGCCTATTCAGAGGATTTTGGCAAGTTTAATCAGCCACTCGCACCAACACCTTCAACACCCCCGGCTGCGCCGCCAACTCATAGGCTGCCAACGCCTCGTCCAGGCGCATCTCGGCGTGGATCTGCGACATCACGTCGACCAGCCCGCAGGCCAGCAGCCGCAGCGCCGCCTTGAATGGCCCGCAGCGCGAGCCCACGACCCGGATTTCGTCCACGACCAGGCGCGATAGATCGATCTCAGCCAGCCCATGGTAGGTACTTTTCAGCGCCAGCGTCCCCCGCGGCCGCACCAGCCGCTGCGCCGTCTCAAAACCGCTTGGGCGGCCGGTGCACTCTACCACCAGGTCAGCACCCCCAAGCCCTTCGTCACTCAGTCGCGCGTCGATGCCGCGCCTAGCCAGGATGGCCAGCTTTTCCTCATGCCGGCCCACCACGGTCAGTTCACAGCCGGTCAAGGCCAGCACCTGCGACGCCATCAGCCCCAGCCTGCCGTCGCCCAACACCACCACCCGGTCGGAGGGCCGGACGTGGATCTGCTCCAGCAGTTGGCAGGCCGCGGCCAGCGGCTCGACGAAAACCGCCGCCCGATCCGGCACCTCGACAGGCACCGGATGCAGGTTGGCCACCGGCAGGCAAAAGAGCTCGGCCAGCACCCCATCGCGGCCGCGGATACCCAGCGCAGTGCGGCTGGGGCAGTGCCCCGGCTGGCCAGCCCGGCACGTGTCGCACACGCCGCAGCCGACGTTAATCTCACCCACCACGCGCTGGCCGATCCACGACGGGTCCTCCGCCAAGTCTACCACACCCACGAACTCGTGGCCCGGCACGCCGCGAAAGCCGGCATAGCCCCGCACCACCTCCAGGTCAGTGCTGCAGATGCCGACCAGGATCGTCCGGATGCGCGCCTCGCCGGGCGCCGGCGCCGGCTCTGGCCGATCGGCGACCAGCCGCAGATGGCCGTCAAAGACAACGGCCTTCATCATCCCTCACCCTGAAAACAGGCCCAACAGGCCTTCCGGGACCTGGATCGTCTGTTTCTTGCCCCATCAGCGCCGGTAGCCATACACCGTCACCATGCCATTCTCCAGGACGATCTGTTCCAGGCACAGCGCAGAATCGGGGGGATACCAATCGAGCGCCCCCAGGACCATCTGGGTCACTTCATCCTTGACAAATCCGGGCGTCAGGAACCCTCCAACCGAAACCGACCGGATATCCAGGCGCGGCAGGCAGTTCTCGACTATGATCACGCCCTCCACCCTGGCGCCCACGTCGAAACCCATCACCGTCACGTCGCCGGTCACCACCGCCTTGTCAGGATCGAGGTTGACCTGCACATCACGAAACCCCAGGTCGGAGGATTGGGCGATGAGGATGGCGATCTCGCGGTTCAGCGCCGCCTCTCCATAGCGGATCTGCACCCGCCGTCCGACGGCCGACTGGGCCATCTCGGCGTCGACCTGTCCCAGGCTGTCAAACTCTGGATCGGACAGGACAAGCGGGCTGCTGGCCAGGCTCCCGGAACCCTGGCCGGTCGCCCCCTGCGGTTCAGGCGGCGGCGTTGGCGCGCCCTGGCTGGTCACCGCCTGCGTCTCAACTACCTCAACTGGCGAGGGCGACGGCGCGCCTGCCATCGCCTGTCCCCCTGGCCCAGAAAGGGCCCCAAGGGGCTCGACTGAACCCAGCGCCGTCCCAGCTTGCGCCGTGGACGGCTGGCCCAGGCGCGCCACGGCAGTCGCCTGGCGCTCGCGGAGATACTTTTCCAGGCCAAGATTCATCTCGTCGCTGGCCAGCAGGCCCATGCCAACGGCCACCGCCAGCCACAACACCAGATTGCCAACCGCCAGAACCGCTAACCAGATCCGGCGTGATTTGCCAGCGAACACGTTATTACAGCCATCCCTCCCGGCGATACCACTCTGCCGTATCGCGCACGCCTGTCTCCAGGTCGTATTGCGCCGTAAAGCCCAGCTCCCGCCGCGCCTTGTCCCCCGAGCACAGCCACGATCGCTGCCGCACGTCGATCAGCCGTTGGTCGTTTAGCAGCGCGGGCCGGCCGGTCAGCCGCCCCTGCGCCCTGGACACAGCGGCCATCAGCCCCAAGGCGGTCAGCGGGACCGTGATGCGCACCGGCCGCCTGCCCAGCGCCCTGGCAATCGTCTCGGCCAGCCCGGCATAGGTGGACGCCGGCCCACAGCCGAAATAGGTCTGGCCTACGGCCTCCTCTCGCTCCAGCGCCCGCACCAGCAGCTCGACCAGGTCGCGGACGTGGATCAGGCTCACGCAGCACTCGCCCTGCCCCAATTGCAGGTTCAGGCGCAGCTTGATCAGGCGGAAATAGGCGTGGAAATCCTTGTCGCGCGGCCCATACACCGCCGCCGGCCGGACGATCGCCAACGGCAGCCGACCGTCCCCTGCACCGGCCGCCGCCCACAGCGCCTGCTCGGCGGCAAGCTTGCTCTTGCCGTACCAGGTCACCGGCCGCGGCGGGCGCGACTCGTCCACCACGTCGCCCGGCCCATCCGACGGCCCGGCGGCCGCCTGGCTGGACACGAACAGGAACCGCCGCAGCCCGGGGTTGGCCTCCAGGCAGGCCCGCGCCAAGGCCTCGGCCCCCTGGGCGTTGATCCGCATAAAGGTCTCCTCGTCCAGCGCCCGGGTCAGCGCCCCACAGTGGCACACCGCCTGCGCTCCCTGGACCGCCGCCCGCAACCCTTCGCCGTCGTACAGATCGGCGTAGGCCCACTCCACCGGCAGGTGACGGACAAAGGCCAGGTCGCTGGTCCTGCGCACCATGCACCGCACCTGGTAGCCGCGCTCCAACAGCGCCTCGACCAAGTGCGAGCCGACAAAACCGTTGGCCCCCGTCACCAACACCAGGCCGCCCGGCTCTGTCACAGGGCCTCCAAAGAACACAAGCCGCCCGAAACGAGCGGCATGCCTATGACAACAAACAGGTTATGCCCGGCTTCGCAGTGGAAGCCGGCGCTACACTGTGCTGCGTTCATCAACCCACGTCATCAAGCGTCACGGGCGCAGTGTAGCACAGGGCTGGGGTTTTGTCAATTCCTTGGAACCACTGAAGCACTGAAGGCACTGAGGACACTGAACGGGGAGAGAGGGGACACGCCCGTCCCGGGCGAGTTCGTCGCATGATCCTGGCGGTGTCGTATAATGTTAAAGCGGGGACCAGGCCAAGTCCAGGCCAGGGGCCAGCATTGCAGGTTTCTGCAGGTTTCTGCAGCTCCTGGAAAGCGCAGAGGGCACGGCGTCGTGGCGGGACGGGGGGAGGAGCTGAGACCAAAGGGCGGTGGTAAGGTGCGGCGCTGCTGCAAATCGATTATGCCACAAAGCGGGAAGGTTGTCAAGAAAGGATGGGGATGTGAACCTTTGTTCTATCCAGGAGGCGGTGGGACGGACGCCGGAGCGCCTGGGGGACGGGGGAGAAGGGGACAATTTGGCGCATAAAGGGCATGGTGGTATAATGGGAACGGCAATTGATCGCACATAAAAGAGGACGCAATGACCGACGACCTGCAACCTCCTGCGGAACTGATCGAGCACCTCAACCGGGGCGACTGTGTGCTGTTTGTGGGGGACGCGCTGGACGGGCAGGGCTCGCAGAGCGCCCGGCTGGCCGCAGCCGCGCCCGTGGGCGCGGCTCGGGCGAATAGCAACCGCCCCGGCCCCTGGGTTTGTCCCTGGGCCGGGGCGCCGCTTTTGTGCGGCGTGCAGGTGCGGCGTGGAATGGAATCACTGAGGCGCTGAAGGGACTGAAAGCACTGAATGAAACGCGAATATCCTGAGGCCCCCATCGTCGGCGTCGGCGCGGTCATCCGCGACGGCCCGCGCATTCTGCTCATACGCCGCAACCGGGAACCGGGAAAGGGACACTGGACCTTCCCCGGCGGCGCCGTCGAGCTGGGCGAGACGGTCCGCGACGCCGTCTACCGCGAGGCATTGGAAGAAACCGGCCTGCAGGTCGAGGCGGGCGAGATGATCGTCGCCATCGACCGCGTCCTCCGCGACGAGGCGGGCCGCATCCAGTATCATTATGTCATCCTGGATTTCCTGGCGCGGCCGGTGGGTGGGACGCTGCGGCCAGGAGATGACGCCAGCGACGCGCGCTGGGCCAGCCTGGACGAACTGGACGAGCTGGACCTGAACCAAGAGGCCAAAGAGATCGCGCAGAAGGTGCTGGGCGGGGGGGAGTGATCTGACCACAAAGAACACGAAGGCAACGAAGGGAACGGCGAGCAGATTGAAGGGGGGATAGATCGGCTAGGGCGAGCAGGACACGGATTACTACACGGATGCACGGATGGGCCGCGATTCGCATAGCATCTAGCGTGGTTAAAAGAAAGCTGTGGGGGGTGGTTGGTTCGCAGTGAGGTGGCTATGCGAATAGCGGGCGGCTCAGGAAGGGGCGGTCAGCAGTGGGGCGACGTCGTCCAGGGTGGGCAGGCCCCGCCGGCCGCCGAGCGTCCGGCAATTGAAGGCAGCTACAGCGTTGGCAAAGGCAGCCGCGCGCGGCAGCTCCCAGCCCTGTAACATGGCGTAGATGAACCCGCCGTGAAAGGCGTCGCCCGCCCCAGTGGTGTCCACTGCCTGCACCGGGCAGGCCGGTATCCGCCAATGGCCGTCCGCCGTCCAGGCCTGGCAGCCCCGCTCTCCCTGGGTCACAACCACCACCGCCGGCCCCAGCGCCAGCAGCGACCGGGCGGCGTCCTCCAGGCCCGACCGGCCGGTATAGGCCACCGGGAACTGCTCGGACACAACCAGCCAGTCCACCAGCGGCAGCAGCTCCTCCAGGCCCGGCCGGGGATGGTTGCCGTCGAAGCAGACCTTTACGCCGGCCTGCCTGGCCCAGCGGGCCGCCTGTACGGCCGCCGGCAGGAACTGGCCGTCGAGGTGCAGCGCGCGAGCCGCCCGGATGTAGGCCCGGTCGGCGTCGTCGAGGACCAAGTCGGCGGCCTCTACCCGGGGCTGGCACAGGATGGCCCGCCCGCCGGTGGCCTGGTGGACCAGGATCAGGCAGCGGTTGGTGCCCACCCCGCCCTCCAGGCGCAGCCTGGACACGTCCACCCCCTCCTGGACAAACAGGTCGCGCAGCCAGCGCCCCTCTGCGTCGTCGCCCAGCACGCCGACATAGCCGGGCCGCGCTCCCAGCCGGGCCAGCGCGGCCAACGTCGTGCCCACCGGCCCCCCGCCGTCGTAGACCAGATCGTCCAGGTGGACCATTTGCACATCGTCGAAATCGGGCAGGCGCGGCACGATGGCCAGGATGTCGTAGGCGCAGTACCCCAACCCTACCACGTCGAGGTTGTCATTCACCGGCCATCCGCCTGAGCTCCACCTCGTCGACGACTTTGATCCCCAGCTTGAGCGCCTTGTCCAGCTTGCTGCCGGCCTTTTCGCCGGCCACCAGGTAATCGGTGCTGCCGCTGACCGCACCGGTCACCTTGCCACCGTGGGCCTGGATCAGCCCGGCGGCCTGCTCGCGGCTGAGCGACGGCAGCGTGCCGGTGATGACAAAGGTCAGGCCCTGGAGCGGCTGCGCCCCGGCCGGCCGGACCGGCTGAACCGTAGTGCGGACCCCAGCCGCCTTGAGCTTGTCCACCAGCCGCCGGTTCGGTTCGTGGCTGAACCAGCCGGCGATGCTGTCGGCCAATTTGGGCCCCACGCCCGGCACCTGCCTCAGCTCGTCGGGCGAGGCCGCAGCCAACGCCTCTAACGACCGAAAGTGATCCATCAGCGTCTGGGCGTTGACGGCGCCGATGCCCTGGACTCCCAGCGCCCCCAGCAGGCGGCCGGCCGGCCGCTGCTTGCTGGCCTCGATGGCCGCCAGCAGGTTGCGCACCTTCTTGTCGGCAAACCCCTCCAGCTCCAGGAGCGGCCCGGCGGCCAGGTGGTAGATGTCGGCCACGTCGTGGATCAGCCCTTTTTCGACGAACAGCTCCGCCTGGCGGACGCCAAAGCCCTCGATGTCCATCGCTCCCCGGCTGACAAAATGCTCGACAGCCCGCACCAACTGGGCCGGGCAGGCGGCATTGACGCAGTAATAGGCCACCTCGCCCTCCGCACGCTCCACCGGCTCGCCGCAGACCGGGCAGCGGTCGGGCATCTGCCACGGCCGCGTACCAGGCGGGCGCAGGTCGAGCACCGGCCCCAGCACCTGGGGGATTACCTCTCCAGCTCGCTTGACGGTGACCATGTCCCCCTCGCGGATGTCCCGCTCGGCCACGTAATCGGCATTGTGGAGGGTGGCGTGGCTGACGGTGACCCCGCCGATGCGGACCGGCTCCAGCTCGGCCAGGGGGTTCAGGCTGCCGGTCCGCCCCACGTTGACCACGATCCGCACCAGGCGGGTCACCGCCTCGGATGCCGGGTACTTGAAGGCGACCATGCCCCGCGGCGCGTTGCCCACCGCCCCCAGCCGCTCCTGGGCGGCGAAATCGTCGATCTTGATCACCAGCCCGTCGGCCTCGAAATTGAGCCGGTCGCGCACCTCCTGCCAACCGGCGACATGCTCCACCACCGCTTCGAAATCGGCGAATCGCCGGTTCTGATCGCTGACCGGAAAGCCGATCTCCCGCAAATACTCGAGCGCCGCCCACTGGCTGCGCAACGCCGGCCCGCCCTCCATCTCCACCACCTGGTAGCAGAACAGGCTCAGCGGCCGCGCAGCCGTGATCGCCGGGTCCAGCACCCGCAGGCTGCCCGCGGCGGTGTTGCGAGGATTGGCGTAGGTCCGCTTGCCGGCGGCCTCCTGCTCGCGGTTGAACGCCTCGAACGCGTCCAGCGGCATGTAGGCTTCGCCCCGCACCACCAGCCGGGCCGGCGCCTTGCCCCGCCCGCCGTCCCCGGTGGCCGGGATGCGCAGCGGCAGCGCCTTGACCGTCCTCAGGTTCGGGGTGACGTCCTCACCCCGCAGCCCGTCGCCGCGCGTCACCCCCAGGCTAAACAGCCCGTCCCGATAGTGCAGCACCACCGTCAGCCCGTCGATCTTGGGCTCGACGACATAGGCCGGCTCTGGATAGCCGCTGGGCAGCAGCCGCAGAAACCGCTCGCGCCAGGCGCGCAGCTCCTCGGAGCTAAAGGCATTGCTCAGGCTCAGCATCGGCCGCGGGTGCTCGACGGCGACAAACTCCTCGCGCACCTGCCCCCCCACCCGCTGCGTCGGCGAGTCTGGGGTGATCAGCTCCGGATAGGCCGCCTCCAGCTCCTGCAGCTCCCGGTACAGCGCGTCGTATGCCCCATCGCTGATCGCCGGATCGTCCAGCACATAATACCGGTAGCTGTGGTAACGCAACTGCTCGCGCAGCTCCTCCGCCCGCTGCAAAGGGTCCATGGCTGTTCCCTCCTCCAGCTTTCAATCCGCCGCCAACTGCAACACACGCCGGCGCAACGTCGCGGCCAGTGCGGGGTCCTCAAGCGTGTCCGCTACCTGCGCCACCTGTTCCTCCGCGGCGCGCCGCCAGCGAGCGGCTTCCCGCTCATCGCCCGCCTGTTGATGCCACGCCGCCAGGGCAAGGGCGACGCGCCAGCCAGCGGGATGGTTTCCCACCTGGCCGACCGCCGTCCAGGCCGCTTCCAGGCCGGCCCTGGACGCCAGCGCGATGCCGCGCAACGCCAGCAGCTCGGCCCGCTCCCACTTGCCGATCGCCGCGCCCAGCTCGAGCGCGCGCCCGGCGGCGCTGGCCGCAGTCGCGCGGTCGCCCAGCCCCAACGCCGCCTGGCCTTGGGCCAGCCAGGCGCGGGCCAGGGCCGGCGGCCGGCCAGCGCGCTGCGCCGCCTCGACCGCCTCTTGGGCATGGGCCACGGCGCCCGCGCCGTCGCCCCCCGCCAGATCGGCCAGGGCCAGCGCGGCCAGCGCTTCGGCTTTATGCGAGAGCGATTCCCGCCGCCGGGCCAGGGCCAGCGCCTCGGCAGCCAGGGCGCGGGCGCGAGCCGCATCGCCCAGGTGACGCTCTATCTCGGCCAGCGCCAGGGCATAGCGCGCCGGCTCAATCCGCTCCCCCAGCCGGAGGGACCCCTCCAGGGCCACCCGGAGGTTCGCCCGCGCCGCTCCCCACTGCCCCAACCGCATCTGGCTGCAGCCCAGCTCGCCCTGAGCGGCAAGCTGGGACCACAGTTGCCCGGTCTGCTGCGAGATGGCCATCGATTCAGACTGGTAACCGGCCGCGGCGGCATACTCGCCCTGCATATAGAGCACTTCGGCCAGATCGCTCAACGTGAACGCCAGGTCCGACAACAGAGTGCCGGGGGCCTGGCGCAGCAGCGCCAGCGCCGCCCGCTGGTGGGCTATACCCTCCTCGACATCGCCGGCCAGGGCGCACACATTCCCCAGCTCGCGGGTGGCCACGGCGACAAAGCGCAGCATGCCGGCCTGCTCCGCCTGCTCGACGCACCGCCGGAAGGCAAGCCCGGCCTCGTCCAGGCGGCCCTGGTCCTTGAGGGCAATACCCCGGATCACCTGGGCGTACAACAAGCGCTCAGGCTCCGGGGCCGGTCCAGGCGCCGCCAGGAACTGGTCACAGATCGCCTCGCTACGGCCTGGCTCGCCGCTCTGAATATAAAAGCTGGCCAGGCTCAGGGCAAAATGAGCGCTCCGCTGCGGCCACCCCTGGGCCTCGCACAACGCCATCCCCTGGCGGGTCACCGCCTCCACCAACTCCCGTTGAGCCAGGTTGGTGCCCAAAAGCATGGCCGTTCCTAACAGCCGATGCTGCCGCTCCGGGTCGGGCGGCAGGCTGTCGGCCAGCTTGAGCGCCTGGCGGCAGTGAGCGAGCGCTTCGTGGAAGGCCAGCCGGGCCTGGGCCACCTCGGCAGCCTGCTCAGCCCAGGCGATCGCTCTATCCAGGTCGCGGGCCAGCTCGTAGTGGCGCGCCAGCTCACCGGCCACCGGATCGGGATCGCCGGTGTGCCGCTGCTCCAGCGCTTCGGCCACGCGCCGGTGCAGGCGCGTGCGCCGGGCCGGGCTGAGGCCGGCATAGGCCACTTCGCGCATCTTGTCGTGGGAAAAGTCATAGCGCTCGGCCCCGGCCGTGGGATCCTCGCGGATGACCCTGGCCCGCAGCAGCTCATCGAGCACGTCGAGCAGCGTATCCTCGTCAAAATGCCCGGCCAGCCGCAGGGTGTCAAAGTCGAACTGACGGCCAATGACGCTGCCCGCCGCCACCGCCGAGCGGGCCGATTCGCTCAGCCGATTGAGGCGGTGCTCCAGGAGGTTGCGGATGCCGGCCGGCACCCACCACTGGTCGGTCTCGCGGCGGCGCCACTGGCCGCCGGCCCGGTAGATGACACCCTCTTCCACCAAAGCCTTGACGATCTCTTCGGCGAAAAAGGGGTTGCCCTCCGCCTCGTCGTAGACCAGGCCGCCCAACTGATCGACCGCGGCCAGGTCGCCGAACATGGCGGCCACCATCCACCCGGTGGCCGCCCTGTCCAGCGGTTCCAGGTCTACGATCTCTACCTGGCGCTGGCGGCTTGACTGGCGTTGCAGGCGGGCCACCGGGTGGTCGCCGGACACCTCCTCGCTGCGATAGGCGGCGCACAGCAGGACCGGCGCCGCGGCCAGGGTCCGGGTCAAGAATGCGAATAGCTCCAGACTGGCCGCGTCGGCCCACTGCACGCCGTCGAGGCAGACAACGGCCGGCGCCTCGACCGTCGCCTGGGCCAACGCGCCCGAGACGGCATGAAACAGGCGAAACTTTTCGGCCTCGGCATCCAGCACGGCCGGCGCTGCCGGCGGCGCCAGCGCCGGGTCGGCGGCCAGCTCGGGCAGAAGGGTGACCAACGGCTGGATGCTGGCAGGATCCTGCCAGTGGGGCGCTGCCTGTCGGTAGCACTGGCTCAGGATCTCGACGAAAGGCTGGTAAGGCAGGCGCTCGGCCTCGTAACTCTTGCCCAGCCACAGACGCAGGCCACTGCCGGTCGCCAGCTCTTGCACCAACCGCGTCTTGCCCACGCCGGCCTCGCCGCGGACGAAAACCACCGGCCCTTTGCCGCGCATGGCCGCCTGCACGGCCTGCCGCAGCCGCGCCATCTCTGCCTCGCGGCCAACCAATGGCGCGTGAAAGATCAGCTCGACCCGGGCAGCGTGGGGTTCCAGCAGGTCGTCGGTCGACACCGTGTCGGCCCAATTGCGAAGGGTAACCAGCGCTTCCTCGGCTGAGGCAGGGCGGTTGGCTGGGTCCTTGGCCATCAGCCGCAGGATCAACCGCTCCCATGACGCGGAGACGGTGGGGACGATCTGACGGGGCGGCGTGGGGCTCGAGCCCAACTGCCGGGCCAGGACCGTCACCGGGTCGTCGCCGGCAAAGGGGTGGCGGCCGGTCAGCGCCTCGTACAGGATAATGCCCAGCGCATACAGATCGGCGCGGCGGTCCACCACCTGGCCGCGCGCCTGCTCTGGCGCCATGTACAACACCGTGCCAAGCAGCTCGCCCGCCTGGGTCAGCCGCACATCTGGCCCGGCGATCTGCGCCAGGCCAAAATCAGTCAGCTTGAGATGGTGCGGGGTCTGCGCCGCCGCCAACAGCACATTCTCCGGCTTGAGGTCACGGTGGACAACACCCTGGGCGTGGATGTAGCTCAGCGCCTGGCAGAGCTGGATCGCTAACGGCAGCAACTCGCCGTGGCTCAGCCGGCCGCCGTGACCTTCAATCAGCCCGCGCAGGTCGCCGCCGCCGACATATTCCATCACAAAGAAGGGGCGATCGTCCGCCTGCCCATAGTCATACACCGATACGACGTGAGGGTGGCTCAGCCCCGCAAGGGCGCGAAACTCGCGGCGGAAACGCCGCTCCTGGTCGTGCAGGCTGGGGCGGGGCGACAGGACCTTGACCGCCACCGGCTGGTCCGCCTGTTCGTCAAGGGCGCGGTATACCTGGCCCATACCCCCCTGGCCGATGAGCGCTTCCAGGCGGTAGCGATCCTTTAACCGAGTCCCGATCACACCTCTTTTCTCCACTGTGTCACTGAAAACAGCCCTATTCTATCACCGATCCCCGCCCAAGGCAAAGGCAGGAGTAAAGGGCTGAATCGACGCCCAGCCGGATCAGCAGCATTGGCTGCCGACAGTGGCCAGCCACTCGCGCGCGGCGCGTGGCGAGCGCAGGTGCACCACCGCCAGGTGGGCGTATTCGGGCTGCGCCAGCAGCGCTGGATACTGCCTTCGCCGCCGGCGGTAGGTGGTGAGCCCCCACCACAAGATCGAATCGCGGCTATAGAAATTGGTCCAGCGTTCCCGGTTGCCGCTCCACAGCTCCTCCTTCGTCGCCGCGCGCCGGACCGTCCGCCGCAGCAACTGGGCCATGGTCACCAGAAAAGCATAGTCCAACCAGACGGCGGTGTCGGCTCGCCCCCAGACAATGTCGCGCACTGAGCTATAGTTGCCGTCCACCACCCAGGCCTCCCCGGCCAGCGCCTGGGCCACGCGCGCGCGCAGCACCTCGCGCTCGGCCGGCGTCCAATTGGGGCCCCAGTTCAGCGCGTCCATCTCGACGTGCGGGATCCCCAGCCGCGCGGCGAGCTGCCGGGCCGTCGTGGTCTTGCCCGACCCCGTCGTCCCGACCACATTGATCCGCCGCCCCAGCCGCCCTCGCCCCAGATTCACCATATCAGATCCTCAATCCCCCAGACCTGGCAGGCTTGCAAGATCCTGCCAGGTCTGGTCCCATCTCCATCACCACGACTTGAGCACAATCGGCAGGTGGACAAAGTAAACCGGCGTGAACCAGTATCCCCCGCTCACCACGTAGCTGGCGCTGGCCGACATGGGTGGGCTGGC
>JAFGOG010000424.1 GCA_016926595.1 Anaerolineae bacterium
CAACTGCGGACGGATCGTTTGGAGCGCGGCGACGATGTATGCCCAGAAACGGGCGGGGACGTTATCGTCCTCGTCCAGGGAGAGCCAACAAAATTGGAGATTGGAGATTGCCGCCCACTCACTGAGCAACGTCGTTTTGCCAGAGCCGGCTGAGGAGGAGACGAGGATCAGTTTGTGCGCCGAGCGCACCCCCTCGTCCAGCCGCTCGATCAGCCGGGGACGGGGCACCATGTTCGGACGCGCAGGCGGGATGTAGAGCTTGGTTTTCAGGAGCAGGGTGGACAACTTGTTCTCCCCAGCGGCATCTTGCAGCCAGCCTTACTCGCAAAGCCACAATTTCAGCTATGGCGGTCTTGTCACGCACAATCTTATCATGTTCTATCTATCTGCGCAATGCTGCGCGCTGTAACTCGTTTGCGTCTGGTGTTGGGGTTCTCTGCGCCGCACAGAGATCAAAACCAGTCCCAAATCACGGACTTTGCCCAACAATCCGTGCAATGCGGCCTGGTCGGGGATTGAGCCAGAGAGGATCGAGTCGCCGTTCTCATTGTGCGTCACCGTCAGACCGTCAAACCATTCAGACCAGTGATGGTCGAGGTGACCCTCGACCTTGATCTCATAGATCTCTGGTTGTGCGGACGATGTCCGGCGGCTTTGTTCAGTCATTGTGTTGCCTCGCTATCGCTGCCTTCCCAGGTAACAGAAGCTCCTTCGTGGGCGGCCATCTGCACTGCAAGCTCTTTGTTCTGTTTGGTACTGACGTAGTTTTCTTCATCGTTAGGGCGCATCCAGTAAAAGAGCAACCCGCTCACCAAGTCTCCACTCGCCTCTCGAACCCACTTTTCAATCGTGGCGGCCGAACGCCCGCCGGCGCCCATCCCAGTGACGATGGTCACGGTGCGCTGGCCTTTGAGGTCCCCCAGTCGGTCCAGGTAGCGTCGGATCGGCTGGCTGGGCGTGAACCAATACGTGGGGCTGCCGAGAACCAACAGATCGTAGCCAGAGAGGTCTGTGGGGGCCTGACGGCTGGCCGTGCTCGTCTCTACCCGCCACCCGCTGGATACCAGGCCCTCGACAAAGCCAGCGACGACCTGGACGTGAAAACTGCCCCGCCCCGGGTGGTCAACCACCAGCGCTGTACCCACCTCCCCTTCAGGATTGCGCACCTCGATCTGGCCCACGAACTCCTGGTTGAGCCAGAGATACGACAAAGCCCACGCTACAGCGAGAACACCTATCACAATCAACCAACCCATCCGTCAACTCCTTTCTGGGGTACTGAAGGAAAAACAAAGCACGTCCTGTGGGCAATTATCCACACAGCTCCCACACAAGATGCACTCGCCGTCCTCCATGTCCCCTGAGCGCACCAGATGGTTGACGTCCAGGCTCATGGGACAATTCCGCGTGCATGTCTGGCAGTCGGTGCACTTGTCAGGCTCTGCTCTCAAGCGCAGCGCCGGCCATTTACCCAGATTGCGCAGCTTGCGGCCCAGGATCATGAACGGCGCCATCCAGCAGATGGTGTGGCAGCCCGCCCGCCGCCCGACGAGCACGGCCAGGAGCGCAACGAGCGCCACGACGATGTAATAGATCATGTACCACGGTGGACCTTGACCGTCTACAGGCAGGGCCATGGTGACGCCGCCCTCAAAATTGTAGAAAGGATCAACGGCGCGATAGCCGCCGGCCCTGATGGCCAGGACGGCGATGAGACCGATCCAAGGAATCCAGATGAACCACTTGATCCAGTCGAGCTTGGCCGACGTGGGTTTATTGTTGATGGGCTGCGCGAACTCTTGCAGGGCCCCCGCAGGACAGACCCAGCCACACCACAACCGGCCCACGAATAGCGCGGCGACGAACATCAGCCCAAAGGTGATGAAACTGGCGTTGACGATGCCCTCCGCAGCGCCGTTCAGGATCAGGGCTGGCGAAAAATAGTACAGAGTGACAGGGAACAGCAGGAACGAGACGAACAGCAACCCTTTCCGAATTCTCTGCCGCGTGGGCAATTGCTTGACTTTGGCCATGATAACCTCCTGTGCTTGTTTTGTGGGGTGGATTGGCCGTCCACCCCCAGTCGGTGACAGTATACCACGCTGGGGGTTGGATCGTCATCCAACCAAAGTTGGATTCAAGGTTGGAAACGAAAGGGCGGGTTACAACAAGCCCAACGTTCTGGCCTGGGCGATGGCCTGGGTCCGGCTCTTGACGCCCAGCTTGCCATAAATGCTGTTAGTGTGCGATTTGACCGTGCTCACGGCGATCACCAGCTCGTCCGCAATCTCCTGGTTGGTCAGCCCAGCGGCGACGAGGTGCAGCACCTCCAGCTCGCGCTCGCTGAGTGGTTCGAGGATTGGAGGCTGGAGGGCGGGGGGCGCACCTGCGCCAAAGGCAGCCAGAAGCTTTCGCACATAATCGGGTGCGAGGCTACTGGAAGCCGCTTGTCGCAGCAACGTCGCCATCGGTTCCCCGTCATCCACAAAGGTGCGGATGTAGCCTTCCGGCTCGGCCAGGTTCAACGCCCGCTCCAGGGCAGCCAGGGCCAGGTCTTGATCGCCCCGCGCCTGGTAGGCTAGTGCCTGCAGGGCCAGGATTTCGACCACCCGCCCCAGCCGTCCATCCCGCTCGACCACCTCCAGGAGCCGCGCCAACAGACGAGCGGCATCGTCCACCCGGTCCAGGGCCAACAGCGCACGCGCCAGGATCACCTGACCCCGCTCGTGGACGGGGTTGATTTCGTCGGCGGCGTCCAGACCGGCTTCGCGGACCCAGCGCTCGATCGCGCCCTGATCGCCCGTGGCGACCGCCAGACGGGCGCGGAAAGCTGCCACCTGGAGCACTGCCCTGGGATGCAGCCCTCGCTCCTGGGCCAGTTGCTCGGCTTTGTGTAGGGCATCGGTCATATCGACGACGTTGCCCTGGGCACGGTAGAGCCAGGCCAGGGCCACATAGTCGCTGCTCAGGGCATCCACGTTGCCCCACCGCTCGCCCAGTTCAACGCTCCGCGCCAGGTGGCGCTCGGCGGTCTCCAGATCGTTCCACTCGTACAACAACCCGCCCAGGCCCGAGTGCGCCTGGGCCACGACTGGCGAATGCCCGGCCATATTCAGCATCCGGCGGTAGGTCTCAAAGGCACGGTGGAGACGGCCGCGTTGCACCTCGAGGTCAGCCAGGTGGGCAGCGGCCGGCACGGCCAGGTGGATGTTGCCGGCAGCCTGACCTATCTCGCTGGCCTGTGCAAAGGCTTGGACAGCGGCTGTATAGTCGCCAGCCAGCAGGTAGGTGCCGCCCAGGGTGAAGGCGACGACACTGCGTACCACCAGGTTCTCGCTATCGAGCAGAGTCAGGGCCTGTTGTGCCAGTTCGACACTGCGCGGCGTCTCGCCCCGCCCGATGGCGATGTATGAGTGGATGGCGGTGATGTGTCCCAACCAGTCGTCCGACGGAGAGGCCGGGCAAGCTGCCTCGGCGGCCTGAAGGCGCAGCTCTGCGGCATCCAACTGCCCGCTGAGTGCCAGTGCCCAGCCGTGGTAAATGCACAGCCATGGCCGGGTACAGATGGCCTCGATGGGCAATCTCTCCAGCCAGTCGAGGAGCATGGTCAGCTCGCCGCGTAGGAGCATGGGCAGGCCGTTGGCCTCGATCAGGTGCCCTGCCCGCCCTGGGTCCCGGGCGGCCAGGGCGTGATTGATCGCTTCTGAAACAAGGCCATTGTCCCGGTACCAGTCGCTGGCCCGGCGGTGCAATTCGTCCGCCGGGATACAGCCCAACTCGGCCCCCAGTCGGTTCAACCGGGCGCGCAACAGGTCAGCAAAGAGGCGGTGATAGCGATACCAGTGCCGCTCGTCGTCCAGAGGGATGAGGAAAAGGTTGGCAGACTCGAGTTGTTCGAGCATCAATTGACCGGGAGATTGAGCACCGGGTACGAGATGCTGAGCGTGTTCTCCGGGCGCTTCCAATACCGCATCACAGAGCGGTCCCGTCAGCCGGTCGAGGATCGAGGTCTGGAGCAGAAAACGCTGGACAGGCTCTGGCTGCCGTCCAAGGACTTCCTCGACCAGGTAATCCAGGACGAAGCGATGGCTGCCGGTAAAGGCCGATATGAACTCGGAGACTCGTTCGGGACTCTGTCCGCGCAGCGAGATGGATGCCAGTTGCAGCCCGGTGATCCAGCCCTCGGTGCGGGCTTCCAACGCTGCAACCTCCTCCTCCGCCAGTCCCAAGCCCAACGTCTTGTTGAGCAGAGTTGCCGCTTCAACAGGGGTGAAGCGCAGGTCGGCGGCGCGCAGTTCGACCAGTTCCCCCCGGCCCCGCAGCCGGGCCAGGGGCAGGGGGGGGGGCGCTCCGGCTGGCGATGGTCAGGTGAAGGTGTGGTGGCAAGTGGTCGAGGAGGAAGCTAACGGCCTGGTGGACCGGCGGGGCCTTGATGAGGTGATAGTCGTCTAGGACGAGCAAGAATGGAACTGGGACGGCGGCGATCTCGTTGATCAGTGCCGTAAGCGTCGGTTCGAGAGAACTCGGTGAGTTGCCGGGAGGTTGAGGAGACTGGAGCGCAGCCAGGAGTGTCTCGGCAAAACTATCCTCACCGAACGCAGGTACTGTCCGCAACGCAGCGATCACGTAGGACCAGAACCGGGCCGGGTCGTCGTCCCTTTCATCCAGGGATAGCCAGGCTACAGGGCGTTCGAGACTCGCGACCCACTCGCTCAACAGTGTGGTCTTGCCAAAGCCGGCCGGGGCGGAGATGAGGGTCAGCTTGCGGGTAAAACTACCGCTTTGCCCTAAAAGACCTGCGTTCAGGCGCTCAATCAGCCTCGGACGCGATACCAGGTTCGGGCGCGGCGGCGGGATGTAGAGCTTGGTGGTCAGAACGGGTGCGTCCATCGCACCCCAATATTACCACATTTTTGCCATACGCCCAAGAGACAAGGTGCTATGTTGCCAAGAGGCGGCCGTCACGCACCTCCTCCAGGCGCGGTATCATGCGGGCCAGCTCCCGGTCATGGGTCACCAATCACGACTGTCTTGCCGCGTGCCACCAGGTCGCCGAATAGCCCAAAGATCAGCTGCGCCGAGGCGGTATCCAGGTTGCCTGTGGGCTCGTCGGCGACGATCAATCGCGGGTCGTTGGCCATGGCGCGGGCGATGGCCGCCCGCTTGGGAACCTCCAATTGATTACTCGTACGCCAATACCTCGCGGATGGTCAGCCGGGACGCACTGCGGGCAGGCAAGAGGCTGGCCAGCGCCGAGAGGATCATCGCCACCGCCAGCCAGACCAGGAACCCGGTCCAGGAAAAGACGGGGGCCAAAGGGACAGAGAAGAATACGATGCCGACGCCGGCGTTGAACAGCCGACTGATCGGCGCGGCCAGCGCTGCGCCCAGCAACCAGCTGAGCGCGCCGATGGTCAGCCCTTCGACGATGACCAGTTGCCGAATGGCCCCATTTGAGGCGCCGATGGCGCGCATCACGCCGATCTCGCGCGTTCTCTCAAGCACATTCATGCTCATCGTGCCTGCCAACCCCAGGCCGCCAACCAACGCGATGAGCCCGGCCAGCATTAGCATGAAAGTGACAAAGATATCGATCCCAAAGCTCTGTTGAGCGCGCAGTTCGCTCCCTGTGGTGATGCTCAAAACGGGAATCCCCGCTTGCCTGAAGCGCTCCTCCAGCGCCTGCGCCACCCGCGCATGCGCCTCTTCATCTTGGGCCGCAGTGACCACGTGAAAGTCGGCGGCCCGGCCAACCTCGCCCAGCACCCTGACCAGCGCATCATAGTTGACGTACGCGAACCCTGGCTCGACGTCGCCTGCCATCTGGCAGACACCCACCACACGCCAGGCATGCTCGCGCCCCCGA
>JAFGOG010000425.1 GCA_016926595.1 Anaerolineae bacterium
CAAAACCCTCACGAAACCCCGCAGATCGTAGTGTTTTGAGGTTTTTGGCCACGGGGTGACACAAGGCAAATGTGAGCCAGCTAACTTGCCCATCCATCAAAAAGGTGTTATGATAGGCTGCACGTGTCAAAGGACGGGCAGCGGATGGGCAAAGCGACGGCGGTCGCAAACCCGAACATCGCATTGGTAAAGCACTGGGGCAAGGCCGACGAGGCGCTGAGCCTGCCGGCCAACCCGTCGCTGTCGATGAACCTGGCTGCCCTGACGACAGTGACGACGGTCGAGTTCAGGCCCGGCCGCGCCGCTGACGTGGCAGAGATCGACGGCCGTACCGCCGCGGGGCAGGCCTTGGATCGGGTCGCAGCTCACCTCGATCGGGTGCGGGCGCTGGCCGGCAGCGGTGAGCGCGCCCGGGTGGCCAGCCGCAACGATTTTCCGGCCGGCACCGGGCTGGCATCGTCCTCGTCGGCTTTTGCGGCGTTGACACTGGCCGCAGCGCAGGCGGCGGGCTTGAGCCTGGACGAGGCTGGACTGTCGCGCCTGGCACGGCTGGGATCGGGATCGGCCTGCCGGTCGGTGCCGGCAGGTTTCGCTCTTTGGGAAAAAGAAGAGGCGCGCCAGATCGCGCCGCCGGAACACTGGGATCTGCGCGACGTGATCGCCATCGTCACCGACCAGCCCAAAGCGGTTGGCTCGCACGATGGCCATATTCTGGCGCCAACCAGCCCGCTCCACGAGGCGCGCTTGGCCGCCGTGCCAGGGTGGCTGGCGGCGGTCAAGGATGGCCTGGCCCGGCAGGACCTGGCGGCGATGGGGCCGGCTATCGAGGCTGACGCGTTGGCAATGCACGGAGTGATGATGACTTCACAGCCGTCGTTGTTGTACTGGCTGCCGGCGACGGTGGCCGTGCTGCAGGCAGTGCGAGCCTGGCGCGCTGGCGGGCTGGAAGTCTATTTCACCCTCGATGCCGGCCCCAATGTGCACTGCCTGTGCCGGGCGGCCGCCGCAGTCGAGGTAGAAAAGCGACTACAGGTGTTGCCAGGCGTCCAGGAGGTCATAGCAAGCGGGCCGGGCGATGGGGTGCGGTTGGTGAGCTGGCATCTGTTCTAGGATGTGACGCACAGGCCCTCTCGAGAGGGTCTCTGTGGAACAAGACGTTTGCAAGCAACGTTCACGTATAAAAGTGTGCGAGGAGAGTTAGAGTTGCAATACAGCGATAAGGTGATGGATCATTTCATGAACCCCCGCAACGTGGGGGTCATCGACGATGCCGACGGGGTGGGCCGGACAGGCAACCCCGTGTGCGGTGATCTGATGGAGATGTCGGTCAAGATCCAGGACGACGTCATCGCCGACGTCAAATTCCGGACCTTTGGCTGCGGCGCGGCCATTGCTACCAGCTCGATGGCCACCGAGCTGATCAAGGGCAAGACGGTCGACGAAGCGCTCGAGATCACCAACCGGGCAATTGCCGAAGCGCTCGACGGGCTGCCGCCGATCAAGATGCACTGCTCGGTATTGGCTGCCGATGCCCTGCGGGCCACCCTGGCCGACTATTACACCCGCCGCGGCGAGCTGCAAAAGGCCGCCGCCCTGATGGATCGCGCTGTAAAAGATCCACGCGACACTGAGGAAGCGCGCGATCCGCTGCATTGGGACGACTTTGCGCGGATGGTCCGGGCCTTGAACAGCGCCTATCCTGACATCAATCCGATGGATCTGAACATGGCCCAGTTGTTCAGGATGGTCCTCAACCTGCCCGGCTTTGACGACGACCCCGATGCGGTGACCGAGGAACAGTTGGAAAAGCTGCAACTGGCCTGGTACGAAATGCTGTCGAGCTAGAGCCATGACGACAGTCATATCACTCATAATCGCCCTTAGCGTCCTGGTCTTTGTCCACGAGTTTGGGCATTTCATCGCCGCCAAACGCTCTGGCGTAGTAGTCGAAGAGTTCGCCATGGGCTATCCACCTCGGGTGTGGACGTTGTGGCGCGGTCGTGGCGAGATCGTCATCGACGGGAAAAAGATCGTCATCCCGCGCCGTTTCGACCTGCCCGAGGGGCTGCGCGCCCGGTCACTGGTGACATACAAAGCGACAGCGGATGACATGGGTAACCTCGCGCTGACCCACATCAAAGAGGTCAACCCCGACAGCCCAGAAGCGGCTTCCGCCAGCCATGTGGATTTTCTGGCCCCCGGGACGATCTATTCGATCAACGCCATCCCCTTTGGCGGCTTTACCAAGATGCTGGGCGAAGAAGATCCCACCTTCCCCGGCAGCCTGGCGAGCAAGAACAAGCGCACCCGCGTCCTGGTCCTGGTTGCCGGGGCGGGCATGAACCTGCTGACGGCCGTATTGTTTTTCGCATTGGCCTACGGCGTGGGAGTGCCGGCGGCTGCCGACCCAGAGAATGCCGTGATCCGGGAGGTAGCGGCCGGTTCGCCAGCGGAAGCCGCGGGATTGCAGCCTGGCGATATTGTGGTCCAGGCCGGTGGCACAGCCATTTTGACTATGGAGGATCTTCAAGTCCACACTCAGGCCCACCTGGGACAAGAAGTAATGCTGACCATTCAACGCGATGGCCAGACGTTGACCATTGGCGTGGTGCCGCGCACCAACCCACCTCAAGGCCAAGGGGCAATGGGGGTCATTCTAGGCCGACGCACAACGGTCAAGCAGTATGTGTGGTATGAAGCTCTGTGGACAGGGCTCAAGGAAACGGTGGCTATGTGCTTTACCATCGCGACCTTTCCGGTACAACTGATCCGGGGCCTGATCCCGATGGAACTGGCGCGACCGATTGGCCCAGTAGGCGTCGGGCAGTTGATGGGCGACGCCGTGCAGTCCTCGATCGAGATGGGCTGGTGGTACCCGGTGCTGCTCATGATGGGCAGCCTGAGTGTGGCGGTTGCCATGACCAACCTGCTGCCACTGCCGGGTTTGGATGGAGGGCGCATTTTGTTCGTGGCCGTAGAGGCGATCCGCGGGAAGCGCGTCGATCCGGCCAGGGAGGGGTTGGTTCACCTGATCGGGATGCTGCTGCTGGTGGCTTTGATGTTCGTCCTCATCTGGCAGGACCTAGTTAATCCCCTGCCTTCTCTAAACTGGGGCGGCTTTTAGCCACACATGAAAAAATGCAGTCGTTGCGGGACCGAGATACGGACCGGGCAGATAGTTTGCCCCCAGTGCGGCAAGCCTCAGCGGAGACCTGGTCAGGTTCGTTGCCGCCACTGCGGCGCTGCCAGCCGCGGCGATCTAGAGGTCTGTCCCGTCTGCGGCGAGCCCCTGCAACGGGGCTGGATCCGGCCTGTCCTGAGAGTCCTGGCTATCGTGGCAAGCCTGGCGCTGATACTTGCTCTGGTTGCGGGCTTGGTCTTTCTGATCCGGCACGCCTGGGGCCTGATTCAACCAGCCAAAGTTGTGAGCCAGGTTCAGTCGCTCCCAAACAAGGTGATCAAGGTACCCAGCGTCACACCCTCGCTGACACCATCGAACACACCCACACCAACCAACACACCAACCGCGACCCCCACACCCAGCCTTACGCCAACGCCGACCCCAACATTCACGCCGACCGAGACACCCACCCCAACCCTGACGGC
>JAFGOG010000426.1 GCA_016926595.1 Anaerolineae bacterium
GGCCATCGAGGCCGGCCAACAAGCCCTGGACATCTTTCGCCAGATCGACCACCGGCACGGCCAGGTCATCACCCTGCTCAACCTCAGTTCCCGCTACAAGAACACCGGCCAGCTCGTCCGGGCGCGCCAGGTTCTGGCCGAAGGGTTGCCGCTGGCCCGCGAGCTCTCCCTGGCCGATGATGAGGCGCGTATGCTGTCCAGCCTGGCCGAACTGCTGACCTACCGCGGCGAGTATGACGCCGCCGAACAGGCGCTGATCCAGGCGGAAGGAATCACGCGCAACCTGGACTCGCCCCATTTACAGGCCACAGTCCACTACCGGGCCGGAGAATTGTGCCTGGCCACCGGCGATCTGGACCGGGCGGCGGAGCTCTTTGCCCAGGCCCTCCGAGAGTACGAGGCCAGCGGTTACATCTACTATCAAACGCTCGTGCGCTCACTTCTGGCAGCCACCCATCATCGCCGGGGCGATCTGGCGGACGCTGTCTCTCTGTCTACCCAGGCCATGGCCGAGATGACCACCCGGCCCGATCTTCCCCTCATCCCTGAAGCCTGTTTGCATCACTACCAGATTATGGCCGAGGCGGGCGAGACCGAAGCGGCCCGGACGGCCCTGGAGCGAGCCTACGTTCAGGTCCAGGAACAGTGCGCCGACCTGCCCGATCCGGCCTGGCAGCGCGGCTTTGTCGAGGATGTGCCCCTGCATCGCCAGATCGTGGCCGCCTGGCAGACGCTGCCGCCTCGGCAGCTCGTCGTGCGCCTGGCCCGCGTCGAGGCGCCGCTGGGCCGCCCCCTGCGCGACGACGAGTACACCACCGTCACATGGACAGTCGACGCCCCGGACGATGCAGCCCTGCCCGACAAGGCCTCGCGCCGCCGCCAGCGCATCCTGCGGCTCCTGGCCGAAGGCCAGGCCCAGGGTGCTGCCCCCCGCGACGAGGACCTGGCCCTGGTCCTGGGCGTGAGCCTGCGCACCCTCCGCCGCGACATGGCTGCCCTGCGCGCTGAGGGCCACGACCTGCTCACCCGCTGGCGAAGATTGGCAACCTAGTTCGCCCGGGCAACCCCCACTTAAAGATAACCAGAAGATAGCGCTGTGCTAAACTACCACCCAGAAATGGGTGGCTGTTTTCCTTATGAGCACGAACCAGAATGCCGGGCCAAAAGTAACGCGCAGGGACTCGTTTGTCGTCCGCATCTGGCAGGAAGAAGGGGACTCTGACTGGGCAGGTTGGGTACAGCACGTCAACACAGGCGAGTCGGCCCGGGTGCGGCGATTGGACGATCTGCTCCTCTTCATCGAGCATTGCACCGGCAAACTGGAAACTACAGCCCAGAAGGGGCTCAAGTAAGGAAAGGGAAAAATCACGATGAAAAACGTACGGCTATCTCTTCTACTCGTCTCGCTGGCCTGGTTCGCCCTGCTGGCCGCGCTGCCTTGGGTCAGGCCGACGCCGGTCCGCGCCGCCGGTTTTGTCGTGAATCACCACTCGGACGACGCGAACGCCCACGACACCAACCCTGGCGACGGCTCTTGCTTGGACGCCCTGGGCCGCTGCACCCTGCGCGCCGCCCTCGAAGAGGCTAACGCCTACGCCGGGGCCGATACCATCACCTTCGCCAACGGCATGTACATCCCCTTGGACGCCGGGGTTGGCGCACTGCCGGCCATCGGCGAGCAGCTCCGGATTGACGCCAGCAGTGTGTGGAATGCGGCTGAAAACCAGCCCGGCGTGACCTTGAACGGCAACAACAAGAGCGTCCCCGGCCTGGTCCTGGCGGCCGACAACTGCGAGGTCTATGGGCTGTTTCTGATCAACTTTACGGACGCCATAGGCATTTATAGCGCCTCCAACACCATCGGCGGCACGAACCAGGGCTGGCGCAACGTGATCGCCAGCAATGGCGGCAATGGAGTGATCCTCAATGGCCCGTCCGCGCACGGTAACGTGGTCCGGGGCAACTGGATCGGGTTAAGTATCACCGGCGATACCAGCGCGCCCAACTACGCGGGGGTGGTCATCGCCAACGGGGCCTATGAGAATACCATTGGCGGAGCGTTCGGCCAGGGCAACTATATCTCGGGCAATACCGCCGACGGCATCGTAATCACCGGCGACAACACGGACCGCAACCGCCTGGGCGCGAATTATATCGGGATGCCGGCCGCCGGTTCTTCTCAGGCCCTGGGCAACGGGGCGGCCGGCGTGATCGTCCACCACGGGCCGCGATACACCCACGTCGGCGGCAGCAGCGACGACCTGGCCGGCAACCTCATCGCCTACAACGCCGGGGAGGGTGTGGTCATCTGGGATGCCCATGAGCAGTGGGTGGAGGCCAACCTCATCCTCAACAACCAGGCCGAGGGTGTGAGCATCCTGAACGGCGCCGGCAACCAGATCTTGTCCAACTCGATCGCCGGCAACACGTCCCACGGCGTGGTCGTGGCCGGGGTCCCGGCTACAGGCAACCTGATCCTGGCCAACAAGATCATGGCCAACGGCGGCCAGGGCATCGAGCTGGACACCGGCGGCAACACAGAGCTGGCCGCGCCGACCATCATCACGGCGAGCGCCAGTGGGGCCTGGGGCACCGGCTGCACCGGCTGCCTCGTCCACCTCTTTTCCGACAGCGCCGACGAAGGGGAGACCTACCACGGCGTTGCCACCGCCGATGGCGGCGGCAACTGGCGCTATACCGGCACGCTGACCGGCCCCAACGTCACCACCACGGCCACCGACGCCGGCAACAACACCTCCGAGTTCTCGGCGCCGTTCACCATCGGGGGGCAGCACAAGGTCTTTTTGCCCTTTGTGGTGCGTAACCATTGATCAAGCAAACGCCTGATTTGGATTTGACAAAAGGCGAATCCCTGTGCTATACTGCGCCGCGTAACTGGGGGCGTGGTGTAGTGGTTAACATGTCGGCCTGTCAAGCCGAAGACCGCGGGTTCAAATCCCGTGGAGCCCGAGTCAAGTAAAAATCGCTATCAGAAATCATCCCCCCACCTGGTCTTTGAACCGGTTGTCTCGATTGTTGGGGTCTTCCAAAGCCATCTGGCTGCAGCCAGGTGGCTTTTTCGTTCCCCAACCGCGATCTTCAGCTGGTAAAGTTCCTCCCACTGCTTGAGCACATTTTACTTGATTGTTTGGAACGTGTCAAGTCAGTTGCCGCTTCGTGACTGTTCGAAGATCGGCGTCGTCCGTGACAAGTAGTTTGGCTCCAACTGCATCGACAATTGGTTGCATCCA
>JAFGOG010000427.1 GCA_016926595.1 Anaerolineae bacterium
CGGGTTATCATCCTCAATTTGAGCGAGGTGCTCTCTATCGATAGCCTCGGCGCTGGACTCCTCATCGCGTTGCTGGCGCGCGCCCGCGGGCGTAAGCAGCGGCTGCTGGCCTATGGTTTGAGCGAGCATTGCCGGCGAGCTTTTGAGCTGACCCACCTCGACGAGATGGTGGGCCTTTACACGGACGAGGCCGAAGCGTTAGGCGGCTTTTCCGGGTCGGGCATCGAGATCGAGGCGCCCACGGTTGGATCACGGGCAATGCAAGCAACAGGGCATTCGGGTGAGTGGGCCAACCCTGTAGACCGGCTTACTCTCCCCTCTATACCGAAAAAGGCGATCAACACCAACACCGAGGGCAGGCGCACAACCGGCCCGGTGAGAGGCTTTGGCCCGTTGTGGCGAAGGACCTACGCGATCCGATTGGTGGGCTCGGCCGCGACCCCGGCAAAAGTCGTGCGAACCTGGAAGGAGCACTTTGGCAGCTTTTGGCCGCCGAGTGGTCGCTTTTGGGGGGCTGAAAAGCCGATCGAGGCTGGCGACACGGCCTTGTTGAATCTCAAAGGCCCGGCGGGTGTGATCATCGCCACCGGCATCCTGGTTGTCTATGCCGACGACGAATCGTTCTGCTTTATCGGCGCGGAGGGACACATGTTCGGCGGCATGATCACCTTTAGCGCTCGCGATGAGAACGGTACCCCTGTTGCTCAAGTTCACGCGCTTCTGCGGGCCAGCGATCCTTTGTTCGAGATTGCGGTCCGGCTGGGCATTGCCACCAAGCCGGAGGATCGGTTCTGGCAGGACACTCTGAAGAACCTGGCGGCCCATTTCGGAGTCGAGGGGCAGCCTGTCAGCCAGCAATCCGCCATGCTGGATTCAAGCTTGCAGTGGTCAAGGGTGAAAAACCTGTGGTACAACGCGGCCATTCGCAACGCTTTGCACATGCCGGTACGCTGGCTTGGCAGTCAGGGTGCGCGGTGATCTATGATGCGGTGATCGTCGGTGCTGGCCCCAACGGCCTCGCGGCTGGCATTACTCTTGCCCGCGCCGGCAAATCGGTTTTGGTGCTGGAGGCAAAGGAGACGATCGGGGGAGGGACACGCTCAGCCGAGCTGACCTTGCCTGGCTTTAGCCACGATATTTGCTCGGCCCTCCATCCTCTGGGGGTAGCCTCACCCTTTTTCCGCGACTTGTCCCTGGCCCGGTACGGCCTGGAGTGGATCATGCCGCCTGTCTGCCTGGCCCATCCTCTCGACGATGGAACCGCCGTGCTGGTGGAAGGTACGGTCGAAGAGACCGCGGTGAGCCTCGGGCCGGACGGAACCGCCTATCGCCGGCTGATAGGTCCACTGGTCGCAGGCTGGCAGGGGCTTTTGGGCGATCTCCTTGGACCGCTGCGGGTTCCACGCCACCCATTGCTGATGGCCCGATTTGGGCTGGTTGGGCTGCTGCCGGCCGTCACACTGGCCCGGCTGGCCTTTCGCGGCGAGCGGGCTCGCGCCGTCTTGGCCGGCATGGCCTCACATGCGATGATGCCCTTGTCAAAGCCGGCTACGGCCGCGTTTGGGTTCGTGCTTGCCCTTGTGGCTCACGCGATAGGCTGGCCCATGGCTCGTGGCGGCTCGCAGCGGATCGCAGACGCGCTGGGCGCTCATCTCAAGTCGTTGGGTGGGGAGATTGTTACAAGCCACCCCGTGCGCTCAAGGGCGGACTTGCCGGACGCCCGGGCTATCCTGTTTGATACCTCCCCGCGCCAACTAGTTCAGATTGTGGGTGAGCAGCTTCCGGTGAGCTACCGGCGGGCATTGGCCCGCTACCGCTATGGTCCCGGCGTTTTCAAGGCCGATTACGCCCTCGACGGTCCGATCCCCTGGCGGGCGAAAGAGTGCTTGCGCGCCGGAACGGTCCACATCGGCGGCACTATGGAAGAGATCGCGGTTGCCGAAGCGGCCATCTGGCGCGGGGAGCATCCAGAACGGCCGTTCGTGCTGGCGGCTCAGCAAAGCCTCTTCGATCCGACGCGCGCGCCTGCGGGCAAGCATACGGTGTGGGCTTATTGTCATGTCCCTCACGGCTCGACCGAGGATATGACGGACCGGCTTGAGGCGCAGTTTGAGCGCTTTGCCCCGGGCTTTCGAGATCGCATCCTCGCCCGCCGCACCCTTACAGCCGCTGACATGGAGGCTTATAATCCCAACTATATTGGAGGCGATATTAACGCAGGCGTCCAAGACCTACGCCAGCTTTTCACCCGGCCTGTAGCCCGCTTGGACCCTTATACGACACCGGTGCGGGGCCTCTATCTGTGCTCATCGTCCACGCCGCCGGGAGGTGGCGTGCACGGCTTGTGCGGCTACTATGCCGCGCGGGCTGCCCTGCGGCGCTTTCCTTAGTCAATAATCAGAGGCGCCTGTTCGGCCAGGGCATTGGCTCTTGCCATTGGCGACACCAAAGCTGGGACTGAAACAAGATTTCAGTCCCAGCCCTTTGTCCTGCGAACCATTGCTTATGCAGGGCGATCCGGCCCTATTCCTTGGCTACAACATTCATTTCCGGCAGCAGCACGTACGGCATGCACAGTCTGCCATACACCCACAGTGTCTCCTGGCTGACCGCCGCCACTTCCTTCAGCAGGTCATAGACATTGCCGGCGATCGACACATCCTTTACCCGGCCCACGATCTCGCCCTTTTCGATCTTGAACGCCAATCCCAGTGGGTTGGAAAACGCGCCAGAGATGATGTTGCCCTGACCCAATCCGAGGATATCTTCGACTAGTAGCCCTTCATCGATGCCGGCGATCATTTCGGACAGGGGAGTGCTTCCACCGGCCAGGATCAGATTGGTCGGCTCAGGGGCAGGGGGGTTGAATAGCCCGCGCGATCCATTACCTGTCGACTCGACGCCCGATTGAGCCGCCGTCTTCAAGTCGTACAAAAAACCCTTTAGCACACCACGCTCAACCAGCACGTTGCGGCGATGCGGTACCCCTTCGTCGTCGTACGGGGCGCTGCCGTACTTGCCATCCAACGCTCCGTCGTCTACGACAGTGATCTTGTCGTCGAATAGCTTCTCACCTACCTTGCCCCGGATCGGCGAGATCCCGGTGAACACATTCTTACCGTTCAATCCCTCCATCAGCGGCAGGCCCAGCACCAGGGACCCGGTTGGCGAGAACAGCACCGGCATCTTGCCGGAGCGCATCGTCGTGAGGGTGCAGGCTAGTTTGAGCTTGTCGACCAGGCGGTGGGCAAAGGCTAGATAGTCTTCATCCCAGGTGGTTGTCCCCAGCATATCGTACAGGATCAGCACGTCGTCGCCCTCGATGCGGTCAACCTCAGCCCCGATCGACAGCGGCGAGCGCCTAAACGAGGCCTCGACCCCTGCCTGGTTCTGGATCTTGATCTGCTGCACGCCCCGGTTCAGATTGACGTTGACCTGCGCTCCCGGCTCGACCGACAAGATCAGGTCGACGATCTCCTGTCCGATCTCTACCAGGCGCGCCACAGGCAGCTCCGGGATGGCCGGGTCGAACGTCTTGACCTGTGATGCGGCTTGCGGCGTTGGGAAGGTGATCGGCACTTTGTCCCCCCAAGCGGCCGATTCGAGGACGTTGGTTACCAGCCGATCCAGTGCTTTGTCGTCGCTCGAAGCGGAAAAACCCAGCCGTCCATTGCGCACCACACGTGCCGCAATGCCGCTGGTCTCTTCGACCTTGCTGGTCTTGAATCGATTCGCCTCGAACTCGATCGTAGTGGACTCGTTTCGCAAATGAACGACCTCGACCTGCTCGGCCTCCGTCTGTAACTGTTTCAGGATGTCCATTGTCTTCCCTCCTCTACTTTCCGCCGATGACGACGTCCTGGATTCGGACGTGCGGTGCGCCAAAAGCCACCGGCAGCGGGAACTGGCCGCCCTTGCCGCAGCCTCCGGCGTGGTGGATCCACTGAAAGTCATTGCCAACGGCGTCGATGTTCAGCAGTGTGGCGAACAGGTTGCCAGCCAGGATCACATCCTTGACCATCTCGGCGATCTGCCCGTCGCGGATCATGTAGGCATAGCCGGAGCTGAACGAAAAGTTCTCCAACGCCGTATTTCCGCCATAGGCGTCGCAGGCATAGATGCCGAGCTTGATGCCCTTGATCATCTCCTCAAAGGAGGTTGTCCCGGCTTCGATAGCCGTGTTGGTCATGCGGACGATGGGTGGGTGGCGATAGTTGATGGCGCGGGCATTTCCAGTGATTGGTTCGCCCATTTTGGCCGCCGTCTCGCGCGAGTGCAGCCGCCCGACCAGGACGCCATTCTTGATCAAGTCGTTTCGCCGGGTGGGTGTGCCTTCGTCGTCGTAGCGGTGTGTGCCGCGCAGCCCGGGGATCGAGCCATCGTCGAACACGGTCAAGAAATCCTGGCCAAAGCGCCGGCCCATGACCATCATCTCCTTCGCTTTGGGGTTTTCGTACACGAAATCCGACTCGGACAGGTGCCCAAAAGCCTCGTGGATAAACACCCCAGCCAGCACCGGGTCGATGACCACCGGATATTGCCCACCGACTACTGTCTGGGCGTTCAACAGATCCACGGCCCGCTGCGCTGCCGTCCGAGCCAGGTGCTCGCAACCCTGCACAAAGTCGAACCCGTGCTGCCCCGAGCGCGTTTCGTGGGCGCTCTGCACATTATCACCGTCTCGGGCAACCGCGGCAGCAACCACGCTGACCATCGGCCGTTCCTCCTCGATGAATGTGCCGTCGGACGTAGCAAGGATCAGGCGGGTAAACGAATCGCCATAGTAGGCCTGCGTGTCGACGATCTTGTCGCTAAAAGTGAGCATGATGTTGTTATAGCTCTCAGCCAGCGCTTTTTTCTCTGCCATCGAGAGCCCTCGGAAATCGTGCTTGGCATCCAGCGATGCAGTGATCTGCTCCTGTACAGCCGAGATTGGCACCAGATCGATCGGCTGTTCGCTGTGAGCCGCCCGGGCGCACTGGTAAGCCTGTTCCACCCTCGCCGGCAGATCGTCCAAGGTGTTGAATGTGACCACGCCCCAGCCGTTGTTCCGGCACAGGCAGCGCACAATCCCACCCGTGTCGACCACTGCACTGGCCGTCTCCAGATTCTTGCCGCGAAAGGCCACCGTCGTGGCGTCCCGCTGTTCGATGCGGATCTCGGTATAATCCGCTTTGCTGCTTTTCAAGGCAGCTTCGATCCTGTCTCGCATGAGAACCTCTCCTTTTCTGTGGTGATCGGTTTAGCCGCTGCCGGTTGCTGCCGGCGCGACAATAGGCAGCTCCACGTAACTGGGATGTTCCCCGTCGTGGTACAGCGTCACATGGGCTGTGCGCGCATCGTGGCTTGACTCTTCCGCGACAACACCGCCGCTATTATAGTTTTTCTGCACATAGACCGAATTCGGGCAGGTGAGCACCAGCCGCAGTCGGCTGCCCTTGGCGATCTGGCGCGAGAAAAAGGTGAAACTGTCAAACTCGTACCGGTTTATCTCGCCCGGCACAACCAGCTTCTCTTGCCGGAGCGATTCGCGATACCTGCCGCGCAGCATGTCCTGCGCCAGGAGGATGTGTGCGCCGTCTGGCATGATCTCTGAGATCTGTACTTGGAAATCGGTATCCGGCACGTCTAGGGCGATCCAGGCTACCAGCTTCGGATAGCCGGTGATCTCGGTCGCTTCGGCGAACGGCGCGCTGTGGTAGACCAAGCCGTTGCCAAACAGGTTGAGTGCGTAGCGCTGGTCGGTCAAATAGCCCTTGACCTCTTCTTGCTCGAGGTCGGCAGGGCGCACGTCCAGGGGATCGTACGCATAGTGATCCGGCGCCGATTGGCCCGGCGGGGTCTCGTCCATGCCGCCAGACCGGAACACGTCGTTGGCCGCGCCGTCAGAGCTCAGGTATAGGCGCTTGGGGCTACCGGCGATAGCGTCGAGGCTGTCGGCGTATTTCCACTCCTCTGCGCCCATGACATAGTAGGCCACCCGCTTCTTCAAGAACTCGGGCTGCGGGCCGCCCTTCATTGTCCAATTGTACCATTCCACGTGGAGCTTGTTCAGGTCCACCAGGCTCGCATCGCCGAACTTGAGACCGCCGAACTCCTTATTAGGCGTGCGCGTCCCGGCGTGATCCCAGGGACCGATGACCAAGTAGTGTCGATCGCGGGCTGGCGATGCCGATGCCATGTGACACTGATAGTAGTGCATCGCGCCCGGTTGGTCCCCGTCATAGTGCCCGGTGATAGTCAAGATCGGGACGTTGATCCGGTCATAGTCGGCCGGACTGAGCGCCAACTGATCCCAGTATGGGCCGGGCATTGGATGCTGCAGCCAGGTCTGGAAGCAGGTAGAGCTGTTGCCGACGACGCGGTCGAGCTCCTTGAACGGCAGATGGTTGAGATACAGCTCCCGGAACTTTTCGATCCAAAAGGCCTGTTCACCAAACAGATTGCTGTTCCCGGTCGACCCGCTGACGAGCGTTAACCACTGCATCTCGTAGGAGTAAAAGATATTCTTGAAGAAAGGAAAATCCACGCCTTGATGGGCGGACGCGACCGGCACGATCGTTTTGAGATGTGCTGGAAGCTCTTTGAGCGTCATCCATTGATTGAAACCGCCGTATGATCCGCCCCACATCGTCACCGAGCCGTCGCACCACGGCTGAGCAGCCAGCCATTCGACAAGATCGTAGCCGTCGGGCCCTTCGTTCATGAACGGTTCGAATTCGCCTTCGGAGTTACCCCGGCCGCGGCAGTCGACCAGGACGAAAGCATAGCCATGCTGGGCAAAGTGGAAAGCGCGAGGATGATACGAGTCGGCGATGTAGGGTGTGAGGGTCAAGATTGCCGGAACCGGATCAGGCCTCTTGGGCTTGTATACGGTGGCGTTCAAGTGGATGCCATCCCGCATCGGGATCTTGACACCCCACAGGAAATCGACGTTCTTGCTGATCTCGCCAGTCTCACTTGGTTTTTCTTCTATACCGGCCAAGTACGAAAGTGGGATCATGGGCTCCTCCTGAGCCAATTATACGCCCCTATGACCGGCAGGTCAAGGACGCCGGCAGGCGTGGCCTATCTGGTCGGCTTCCAGCGCGAAATCTGGATCACGACAGGGGGCTATCTAACCATATTTGAGGATCAAGGGCAGGTAGAGGCGCAGGCACTGCCTGAGTACCGCTCGACGCTGTAGGCTAGGATGGGCAGCGTAATCGATCCAGGCTGTGTTGGTGATTGCCCCGCCTGGTTGGATGTCCAACACCTGCGCCGTAAAGCCGATGGTGACCCCGGTCTGGCCGGCGGTCAGGGTGCCGCTCCAAGTCACTGTGCTGCTGATCAGCGCTGGCGGCGGCAGGGTAGGGCTGATCCATGGCCCGGCGGTGACTGCAAGGTTGACCGGCAGCGGGTCGGTCATCTGGACTGTGGTCGACAGGTTGCCGGTGTTGTCCAGGTGGATCTGGAACTCTACCTGGTCGCCGGGGGACACGCACACCGGCCAGGCTATCTTGTCGGAGGTGATCAGCACCGGGGCCGGTTCAAGCAGGACCGTGGTAAAGGTATCTTCCCAACCGCCGGTCGGCCACCTTTCCACCTGACCCCAGAGGTCCCGGGCGCGACTGCGAAAGCTATAGGTATGGCCTTCCTGGCCGTGAAAAATAGCTGGCGTGCTGGTTGTCGCAGTGAGCCAATCGATCCAGGGCGCTTCCGCGTCGCCGTCGCGTGCCTGGATGTCATAGCTGGTCAGCACACCGCCGGGGTCGCCAGCGCTCCACTGCACCGTGAAATCGGGTGTCGTCTGCACAGTGCCCAGCGCATCCACCTGCGACGTGACCGCCGGGCAGGTGAGGTCGCCGCTGAGGGCCAGCAGGCTGCTGCCCTCCAGCACGCCGAGCACCACTTCTTCTACTGCCAGCCCAATCCCGGCCAGGTGTGCCGTATAAGCCTCACCCGGGGCAAGGCTCAGGCCGTCCTGGTGCCATAATGGAGTACAGTCGGCTTGGCGCCACAGCCGCAGGCTGATGTCGGTCCCGCCTCTGGCCAGAACGGCGCCCAGGTCGAGATCCGCTCCACTGGCTTGGAGCCCCAAAGCCAGGTTTGGGGTGGCCAGGCTCAACGTCGGGATGTCTCGCAGTGGCAGCCAGGTCTCGGTCCATTCCAGGGTTTGCCCGGGGTTGAGGGTGATCGCATCCCAGAAGGTCGGCGCTGGCCCACCATGCAGCTCGACGTACATGCTGTCGTCGTCCGTCCAGGTGTCCGGATCGATCGGATTGCTCCAGCCAAAACCAAAACCCTTGACTCCGACCGCCACCTCCTTGGGAAAGACGCGGGCCACACCGCGCTTGACCCCCTCGGCATAGACGCCGGCCCAATCCTGCGCCGCCTGGGGGCGGGCGAAAAAGCCGAGCCATTGGTTCCAGTTGCCCAGCCGGGAATAGTCGGTGCTGTTATAAGTTGGCCAGCTCATCGGCTCGCCAGCGCCGGGGAGATAGCCGTCTCCCCGGCTGTGGACCGTGACCTGGTCGATCGGCACCACGAAGCGCAGTTCGGGTCCGATTGTGTTGGCTGCGCCGGGAGCCAGCATGGCATTGTCCCAGAACTCGAACGTCACTGGGTCTCCGGTCGGGTTCTCCAACCGTGGAGTAACCGTAAAAGCGGCCCGATCCGCCGGCAGGTGGACACTGATTTCGGCCCGTACCCGCTCTTCAGAGAATGTATCCCATAGCCAGACCGTTGCCCCCTGTGCCGTGGTCGACACGCTGTAATACCATTCCTCCCCCCACTCGTAGCCATGCTCCTCTACCGGCAGGCACCACTCGATCCCTCCTGCGGCTAGCCACCATCCCTGTTCAGGTGGCCCCCAACGGGTGGGCTTGATGACCGGGTTTTGGTAGAGCAGTTCTTCACCTGTCGCCTTGACCGTCACCCCGTACAGCCGGCCGCCCAGCTCGGGCAGGAAGGTAAGCCGCAGCCAGTTGTTTTCCACCACCACTGCCGTATAGTCGTGGGGTGATGGCTGTGGGTTGGAGGCCTCGTACTCGCTCCAATTGAGCCGGTAGTAGGTCATATTGTAGATGTCCGAGTGTTGAGGCTCCAGGAAGTTGGCGTAAGGATATGTGGGAATAGTCAACGTCGTCGTCAACACCTGAACCTCTGGCGCTCCGGTAGGGGCGGCTGCTGCCGCGTGTGGCTGCCCGCCCAAGGCAAGCCACGAACTCAACCACAGGATAGTCAGGATCTGCATCGCTCGACTCCTCCCGTCGCGATTGTAACACACCCCGACGCCTCATGTCAAGCTAATGTCAGGACCCATGGCGACAAGTACTAGCGTAACCAGATCGTCGTTTTTGTGTTTTTGCCTATGTTGTGCTATGAATAGGCAGCAGAGAGGTGCAAACAACCCATGCAGATAATGCTGGTAGTCGCCGCGGCTGTGTTGGGCTATGTCCTGGGTAGCTTTCCATCCGGGTACTTGGTAAGCAAACTGTGGGGTGTCGACATCCTGCGCCATCACAGCGGCCGGACAGGGGGCACGAACGTATTTCGCGTGCTGGGGTTGCTGCCTGCCCTGCTCACCGGCGCACTAGATGTCGGCAAGGGGGCATTAGCGGTGTGGGTGGCCGGCCAGATCAGCGGCCTACCGGTGGCTGAAGTGCTGGCCGGTGCGGCAGCTATCTTGGGACACAACTATTCGTTTGCCATCCGCTTTCGCGGCGGGGCTGGCGTGGGCACTTCGTTGGGAGCGCTGGGCGCTATCTATTGGCCGGCCGGCCTGGGCCTGATCATCCTGCTGGTTCTGGTCATCGTCGCAACCCGCTATGCGTCGGTCGGCTCTCTGACCGTCCTGACTGCGATGCCTTTCCTTCTGCTGGCTCTACATCTGATCGGCATCTTGGTCTCGGTCTATATCCTGTACGGCATCCTGGCCTGGATCATCATCGTCAACGCCCATCGGCCCAACATTCAACGCCTGCGACAAGGCACCGAGCGTCGCCTCTCTTTTACCAAGGCAACCCCCGTCCCACGGGCATAGGAACCCTCACATCCCCTCTGGGACAGCCGATCACCTAACTGCCCATGCGGCGTGGCCTATTTGCGTCTCTGTTCGGGCGGCAGATCCAATGCCAGTGTCCCACCCGGGTTCATGATATCGTGCGGATCAAAGTGCCGCTTCAGCGCCCGCAGAACCGCGAGTTGATTTGTGCCGATCTGGCCCTCCAGCCACGGCGCCGTCATCTTGCCGATGCCGTGATGGTGGCTCATCGTCGCCCCATACTTGCGGATTGCATCCAAAATGCCGGCCTGAAACTCCAGGTATTCCTCGATGCTGTCCATGCGGGCGATAAAGATGAAATACAGGTTCGCTCCCTGCGGATAAAAATGCGATGCATGGCACATGCAGATGGTTCGTGGCCGGGAGTGGCAATATTCCCGCACCCCGGCCCACACGCACGGCAGATTGGTCCAGTTCACACCGCACTCGAGCGTATCGAGCACGATCCCAAAATCCCCCAGATCCTCGCGCAGATACGGATCGCGAAAGCGGCCGTGCTCCCACCGCCGCGTGGCATAACCGCTTGTGGCCAGCGCGCCGTGTTGCTTGCAGATGCGGCCGATCTTGCGCTTGATCAGCTTACCCAGGTCCCTGTCGCCGTCAGTGTGCCCCAACAGCAGGCAGCGTTCTCCGGGTCGGTAACCCAACCGCGTCAGGAGCGGGTCGAGAGGTGTCCCTTCCAACCCGTACAGCTTGAACGCCACGTCGGTTTCTTCGGGGTCCGACAGCCGGAATACCGACGGAAAGCCAAACTCGCCCTGCATCACCTCGCGGCAGGCCTTGCAGCCCGCTTCCCAATTATGAAAGACAAAGCTGAATCGCTGGCGGTTTTCAGGCAGGTAGCGGTGGAGCTTGAGCGTGGCTTCAACCAGGATGCCATACGCCCCTTCGGAGCCGATCATGATCTGATCGATGTCCGGCCCGGTGGCCTTGCCAGGCACATCCACCGTGACAATGTCGCCAACAGGGGTGACATACTTTTGCGACAGGACCAACTGCTCAATCTTGCCATAATAGGTGGAATTCTGGCCTGCCCCACGCGTGACCACCCAGCCGCCGACGGTCGAATACTCGAACGATTGGGGAAAGTGGCCGCAGGTATAGCGGTGGGGGGCACCAAAGTGCTTGGGAGCCTCGTTCAGCGCCTCCTCCAACGCCGGCCCGTAGATGCCCGGCTCAACGGTCACGGTCTGGTCGATCGGGTTCAGGCCCAGGATGCGGTTCATGTGGGTGCTCAGGCGCAGCGAGATGCCCCCTTTTGTGCATTCCGACCCCTGCGTCACGCCTGACCCGGCGCCGAAAGGAGTGATCGGGATGCGGTGCTCGTGGCAAAAGGCCACCAGCCGGCGCACGTCGTTGGCATCACGCGGGTCGACGACTGCTTCGGGTGGGTTTTCGACGACGCCGGCCCGTAGGCGCGCTACATCCAACGCCGCCTTGCCGTAGCAGGCACTGGTCCGCGACCAAGC
Source organism: Anaerolineae bacterium (assembly GCA_016926595.1). Next base: position 11,515 of record JAFGOG010000427.1, read on the forward strand.
GTCGGTCTTGCAATTTTCCTCGCCGACGATCTCGGCCAGCCCGGCCAGTGTCTCTGGAGACAGGCGGCAGGGCTGATCGACTGTGACCGGCATTTCACCGGTGTTGGTCCGCTCCTGAAAGTCGGCGTCGGTCAGGCCAAAAACCTGCTTCATCAGCTCGTACAGCCTGTGGTTGGGGTGTTTGAACTCGGTCGGGCTGCCCCATTTCAGGATCGAGCGAAAGCTCCCTGGCGGCGGCGGGGATTCGGTCCATGGCGGAGAATATCGCGCCTTCTTGGTCATCGGTTAATCCCTCCTGGCCTCGAACGCCCGACTCAGCGCTACCTGTTGGAAATAGTCGTCCACCTGCTGTCCGATCTCAGCCGCATCCCATCCCAGATGGGGAGCCATCGTTGCAGCTACCAGCGGTGCGCAGTCTACCCCTTGGTCGCTGGCTTCGTGGATGACATGCATTCGCCGGATCAGCACGTCGTTCAGCGTCAAAGCCATCTCGTGCTTTATCACGTATGGCACTTCGGCCAGGATGTACGGCAGGTTGGGCACGAGCCTTGATCTCATCCCTGCGTCATCCTGGGCAAAAGCCAGGACTTGAGGGCTTGCAGGGCCGTAGGCCAGGGCTAGGTGCGTCACCACATCGTGGTCGAGATAGGGATATTCCCCAACCAGCCGGGTCACCTCTCGATCCAGGTCGAATGTGGTTTCCGCCAGAGGGCAGTCGCGGGTCTCGCACCCTTCAGTTTTGACGTTGAATACCTTCTCCAGTTTTTTGGATACGACGTCGACCAGATCCTCGGCCATGCGGCGGTAGGTGGTCAGCTTGCCGCCTGCGATCGATACCAGTCCGGCCTCGCTCTCCACAATGTGATGGTCGCGTGATGCCTGGTAGGCAGCCTCCTCCTTGCCGGCGATCAGCGGCCTGAGGCCGGCGTAGGTGCTGATGATGTCGCCGGGTGTCAGCCTGGCATCGGGAAAAGCGGCGTTGACCGAGGCCAGCATCGACTCAACCTCCTCCGCGGTGGCATATACCTGGTCCAGCTCCCACCCATGATCGACGTCCGTGGTGCCGACGATGCAGGTCTCCCCCCACGGTACGGCGTACATCGCCCGCTGGCCGTCGGCGCTGCCAAAAGCCACGGCGTTGTGGATCTGCAGCTTGTGCCGCGGCAGAACAAGGTGGCTGCCGCGATTCACCCGGATCATCCTGTCTGTGCTTGGGTCATCCATGAGCCGGATCCGATCCACCCATACACCGGCGGCGTTGACCGTCACCCTGGCCCGCACGGCAAATCGCTCGCCGTCAATCTGGTCGACGACCTGCACTCCGGCTACCCTGCCCTCGTCCTTCACCAGGCCGACTGCCTCGACGTGGTTAGCCGCCAGCGCCCCACAGCGGTGGGCCGACTGGATTGTGGTCAAGGTCAGCCGCGCGTCGTCGGTCAGGCAATCATAGTAAGAAGCCGCCCCCACCAGCCCCTGCCGTGACAGCCCTGGCTCCTGGACAGATGCCTGTTCGGCTCCCATCATCTTGTGCCGCTGGATGGTACGAAACAGGGCCATCAGATCATACAGCCACATCCCCACTCGGATGGTGAGCAGGCTGTTCTTGGAGGTGCGGTACACGGGGAAGGTAAAGGCCAGGGGCCGCACCAGCCGGGGAGCCAGCCGGTGCAGGGCGTGCCGTTCGGTGCATGCGCTCAGAACCAGGCCAAACTGGCGGTTTTCCAGGTAGCGAACTCCGCCGTGGACCAGCCGGGCTGACTTGCTGCTGGTGCCGCTGGCGAAATCCTCCTTTTCCAGTAGGCCCACACTCAACCCGCGCATGGCCGTATCTCGGGCGATGCCCGCCCCAGTGATGCCCCCGCCAATGACGACAACGTCGAGCAGGCTGCTCTTCATCGCTTCGATATTGCTCGTTCTGACTGCAGGTGAGAATTCCACGTCGACCTCCTCTTTGCATCTGTCATAGTATCACGGATCGCTCATACTAGCCAAATCCCCCAGCGCAAAGGGCTCTCCAGATCCTTGGGCCTGCTCGCACTCAAATACAGAATCCAAAAGCTACTTGTTCCCTCCACACACCCGATTGACAAAGCAGACAATACGGATATAATAGCTTCGCACAGCCCCGTCGGCCCATTGGTCGGGCTGGGGTGGCCGATGTTTGGCGCAGCCCAAAGGGCGGCGGGGAGAGTGCTATTCTCAGGGGGGACACATGGCAGACATCTTACAAGAGATCGCATCGAACCTGTACAATGGCGAGGACACAGTCGTCGTCGATCTGGTCCAGCAGGCCCTCGATCAGGGCCTTACACCTCAGCAGATCCTTTCCGGTGGCCTGATCGCCGGCATGGACGAGGTCGGCAAGGACTTTAAGGCCGGCGACCTGTTCGTCCCGGAGGTGCTGGTCGCTGCCCGGGCCATGCACGCTGGCATGGGTGTTCTTCGCCCGCTGCTGGCCGAGACTGGCGTGCCCAGTGCTGGCAAGTTCGTCATCGGCACGGTCAAGGGCGACCTGCACGACATCGGCAAGAACCTGGTCAAGATGATGCTGGAAGGGGCGGGATTCGAGACCATCGATCTTGGGGCTGATGTCTCGCCTGAGGGGTTTGTGACTGCCGTCCGTGAGCACCGGCCTGAGCTGGTCGGTATGAGCGCCCTGCTGACGACGACCATGGTCAACATGAAGGCCACCATCGATGCTCTGGAGGAAGCGGGCGTGCGTGATGCGATCAAGGTAGTGATCGGCGGCGCGCCGGTGACGGCCGCCTATGCCGAGCAGATCGGCGCCGACGCCTATGCCCCCGACGCGGCGACCGCCGTGGATATGGCCCGCAGTTTGATCGGGTGAGCAAAGCAGATCGCTACCGGCAGATCCTGCGCACCCTAGACGACTGGGACTCTTTCCTATTGCAGGAATCGGGCCTGCCAGGGCCACGGGCCAACCTGGAGTTGTTGCAGGCCGTTGCCGACGAGGGAGGCGAAGCTCAGTTTCGGCGCTGGCTGACCCTCGACCCAGAACGGGCGCCGGTCAACTCACCGGAGCAGTTCCTGGCTGTGTGCGGCGTCGTCGGACTGGGCCGGCTTCTGGCCGAGGGTGACCGCACAGTCTTGTCTATCCTGCGCGGCTGCGCCTGTGATCCGCGCTGGCGGATGCGTGAAGGAGTGGCTATGGCTCTCCAGCGCCTGGGTGACCGGGACATGGATGCCCTGCTGGCCGAGATGGCAGTCTGGAGCCAGGGGAACTGGCTGGAAAAGCGAGCGGCGGCTGCCGCTCTGTGTGAGCCCAGGCTGCTCACCAAGCCAAGGCACGCGCGGCGTGTCCTGGAACTCCTGGATGGCATAACCACCTCGGTCGCCATCGCGGAAGATCGAAAGAACGATGCCTTCAAGACTCTGAGACAAGCCCTGGGCTACTGCTGGAGCGTCGCTGTTGCGGCGCTGCCGGCTGAGGGCAAGCTGGCTATAGAGAAGTGGCTCGCCGTCGCCGACCCGGACGTGGCCTGGATCATCAAAGAGAACCTGAAAAAGAAACGACTGCAGCGCATCGACCCAGCCTGGGTCGATGCGCTGGCAGGTAAGGTGGGGGCGGTCTAGCTGCTAGATTGCCGCTAAATCCTCATTGATCGCCTTAAGCCTGGCCTCGGTCAGTAGGTGCGGCACATACGCGGCAATCTCGTCCAGCGACATCCCCATTGCCATTGACAGGTCCGGCGTACCTTGCATCTCGGGTATGTGCTTTTCCAGGATGGCCTTGCCCGCCTCGTCCTCCAGCAGCACACCCAAGGGCAGTCCGGTGTGCAGCCTGGCTGCCGGCGCTGCGGCCACTCCTTCTCCTATCGTAAATCGGCCCGTCAGGCGGATGTCGCGGGAGGAGCTGCCGACGAGGATCTCAAACTCCCCTGGCTCAACCACCCACTGCCCGCGGGCCGGGTCGTAGAACGGCAGCGCATCCTGTCCGAGACAGAAGGTGATCGTCCGAGTTTCACCTGGCTCTAGTGCCACCTTGGCAAATGCCTTCAGCTCCTTTTCTGGGCGGGCCAGGCTTGACTTCAGGTCGCGGACGTACAGTTGCACTACTTCCTGACCGGCGAGGTTCCCCGTGTTCTGCACGTCGACGCCGACCCTGATCTCATCCTCCGGCTCATATTCGGCAGCGCTCAAAGTCAGATTGCGGTAGGCAAAGGTCGTGTACGACAGGCCGTGGCCAAAGGGAAAGAGCGGCTCGACGTCCTTCTTGTCATAGTATCGGTAGCCGACAAAGATCCCTTCGCCGTACAGCACCTTCCCGTTCTCCCCGGGGTAATTGATATAGGCTGGGTTGTCCTGGATCCGCTTGGGGAAGGTCGTCGGTAGCTTGCCTGACGGATTGACGTCGCTGAACAGCACGTCGGCGATGGCATTGCCCGCTTCCTGGCCGCCATACCACACCTGGACCACTGCCGCCGCTTTGTCGATCCATCTCATGGCGACCGGCGAACCGACGTTCAGCACGACGACAGTGTTTGGATTGGCGGTAGCCACCCGCTCGATCAGCTCGGCCTGGCGGCCTGGCAGCTCCATGTCGACCCGGTCAAAGCCCTCGCTCTCCCATTCGTCGGTCAGGCCGGCAACCACGATCGCCACGTCCGACTTGGACGCCAGCTCCACTGCAGCCTCCATCGCGTCCGCCGGCACCGCAGGCGCACAGCCTAGGCGCAGCGTCCGCCAATGCGAGTCCCCCTCAAATGCATACTCGACCGTCAGGCGGTATGCCCGGCCGGCCGTCATCTCGATCTGGGCCGTCTTTTCCTCCATGTTGATCGGCGCGCTCCAGTTGTCGATCAGTTGGACGCCGTCGATCAGCAGGCGGCTTTGGCCGAGGCTCACCAACCCCAAGTCATAGGCACCTGTGTGCGGGACGGTTAAGGTGCCTTCCCACCGGACCGAGAACCTGCTGGCGTCCACGTGGGGTAGGGATGTGCCGAACCAGACCACCTCCGTATTATCCACGAGTTCTGTGTTGGCAGGCTCGCCCGACAGGTCACAGTTGTCGAAATAGTGCGCCGTGAGCCCCCTCTGCTGTCCGTCGGTGGTCGTGACCCAGTCCAAGGTGACCAGGGGCAGCATCTTGTGGATGGGACAGCCCATCTCCCAACCGACGGCTACCCCTGCCCCCACCTTATTCACGATCCCGTCATAGGGCGAGACGACATAATGTGGGGTGACGTGCGAGCTGCCTCCACCCTCCACCTGGGCCCATATCGCATTCTCGCCGATGACGGCCACCGATCTAACCCTCGCCCGGTCAAGCGGCAGGAGGTTGCCGGCGTTTTTCAGCAGCACGGCCGCCTCGGCTGCGGCCTGGCGCGCCACGCGCCGGTGCTCGGGCTTGTCTATGGCCTGTTCAGGGGCCAGCTCCGGGTGCTCAAAGGCGCCAGCCCGGGCGATCGTGCGCAGCAGGCGCCTTATCCTGTCGTCGACCATCGCCTCGGTGATCGCGCCGCTCTTGACTGCGTCCAGCACGTGCTGGCCCATCCACCGCGCCGGTCCAGGCATCTCCAGATCCAGCCCGCCTATGGCGGCATTCGGCGTATAAGTGCCGTACCAGTCCGACATGACAATGCCGTCGAACCCCCATTCCTCTTTTAGAATGCCGAGCAGCAGGCCGGCGTTCTCATTGCACCAGGTGCCGTTGAGCTTGTTGTAGGACGACATCACCGACCACGGTTTGGCCTCTTGCACTGCCATCCGAAATGGAGCCAGGTAGATCTCGCGCAACGCCCGCTCGCCAATCTCCGAGCTCATGGTCGTGCGCTCGAACTCGGAGTCGTTGCCCACAAAGTGCTTGATACACGCCCCCACCCCCATGCTCTGCAGACCGTCGATATAAGCCACAGCCATTCTGCCGGTGAGATAGGGATCCTCCGAATAGCACTCGAAATTCCGTCCGGCCAGCGGCGAGCGGTGAATATTGACCGTCGGGGCCAGCAGGATGTGCGCCCCCTTGGCTTTGACCTCCTCGGCCAGAGCCTGGCCTACCTGCCTGACTAGATCCGGGTTCCAGGTCGCCGCCAGCGCCACTCCCACCGGGAAGCAGGCCGACGACGGCCCGCCCCTCTGTTTGCTGCCCCTGGCGCCGTTGGGTCCGTCGGTGACCTTGATGGCCGGGATACCAATCCGCTCCACAGGCACCGTGTGCCACATATCGGCGCCGGCGAGCATCGACACCTTCTCCTCCAGCGTCATCTGGGCAATGAGATCCTCGATCTTGTCCTCCATTGTAGTTACATCCCCTCCGTCGGTGTAGGGGCGACTCCCGGCTGTAGGGAGTGTCGCCCATTGCGCCAGTATAGCATAGCATTGTGCCGGGCGGAAACCAGGGCGGCGGTGAGGCTGACTTGGCCTGTGGGAGCGGTGTAAGGCTTCAATGGTGTATGATGCTACTTGACATTCTCCCAACTCTCTGTTACAACATAGCTGCAAACGGCAGCCGTCTGCCTGTTTGCTGATTTGCGCCGGAGGCAACCACAATGACGATCGCAATGTGCGCACAGCCGGGATATGCCATCAAGCAGCCCAAGAGCCTTTCCCCTCGCATCCAGTGGCTGCGGGATTACTATTTTCAGGGGGTGCGCCGGGCCTGGAACAACGAGTTCACCTCCTGGACCACTGGGACTCCCTGGGACATCCAGTATGAGGAACTGCCCTTCTACATCGTGCCTGAGACCTACACCTTTTTTTCCACCTTCCGCGGCTGCTTCAAACAGACCGCCAACCCGGTCGAGCTGCATCCCGACTTTTGGTCGTGGAGCCTGCCTGAGCGCAAGGCCTGGTTTGTACGAGAGGTCATGGTTCGCTACTTGCCCCAAGAGATCCTGCCTGGCGACCTGCTGGCTGGGGCCCGGTTCAACATCCAGACCTCCACCTGCCTGACCAAGCGTGAGGCGGCCGAATACTCCAGGCTGGTCTATGGCAAAGCCGGTACCCGCCAGGCGGTCAAGTGGTTCCACGATCACGGCTATGGTAACACCGGCGCCACCAGCGGTCACCTCATCCCCGATTACACTCGGGTGATCCGCAGCGGCTGGAAAGAAATCCACGACGATCTCGATGCTCGTTATCAGGCCCTGCCCGATCGCGACAAGGTCGGCGGCAAGGGAGCCCAGCTCAAAGCCATGCTCACCGCCTCGACCACTGCCCGCGACCTGGCTGAGCGTTACCGGCATGCCTGTCTTGACCTCGCCTCCCGTGAGACCGACCTGGCCCGCAGGCAAGGGCTGCTTGACATGGCTGACAACCTGGCCCATGTTCCCTGGGAGCCGGCTCAGACCTTCTGGCAGGGTGTCCAGTCGCTGTGGCTGACCCACATGCTGATCATGAGTGAGGAGAACTACCCCGGCCCAGGAGTATCTTTTGGCCGCATTGACCAGTACCTCTACCCGCTCTGGCTCAAGTCGTTGGCCGAAGGCATGGATCGCGAGTTTGGCAAAGAGATCCTCAAATGCTTCTGGATCCACGCCAACACCGCCTACGATGCCATGATCCGGACTGGCGGGAACCAGGGGATCACTGCCGGCTACGGGCAGCTCATCACCCTGTCGGGCATGGGCGCCGACGGCGCCGACCAGACCAACGACCTGACCTACGCCATGCTCGAGGTCATTGACGAGATGTCGCCGATCCTCGAGCCCAAGCCCAACGTGCGGCTGCACCGCGGCACACCCGACAAGCTGTGCGACAAGGTTGTCGACATGATCGCCTCCAGCCAGGGCGCGCCCTTTCTGCTCAACTTTGACGAGCGCTCTATGGCCGGCCTGATACGCCAGGCCAAAAAATCGGGCGTTGAGCACCTGATCCATCCTGGCAATGTGCATGATTATGCCCCGGTGGGCTGCCTGGAGAATACTATGGTCGGCAACGACCGCTCCGGCACGGTCGATCTCAACCTCAACCTGGTCAAGGCGGTCGAGCTGGCCCTAACCGGCGGCTATGACCTAATCCCCTTCACCGATCCCATGACCGGCAAGACCGACCCTCCCCGGCGCTGGGGACCTGATACCGGCGATGCGACCCAGTTCCAGACCTGGGACCAGTTCTGGTCTGCCTACGCCGCCCAGACCCGGTTCATCGTCCAGAAAATCGTTGACCTGTTCGAGCGGACCGAAGAGGTAGTAGCCCGTTTCTCGCCCACGCCTTACGTTTCCTGCCTGGTCAAAGGCTGTGCCGAGAAGGGGCTCGACATAACGCAAGGTGGTCCGGAGCTATTCTACGGCACCGTCGAGGCTGTCACCTATGCTACGACAGTCGACTCGCTGCTGGCCGTCAAATACCTGGTGTTCGACCGCAAGGTCTGTACTATGCAGGAGCTGATCGACGCGCTCAGAGATAACTGGGAGGGCCACCAGACCCTTCAGGCACAGGCTCTGAACAAAGCCCCAAAGTACGGCCGCGACGACGATGGCGCCGACGATATGGGCCGCCGCGTCGTGGACCTGTGGACCGGGGAGACCTGGCAGCACAAGACCCGCACCACCGGCCGCCAGTTCCGGCCCGGTATGTTGAGCTGGAACTACTGGATCGCCGATAGCTTTGTCCTGCCGGCCACCCCCGACGGGCGGCCCAGAGGCAAGTTCTTGTCCAATGCCTTATGCCCGTCCAACGGCGCTGACATCTATGGCCCTACCGCCAACGTGAACTCGGTGGGCAAGGTGCTGGGCGGCAAAGCGCCTGGCGGCGACGGTGATTGGGGCGAGTTCCTCAACTCGCTGCCCAACGGTGGCAGCCATACCATGACTTTCAGCCCGTCGATGCTGCGCGACCCGGAGCACAAGCGTAAATTCGGGGCTTTTCTGCGCGGCTATGTGGAGAATGGCGGCACGGCCCTCCAGGTCAATATGGTCGACGCCGACATGCTGCGCGACGCTCAACAGCACCCCGAAAACTACCGCCATCTCTTGGTCCGCGTCACCGGCTACAACGCCTATTTTGTCAGTATCGGCAAAGAGCTCCAGGACGAGATCATCGCCCGCGAGGCACATCGGATGTAGCCATGGCCGAATCTACCTTATACACGACATTCTCGCCGGACGATATCCAGGCCCTGGAACCGGCCTTGAAGATCGGCATTCTGGCCACCGTCAATGACAATGGCCTGCCGCATCTGACCCTCATCTCCTCACTAAAGGCCAACACCTCCACCCAAATGACCTGGGGCCAGTTTACTGAAGGGCTGAGCAAGAGCTTTATCCGGACCCACCCCAAGGTCGGCTGGCTGATCATGACCTTGGATAAGCAGCTTTGGCGCGGCAAGGCGGCCTTCACCCATACCGCCCAGACCGGCCCTGAGTTCGAGGCTTATAACAACGTTCCCATGTTTCGCTACAACGCCTACTTTGGCATCCACACTGTCTACTACATGGACCTGGTGGAGCATTCAGGCCGGCAGCCCTTGCCCATGGGCCAAGTCGTCCTGGCTGCTGTCCGAACCATGTTCGCCAGGACCCTCCCAGCCAAGCGCGCCGCCGTGCCGGTGCTGAACCCCTGGACGCGGGCGCTGATGAACAAGCTCGACAACCTCAAATTCCTATCCTACATCGGCGCCGATGGTTATCCACTGGTTATCCCTGCCATCCAGGCCCAGGCCGCCGGCGCCGGGCAGATCCTCTTTTCTACCGGCGCCTACAGGGATGATCTGGAAGCCATCCCTCCGGGCGCCACCGTCGCGGTGTTTTGCATGTCATTGAGCATGGAAGATGTTCTTATGCGGGGCAAGTTCCAGGGTGTCCGGCGTGTGGCGGGCATCCGCTGTGGCCGCATCGCGGTGGACTGGGTCTACAACCCTATGCCGCCCACGCCGCAGCAGATCTACCCCCGTGTCGCCGTTGAGCCGGTCACGGCCTTCTAGTAGTGGCTCAAGCCATCTCCTTGAGCCTGGAAAGCTGGCACAACAATGGACTCTGACAACAGCAGAAAGCGTACGGTTTCCCGCCGCCAGTTCCTTGTCGGCACAGCGGTAGCCCTGGGTGGATCAGCCCTGGCCCTCGCCCAGCGTCTTGGGTCAATGCCGGCTGTCCACGGCCAGGATCCCACGCCGGCGGCTTGCTTGCCCATTGTGGCCCGCAACTACCCGCCGCGTTTCTGGGGCAAGGTCGTCCACGTTCACAACGACAGCGCCACCACCTGGGCCGGTCAGTCCGACTATTGGAACTATGTGAACCAGGACGCCGTTGATGTCATGGTCGACCGCGGGCTGATCGATCTGACCGGCGCCGCCACCGTGGCTGATGCCTGGCGAGTACTTCTCCCTGCCTATCAGCCCGGCCAAAAGATCGCGGTCAAGGTCAACCTGGTCAATAGCGCCTCGTGTGGGGACACCGACGGGGAAATAGATGCCCTGATACAGCCGGTCAACTCCCTGGTCAGAAGCTTGATCGAGATCGGCGTCGCGCCTGCCGACGTCTGTGTCTACGACGCCATCCGTGCCATGCCCGACCGCTTTGTGGGCCAGGCCCAATACGGTATGAGCTTTTTTGACGACGGCAGTTGTCGTGCCAACGCTGGATTTAGCTACGTGCCTGAAACCTTGGTTACCTTTTACCCACCCTCTGGCGTGACCGTTGCCGAGGAGCATGTCACCGACCTCCTGATGAACGCCGCATACCTGATCAACATGCCGATCATGAAAGGCCACCACCCGCTTTGCGGCGTGACCTTGGGCTTTAAGAACCATTTTGGCACGATCGACCAGTGCTGGGATTTACACAACAACGTCGACGTGGTCAACAAGCCACCGGCCTACCGCATCGACTATAACCCGCTTGTCGACCTGATCCGGAGCCCGCTCATCGGCGGCAAGACTGTCTTGATTGTCGGTGATGGCCTGTTCGCCGCCCGGTACTATGATCAATCTCCGGAGCCTTGGACCACCTTTGAGAACAAGGTGCCGAACAGCCTCTTCTTCGCCCGCGACCCGGTCTCCATCGACTGCGTTATGCATGACCTGCTGCTGGCAGAACTGGGCGCAGACGTGCCTGAAGGCACCAACAACTATCTCAGGCTGGCGGGCGAGTCCGAGTTGGGTATTTTCGAGCAGGGCAACCCCTGGCAGGAGCCCTATGGCAGTGGCTACAACAGCATCCAATATACCCGTGTGGAGATCTAGTTGTCTTCTGTCTCCCTCTACTTGGGGAGAGGGCGGGTGAGGGGGGGGCTAACTCAAATGCAGCTCACCGGCGTCACCTTTAACATCCAACGCTTCAGCACTGAGGATGGCCCAGGCATCCGTACCACCGTCTTTTTCAAAGGCTGTCCGCTCCGCTGTCGCTGGTGCCACAACCCAGAAGGTCTGTCGCCCCACCCCGAGCTGATCTGGCATGACGTGCATTGCATCGGCGCCCGCGCCTGCCTGGCTGCCTGCTCCGAGCATGCCTTGGAGCTGACGCCCGGCGGCATGCGGATCGATCGCCAGGTGTGTACCGCCTGCGGTGCCTGCGCCGAAGACTGTCCGGCTGGCGCTCTGGAAGTGATTGGCAGGACCTGGACGCTCGAGGCGCTCCTGGCCGAGGTCCAGCGCGATGCCGTCTTCTACGACACCTCAGGCGGTGGCGTTACCTTGTCAGGTGGTGAACCGCTATCCCAGTCCGAGTTTATCCCGGCCTTTAGCCGGTTGTGCCACGAATCTGGCCTGCACGTCGCACTCGACACTTGTGGTGCCGTTGCTTGGACCCATTATCAGACGGTTCTGCCCTTTGTCGACCTGGTGCTCTACGACCTGAAAATCTGGGATGGCGAGCGCCACCGCGCCGCAACCGGTGCCGGCAACGCTGCCATCCTGGACAACGCCCGCCGCATCGCCGCCGCCGGTATGCCGATCTGGGTTCGCACCCCGATTGTCCCCGGCTATACTGCCGACGAGGCCAACATCGCTGCCTTGGCCGAGTTCATCGCCGCCGAGCTCCCCACTGTCCGCCGTTGGGACCTGCTGGCCTATACCAACCTGGGCCAGCCCAAGTACCACCGCCTCGACCGGGCCTACGCCCTGGAAGGGGTGCCGCTGCTGACCCGCGCCGAGATGGAAACCCTTCACGCCATCGCCGTCCGACGCGTCCCGTCCGCCCTCTGGTCCGGGGCCACCCGTGATTTGTGACTGGAGAGGGTCTTGGAGCGCAAGCGGAGTGGACCCATTTGCGTATTAGCCCATTTGCCGATTTGAAAGGAGAAACCCAATGAACAGATTTCGCTACCTGAGCCCTGAATGGACCGCCGAGGCCTATCGCCGCCTTAAGGAAGAGTTGACCCCCGACAAAATGAAGGACGTCACCTCGTCGATGGTCACCTTTTACGAGAACTGCCCCGATGGCAAGAACCGCGCGCTTTATTACAAGTTTGTGGACGGCGTCGTCGCCGAAGTCTCGATCCAGGAGGGAGAACCGCCAGAGGCAGAGTTTCGCATCACCGGCGACTATGACACCTTTGCTCGCATCTCCCGCGCCGAGCTGGGCTCCCGTGCTGCGCTGATGACCGGCAAGCTGCGCCTGCACGGCAACATGGTCAAGGCCCTCAGCCTGTCCGCCGTCGTTGACCGCATGAACAAAGTCCTGGCTACTATCCCGACCGAGTATTAACCTGCGTGGGGATTGCCCCACTGATGTGTGATAGGAGGACACTATGTCAGCTATCCAGACCGATCCCTATTTTATCGACTTTCCGGCCCGCATCCGGGCCATCCAGGCTGAAATGGCGGCGCAGGGTATTGACGTCTACCTCGGCTCCCGGCTGCGCACCCTATCCTGGACCGTCGACGCCTTTTGCCCGTGGCGTTCCTACGTTGTCATCCCGCCCGGCGGCCTGCCCACCGCCTTTACCTTTGTCATCGACGCTGCCCGCGTCGGCCACGACTCCTGGCTCGGTGAGGACCACGTCCTCGGCTATGCCCCCATGGGCGGTCAGGACCAGATCACCGTCGTCTCTGAGCTGGTCAGCCGCCATTTGAAGGGCGGTAAGGGTGTCGTCGGCATCGAGAGCGGCATGGCCACCTACCTGCCCGAGGGCAACCTGACCCACTACGAATTCGAGCGTTTCCAGGCCGCCCTGCCCGGCGCCCGCTTGATCAATGCCCACGACATTGTCGACCGCCTGTCGATGATCAAAGACGAGGGCACCGTCAACCGCTTTCGCGAGGCTTCGCGCATCGTCGACATCGGCCACCAGGCAGTCTATGACGCTATCAAGGACGGAGGCTATCGGGGCATGACCGAGACCGAGATCGGCGGACTTGCTGCCTATGCCATGCGCAAGGCCGGCAGCGAGTGGGAATGGTCCTTCACCGGCGGCAACGAGATCGCCTCCGGCTACCGCACCAGCTTTACCGGCGGCGCCTGCACCCCGGCTACCCGCCGCCAGCTCCAGCCGGGCGAACCGCTGATGGTCGACCTCCACGCCATGTTCATGCTCGGCTTGGGCGACCACACCCACAACTACCTGCTCGGCCCGGCCACGCCTCGCCAGCGCTGGCATGCCCAGAACTTTGTCGATCTGGTCGGCTTGTGCCTGGATACCTACAAGCCCGGTGTCACCCCCTCCTGTCTTGCCGACGAGATGATGCTCTTTGCTGAGGATCATGGCTTTGCCGAGTATATGGTTCCCGGTTTTGAGCATGGCATTGGCCTTATGGGCGATGAATGGCGCATTGGCCTCAACGATGGCCCCTTTCCCTACTGGACCAATCCCGACCATGCCTACCAGCCCAACGAGATGCTCATCTGCGCCATGCAGTATGCCTGCCCCGAAGAAGCTATCGGCTTTCGCTATGAAAACCCGATCCTGATCACCCCCGGCGGCTGCGAGCCATTGTCCCAATTTCCGCTGGCTATTGAGGAGATCTAGATGCCCAACTCTGATGGCAAACAAACAGCCACCCTTGCCGGCGGCTGCTTCTGGTGCCTGGAGGCCGTTTTCGATCAGCTCCAGGGTGTCGAGTCGGTCGAGTCCGGTTACTCGGGCGGCGCCGTGCCCAACCCGACCTACCAACAGGTATGTACCGGCACGACTGGTCACGCCGAGGCGGTGCAGATCACCTTCGAGCCGAGCCTGGTCTCATACCGCGAGATCCTGGAACTGTTTTTCGACATTCACGACCCGACTACCCTGAACCGCCAGGGGGCCGATGTTGGCTTCCAGTACCGGTCGGCGATCTTTTACCACGACGACAAGCAGAAACAGATTGCCGAGCAGCTCATCCGCGAAAAAACTACCGCCAAGGTCTGGGACGATCCGATCGTGACTGAGGTTGTGCCGTTTGAGGTCTTTTACCGGGCCGAGGACTATCACCAGGAGTATTTCGAGCGCAACGGCCACCAGCCCTACTGTCGTGTCGTCATTGCGCCCAAGGTGGCCAAATTCCGCAAGCTCTATCTCGACAGACTAAAACCCTAATCGCTCGATGGGGCAGGACAGGCCTGCCCCATTCGTTTGTTTACCCTCATCGCCTTTGGTCTTTGGTTTGAGCTGCCCGTCTTTACACGGGCCACCGATACTCCTCGAACCGGTTCCGGCACGGTGCGCCCAGGCAGTAGGCGATCCGTCGCTCCGTCAGGTCGGCCACCAGCGCCCACAGTGTGGCCTGTGTAGGCCGGTGATGGCACATCGGCGTGCTGTGATCGCGCAGCGCGCCCTGCATCCAGGCCCACGCCTCATCCGGGTCCGTCCCTTTGTTCATGGAGATTTGTGTCTCCAGCCACCTTACCCGCTCGATCTGCGCCGTCAGGTTGCGATGGCCATGCAGCGGGCGCATCTCCGGCAACTGGAAATAGTTGGTCACGACCAGCGCATCCCCAACCGGCGGCCGGACCCGTACCTGCCCCGGATAGGCCTCCACGGCAAACATTTCTTCGGCGTCGGCCACCAGATAATTGAACGGGAACAGGTGCGGCATCTCCACAATCCGCGCTACTGCCTCCCTTGCTGTGCGGTACTTTTCCAGCACAATGCGTGGGATCAAGTGGTACGGCACGCCTGGCGGCACCTGCTCGGGCGTCCGGGCCTGGATCAGGTGCAGCGCGACGAACAGCCCGTGGCTGCTCACTCCATCGTAACAACTGCCGAGCAGCCCAGCCTGCGTGCCCAGCGACGCCGGATACCCGGCCGGCGACAACCGCCGCAAGTAGCGCTGCCGCTGGCTGTACAGGAAATCGTAGTTGCGGCCAACCAGCATATGCCCGCTGCGAGGCTGCCGCCACACAAATGTCGTACATCCGCTCAGCGCCCCCTCCGGCAGGTTGAGCGAAAAGTGGGCCAGCACCTCCTCCCAGCTTCGCCCCTGCGCCGCGGCATAGCCGCGATACTCGTCCAGCAGCGGTGGATGGAGGCAGCCCACTTGGTCGGCGCACGCCTGGGCAAAGGCCAGCTCCGTCTCCTGGTTGCCCCAACTCTCCACTTCACGCAGCGTCGTCACCGCCCCCATCTGATAGCCTACCTCGTAATGATCCCCTTCCAGCTCCATCACCCGATAGTCGGCAACCAGCTCCTGCTCCAAATCCGCATCCCGTTCGCTCATTTGCGCATTTGCCTTGTCGTCGCGATCAGCCTTTCGCGCACTGCACTCGTCGCCAGCCCGACCTGCTCCATCGCCAGCAGCACCCCGCCCACCACCGGCGGTGCTGTCAGCCGCACCAGCCGCGCCCCTGGCGCCACGGCGTGAATCGTCGCCCGCATCGCCTCGATGAGCGCCGGGCTGCCGTCGTACAGGCTGCCCACCAGCACTACCTCCGGATCGACCGACTCAAAGCCGAGCTGACGGATCACCCCCACGGCCAGGCTGCCCAACTCTGTCCCTGCCCAGCGGATCAGCTCCTGCGCCACCTGGTCGCCGCCGGCCGCCGCCTGGAAGATCAGCGGCGCGGCCGACGCTGATAGCTCATAGCGGCCCATGTACAGCCCTTCCAGCAGGTCCGCCAGGTCCACCGCGCCGACCGCCTCCACGAACGCCTGGCTCAGTCGGGTGGGCGGGCCGCGTCTGGTCCAGTCCATTGCTGCCATCTGCACCGCCCTGGCCACCATCTCCGCCGCGCCGCCGCCCTCGCCGAACCAGGTTCCGCAGCCGGTCACCCGGCCCTCACGGCCCTGCTGGTCGCGGCCGCGGCAGTTGTTGCTCGTCCCGGCCACAACTGCCACACCCCAGCCCTCCGACGCCCCGGCCAGCAGCCCGATCACCGTGTCATTGACAAAAGCGCAAGGCCCGGCCAGCCCTATCGCCTCGATCGCCTGGCGGGTCGGCTCCCATTCGCTCGGCCAGTCATACCCGGCGATGCCGAACCCGACCGCGGTGACTTGTTCCTTGCCGATCCCGGCGGCAGCCAGGGCCTGTTCGGTGATCGCCCTCAGCGTCGCCGCCAGCCCATCCCAGCCGACCACCTCCCAGTTCCCCGGCCCGCCCTCGCCAAAGCCAATGGCCTGTCCCTCCTCGTCGGCCACCAGCGCATGGCTCTTGGTTCCGCCGATGTCAACTCCTAGGAAATACCGCATCACTGTTTCCAGAACCGCGGCAGGTGCGCCCGATTCGTCACTAGCAGATCCTCCAGTACCTCCCCCACCCGGTTCGCTGCCGGTCCCAGCGGATGGGCCAGCAGCGCCTGGTAGGTGGCCCGGCGGTCGCCGTCGACTGCGGCGGCTACCGTCAGGATCTCGTACATCTTGACCTGGGCCACCAGCCCAAAGCAGGCGGGCGGCAGCGGGTCGGCCGGCAGCGGATGGATCCCCCCACCATCGACCCGGCACGGCATCTCCAGCACCCAGTCCGCGGGCCATCCGGCCACCGCCCCTCGGTGCAGCGCATTGACCACGTGCGTCTCGCCCAGGTCGTTATAATGGGCGTTTAGCAGTTGCGTCGCCACCGTCGAATAGTAGGCTCCACCCCGCTTCATCAGATCCTCTGGCGGTTCGGTCCGGTACGGCTCGGCGTACTGCGACAGCAGATCTGCCTCTACCGCCATCACCTCCTCGGCGCGCGACGGCGGCCATTTTTCCTGGGTTGCCAGCTTGCGTCCGGTGTAATAGTAGTATTGCAGATAGTAGTTGGGGACCATACCCAGCGCCTCGATCGTGGCGGGGTCCCATTCGGGATCCGCCTGGCTGCGCAGTTCTGCCAGCAGGCCGTCCATGATCTGCGGCCACATCTCCTGCCCGCCGACCCGCAGCCCGCGATGCCACGACAGGTGATTGAGCCCCAGCGTGTCCAGTTCTGCCTGCTCCGGATCAGGCCAGCCACGGGGCAGCGCCCCTATAGCACCCAAATTGCCCAGCATCTCCATCTTGGTCGTGATCGCCACGTTGCACACCCCCACCGACGGCACGTCGGGCGCGTGGCGGGCCAGCGCCTCGGTCACCAGCCCGGCCGGGTTCGCAAAGTTGACCAGCAGCGCCCCGGGAGCCAGC
>JAFGOG010000428.1 GCA_016926595.1 Anaerolineae bacterium
TCCCTTTCCTCTCCCCTGCGGTTCCACCACAGCCACCACAACAATGCAGCGAATAGCAGCACAACAATGATGAGCAGCCACACCCACCAGGGTGTCCCTTCTGATTCCTCGGTTCCTTGAGCTGGGCCGGCAAAGCCGCACAGGAAAAAGGCAGTCAGAAGCGAGCCGATCATGGCAGACAGTCTACGGGACATTTTCCTTTTCCTCCTGACTAGAGAGATTTCGGTGATCTGACCTCACCACCAGGCCGTGTCAGAAAGCACACCGGTAGTATACCACAATATGCGATTTTTGACAAGTGTCAAAAAATCGTTGCAGACCTTTGCACTGACCCTAGATCGCCGATTCCGCCACAAAACGCTCCAGGTCATCCAGGGCGCGACGCGCAAAGGCAGCGTACCGCTCTCGTTTGTGCCGCACCTGGGGATCGAGCGGCGGCAACAGCCCAAAGTTGGCCTTCATCGGTTGAAAGCCGTCAGCGCAAGCGTTGCAGACATAGTGGCATAGCGCGCCGATCATTGTTGTGGATGGGAATGAAATGGGCGACTGCCCCGTTGCCAGCCGAGCCGCATTCAACCCGGCAACATAGCCGCTAGCCGCCGAGCCAACATAGCCCTCTGTGCCCGTGATCTGCCCAGCAAAGAACAGATCCTCTTTTCCAAGAAGCTGCATCGTCGAGCGCAGCAGCGACGGCGAATTGATAAAGGTGTTGCGATGCATTTGGCCAAAGCGGACAAACTCGGCCTGTTCCAGGCCGGGGATCAGTCGAAACACCTGTTCCTGCTCACTCCACTTCAGGTTTGTTTGAAAACCCACCAGGTTGTAGAGCGTCGCGGCCTGGTTATCCTGCCGAAGCTGGACGACAGCATAAGGCCGCTGACCTGTCCGTGGGTCGACCAGCCCAACCGGCTTGAGGGGACCAAACGCCAGCGCCTGCAGCCCTCGTCGGGCCAGCACCTCAACCGGCAAGCAGGCCTCAAAAAAATGGGCGTCTTGTTGCTCGAAATCGCGCAGGGGGATCGTTTCGGCGTCTACCAGCGCCTTCCAGAAACGCTCATATTCGGCCTGGCTCATCGGACAGTTCAAATAGTCACCTTTCTCCTGGCCCCGGCCGTAACGGCTGGCTCGAAAAGCCACCACCATGTCCACCGACTCGACTGTCACAATCGGCGCCATCGCATCGTAGAAGTAGAGGTGCTTGGAGCCGGTCAACACAGCCAGATCCTCAGCCAGCGCCGGTGACGTGAGGGGGCCGGTCGCAACGATCACGGGCCGATCCCCGATCTGGGAGATCGTCGTGACCTCTTTGCGGCACACGGTGACGCGTGGGTGAGCGCTAATCTGCTCAGTGACCGTCTGGGCAAATACCTCTCGGTCCACAGCCAAAGCCCCGCCCGCCGGCACACCGGTTGCATCAGCGGCTGCCAAGATGAGCGAGCCCAGACGCCGCAGCTCCTGCTTCAGCAGACCCGGCGCCCTATCGACCAGATTGGAACCCAGGGAATTGGAGCAAACCAACTCAGCCAGCCACGGCGAGACGTGAGCCGGCGTCGTTCGCTGCGGCCGCATCTCGTATAACGTAACCTGCAAGCCACGCCGGGCCGCCTGCCAAGCCGCCTCACTACCTGCCAGGCCACCACCAATCACAGCCAGGTCGGACATCCCTATATCACTTTGAACCAGGCAAAAGCTGGCTCACCGCCGAAAGCATTTCGTCTATCTGAAAGGGTTTGCTGAAGCAGTGAGTCACGCCCAACTCCTGCGCCTCCTGCCACAGCTCCTCCGAGCCATAAGCGGTCATCAGGATGATCGATGTGCGCGGGTCCAGGTAGCGAACCCCTTTGATCAACTCCAGGCCGCTGAAGCCAGGCATTCGATAGTCGGCGATGATCAGATCATAGGCATGAACTGCCAGGCGGCTCAGGCCCTCTTCGCCAGAATAGGCCAAGTCCACACAACCATCCGGGAACTCGAGCAGCAGGGCCTGCCTAAGGAAATAGACCAGGTCTTCTTCATCGTCCACGATCAAGATCCTTGCTGCCATGTCCACCTCCTCGATCTGGATTATACTACAGCACGCCCGATTTTCATAATTGACCACTCTGTGCTATTATGTCCCCAGTTATTGCGGGGATAATGGGCATTTGCATGCTTGCCCATTCCCGAAGGAGAGCCTCATGCGAGCAGTCGATATTATCGCCCGCAAACGGGACGGCATGGTTCTGAGTGCGGAAGAGATCGAGTTCCTGATTCAGGGCTTTAACCAGGGCATCATCCCTGATTACCAGATATCCGCCTGGTCGATGGCCATCCTCTGGCGCGGTATGCGACGTCAGGAGACCGTCGATCTGACGATGGCTATCGTTCGCTCAGGTCAACAGTTGGATCTCCAGGACGTAGCGCCCTTTGTCGTCGACAAGCATTCGACAGGCGGCGTGGGCGACAAAACTACCCTGGTCATCGCCCCACTGGCAGCCGCAGCGGGCCTGAAGATAGGCAAGATATCGGGCCGTGGATTGGGCTTTACCGGAGGCACTCTTGACAAACTGGAAGCGATTCCGGGCTTTCGCGTCAACCTGACCGCAGCCGAGTTCCGAGACCAATTGCAGTCGATCGGCGTGGTGGTGGTTGCCCAGTCAGCCGAGCTGGCCCCGGCTGACGGCAAGCTGTACGCCCTGCGCGACGCGACCGCTACCGTGAACAGCCCACCCCTGATAGCAAGCTCGATCATGAGCAAAAAGATCGCCAGTGGAGCCAACGGCATTGTCCTCGATGTCAAGACTGGCCGAGGCGCTTTCATGGAGACCAGGGAAAGCGCAGTACAACTGGCGACATTGATGATCGAAATCGGTGAGAGCCTAGGTCGTAAAGTCCGAGCGATCATCGCCGACATGAGCCAGCCATTGGGCTGCGCAGTGGGCAACGCGTTGGAGCTGGTCGAGGCCATCGATACGCTGCATGGCCGCGGGCCAGAGGATTTTCGGCGCCACTGCCTGGCCCTCACCGCCCAGATGCTCCTGCTGTCTGGCCAGGCCGTAGACGAAACGGAAGCGCTCACCCGTTTGGAGCAACTGCTGGCTGGCGGCCAAGCCCTGTGCAAGTTCCGTGAGTGGGTCGCGGCCCAGGGAGGTGACCTGTCGGCGATCGACGATCAGGCTAGTTTGCCACGCGCCGAGTTTGTCTACGAGCTAAGGGCGCCCCAATCCGGGTATATAGCAGCCCTCGACCCGCGCGAAATAGGCCTTGCCTCCATGCTCCTGGGTGGCGGGCGGTCCAAGAAGGGCGACCAGATCGACCACACCGTGGGGATCGTACTCCAGGCCAAAATCGGCGATTATGCCGAGCAAGGCCAATCGCTATTGACTATCCACGCCAATGACGAAGGCAAACTAGCCAGCGTACAGCAACGCTTGCTGGCTGCCTACGAATGGAGCGATCAACCGGCCAGCGGGCCGCCGCTGATTTATGAAGTCCTTCCCCAATAGCTCGCCACCTGCTACAAGCCGGTTCGGCAACAACCCGCAACGCCGCCACAAACCCTTACGGCTGCTGAAACAGATTGCCCTCTCGGACGACATACACCTGGGCACCTGGCTCTCCACCGGACATACCGGCCAATGCCGCCCCCACGGCCGCCCGGTGTAGGTCGCTGCCACTTAAGGCCGCAGCATCCAGGGCATCCAAAAGCCGCCCGGCTGCTAGATATGCCCAGGCCGCCACCGGTCCCGGCGGCGCTCCACCCGACAGAGCCAGGTACCCGTCCTTGAAGCCGGGAACCTCTTGCACCGGAGGAAAGGAACTGACGTAGAAAACCCCATCCACCGCCCTGCCCCCGATCTCGATCAGGAGTGGGCTGCCGAGGCCCGGCCCGCCGCCAAAGAAACCTTCGAACCCTGCCTCCCGGGCCTGGACGATCCACTCAGCCGCCAGCGGCGCATCGGCGGCGATGAAAAGCAGGCCGGGCCTACCAGCAAGTGCGACCTGCACAGATCCTTCGCGGACAACTGTCCCGCCCCGTGCCGCAAAAGCAGCCACAAAGGCCTCGGCCAGCGCCTTGTCCCCTGCGTTCCCGCTGCTCAGGATCACCGCCCGCCTCGCGCCAATCTCCTCGACAGCAAAACGGGCCGCCTCGACGCCCAATGCAGTCGGATCCCCTTTGGGCGACAGGAAGGGCAGCCCCAGTTGTCCATATTCCGGAGCCGACTGCCGGGCGGTCTCGCTCGACCATCCGCCGAGCACGCCCAACACACCCGTGTCGGCTGCCATCTCGCGGGCCTGCAGCGCCGCTTCCTGTGGCTCGTTGAAATCGTTACAAGCCACCAGCTCGACCAGGTAGCGCCCGGCCACGCCGCCCGCCGCATTTCGCTCTCGCACGGCCAGCCGTGTCGCGTGGAGCACCTCGTACCCCAAGTCGCGGTATAAACCCTCAAAGGGCGCCGACAGGCCGATCTTGACAGTCGGCTTGACGCTGCCGGGAAAAGCACAAGAGGAAAGCAGCAAACACACCACGAGGCAAGCAGCAGATCTCATGGCTTGTACAGCTCTTGATTCCTTAGGTGCTCCTCAAGGGTCGCGGCAAAGACGTGTGTGCCAGAGCCATCGCCGATGGCATGGAAATAGAGGTAACTGGTCTGGGCAGGCTCCAAAACAGCCAGGACAGAGGCCAGGCCCGGGCTGCAGATCGGTCCCGGCGGGAGGCCTTGCACAATGAAGGTGTTGTAGGGTGATTCGATCGTCTGCCCCTCGCCAGGCAGCATTGGATTCCACCAGCTCTCCGTGGCCGGATCGAACCCCTTGGCGTACTGTATCGTCGGATCAGCACTCAAGCGCAGGGCGGCCTCGTCAATGTAGGCCGGGTTCAAGCGGTTGAAATAGACGCTGGCAATGACCGGCCGCTCTTCTGCGACCACGGCCTCACGCTCAACGATGGAGGCCAACATCATCACGTCGCAGGCCGTCATGGGCCGGTCGGTACCCAGATGGAGGTCAAAGATCGTTTTGCCGGCCAGCCGACTATCGATCTGAGGCGCCACCCGGCTGTCGAACGTCGCCAGCATCAGCCGCACCACGTCGGCGGGCTTGGCATCTTGCGAGAATTGATAGGTATCAGGGAATAGAAATCCCTCCAGCGAGGTCCCAGGCTGCCGGCAGGCGAGCCAGGGGTAGTCGTACTGGCCCGACCGGACCTCGGCCATGAAATCGTCGCTGCGCATCAGCCCCTGCTGTTCCAACAACCAGGCCACTTGCTCGGCTCGCCAGCCTTCCGGGATCGTGACCGTGACTGCATCTACCCCACCGTGCTGCAGCGCCTCGGCGATCTCGTGCATCGTCATGTTGGCCCGCAGCGAATAAGTACCCGCCTCGAGGCTGGTGTCCAGCCCTTTGTAGGTCATAAACCGGCGGAAGACCTCGCCGTTGACGACCAGGTCCTGATCCTCCAGCCGCGCCGCAACCCCGGCCGCCGTTTCGCCCGGCTCCACGGCAAAGCTAACCGCCGAGGGATCGTCACTGGCTGGCTGGTTCAGCTCCTCCTGATGCATGCTCAGGTACACGCTCAGGGCAAAGCAGTTGGGCGATGTGAAGCACAAATCAAAGGTAGGGCCGGTCCCCGTGCTGTCCCGTGCTGCGAACGAGCTACTCACGATCCTGACCCCGAACAGCAGCGTTGTGGTCAACACCCCGATGGTGCCAACCAGCACGAACAGGCGCGCCAGGTTGCGCAACCAGTCAGGGATCAGTCGCTGAAAAAACCGAACCTCGCTCAGTACCACTACCGCCACCGCACCCAACCAAAGCAGGGCGGCTATTCTAGCCCACAACAGCACCGTACTCAATGTGGCCTTGCCTCCAAATAGTCGCGCAAGATGATCGCCGCAGCCGCCGCATCCAATCCAGCCCGGCGCACCCTCGACCGCCGTCCGGCTCCTGCCAGAACCTCTTCAGCCTGCCGGGTGGACAGGTATTCATCCCAGAGGATAACCGACACCGCCAGCCCCTCGCCATGCAAAGCAACGCCCAGGGCCTCGGCATATCTTTCCACGCGCCTCGCCTGAGGGCCAGCGCTCCCGTCCCTGTTCAAAGGATGGCCGATTACCACGCCCTGCGCCTGCTGCTCGCGGATCAGACCGGCGACCCGGGCAAAATCCTCAACCCTCGATGCCCGCCGGATCGTCATCAGCGGGGTCGCGATCAGCCCCGTCTCGTCCGAGACCGCCACCCCTATCCGGCGCTCTCCCACGTCCAGCGCCAGCAGCTTCATGACAATCCGCCCGCTATTCCCCCAGCACAATGACCTGGATGCGAAACGGCAGCCACGGCACGCGGTCAAGCCACTTGAACCGTTTGATCCAATCAGGCTGGACCTCGACGAGCGGTGGCCCACCGAGCGTAAATGAATCGGCCAGCACCTGCTTCGCTTCCTGGGGAGGCAGGCCGGCCACAGCCGAGCGGACCGCCCCACGGTCGACGGCGGTCACCAGGTAAGCAACCGCTTTGGCCTGCACTAACACACTCCGGCCGTCCATACGCGCCTGCTTTTCGTCGAGCGTGAACTCGATATCCTCCGACTCTAGGTCATAGCCAGCCGGAATCCTGTCCTTGAGCGCTTCGTAGGTCAGTCCGTTGGCGTTGGCCCGGTTTACGGCCGTGCTGCTAGCCACGATCCGCATTTGCAGGTGCAGCGTGTCGGCCTCGGCGTCGAGGAACTGGTCGTAAACTTCGGCCATGATCTCGACGGTCAGCGACGCCTCAGGCAGGAACTCACCTTCCTTCAACTGAATAAGCAGCTCAGCCCAAGCCCGATCCTGGAGCTCCTGAAGCAACTGCGCTTTGAGCCGGTCCATGTCGGCCCGGGTCACCACCCCGACCTGCTTCACCCCGCCGCCCCGAGTCTCGCTTTCGTTGGTCACGCGCACCTTGGCTCGCAGCGCCGATGTCTCGACCGTAGTAATAGTCGCCGCCGGAACATTGCCAACCGGTCCCGGCTCCATGGCTTCGATCTCCACCTGGGTCGTGGCGCCGACTCTCCCCTCTAGCGTAGCGTCGGCCACTGTCTTGAAACGAACCGTCGTACCGGTGGAGGTCCGAACAATAGTGCCAAGGGGGATGTCAAGTCCCTGCGCTGTCTGATTGATAAAGATGACAGTGCCGGTAGCCGGCTCGTCGGGAGCGTCCTTCTTGTTGATCGTCGCGATCTCGCCCGTCTGCTCTACCTGGGCCTGCACAATGCGGGCAGGGATCGTCAGCTTTTCCAGGCTCGACTCTTCCACCTCAGGATCGGCGCGCAGGTCGAGGATGACCTCGATCGGCTGCCGGTAAGGCGTCAGCGTCACCTTGCCTTCAGGCACCACCAGCACGGCCAGCCCGATCACCACGAGAAGCAGGACTGCGAACAGCACAATTCCCAGGAAACGGCCGGCCCATACGATTGCCTTGTCACCATAGCCGGGGTCGCCGCGCCCATAGCGCAGCCCGTCCACCCGCGCGGCCGCCGCCTGCTGCGCCGCCGAACGGCGTGGCATCCTGCCGCGCCATCGCCGGCGCTGCCCCCGGCCAACGGAAGAAAGAATGGCAAACCCCTCTTCCTTGGCCAATTGCCGGGTGCGACTGTCACTGGTAACCAGCCCCAAATCCAGGCCCATGTTGGCTGCATAGCGCCTTAATATGCGCAGATTGACGGTGTTGCGCAAGGTGTCACAACCCTTGGGCACCACCAGCAACACCCGCTTGGCTTGCGCCCCCTCAAGTAGCTCGCGGACAGCAGGCATATCGTCTTCGACTTCGAGATAGATCACCTGTTGCATGTCACGATCTCTGATCTCCCCGGCACAGCTCGCTCAAAAGCCGCGCTGGCCGGTCAGGTGGCTCTGTCTGCCGAGCAGCCCAAGCCGCAAGGGCCAGAGCCGTCACATCACCTCCGCCGCGCCCCAGGTCGGTCCGGTTGACCACACCCGGTACGCCAGTTGGGCGCAAACGCCCAACCTCAGGATAGCGGGCAAAGTGAAGCCGTTGGCTCCAGGCTAGAGTGCGGAGCGCCTCGGCAATGTCCGGTACAAGACTACCCCCTCCAAGCAAGACGAGGCGGTGCGGCAGTGGCTCATCCTGGTTCAGGCGCGCCAGCGCCGTCTCGGTCTCGGCCAGCCACTCCTGCACTGCAGGCCCTAGCGACTGTTTGATCTGAGCAGCAGCCTCGCCAGTCAGCCGCCCGCCACCGTAAGCACGCTTGATCTGCTCCGCCTTATCGGGCGTTATCCCCCATTTTTGGATCAGCACTCGAGTCAGCGCCGCCCCGCCGCTGGACAGCGAATCGATCGCCGTCGGCCGGCCAGCCTGACAACAGATCAGATCGGTCGTCCTGCTGCCTATGTCTATTAGAACAACCCGCGGCTCGGCCAGACTAGCCGCGACCGCCAGCGGCGCTGCAGCTAAGGTCAATGCCGAGAACTCGAGCCGACTGGCTATTTCACACCAAGTGTTGATCGTCTCCAACTGAGCCAGAGCTGTGAAAACCGTCGCCCTCAAGTCCCTGCCCTTGAACCCCACCGGGTCGGTCACTCCATGGCCGTCCACATTCAGTGCCACCACCGCCGAATCTACCAGCCGCCAGGCAGAACCCTCACCCCCTATGCTTGACTGCCCCCGCAACCCAGTTATCCGGCCAGCCGCCAAGCGCACCGCCCGGCCAAGAAGGCCGGCCAATTCACGCTCGTCGATAGACCGTTCAGGCTGCGAGCGACGCTGTGCGACCGGCGGCGCCCATCCCTGAAGCTGCGAAGCCGGCAGCCCGACAACCATCTGGTCGGCCATCAGCCACTGTCCGGCTCTGTCCTGGGCCATCTCCTCCGCCTGTGACAATGCCCCCTCGATGGCCAAGGCCAGCGACAGCACGCCCGGCTCAGAGCCGGTCACAGACGGGGCCTCGGCCCAACCCCACACTGTCGCCTGCCTGCCCTGCACTTCGGCAATCAGGACCCGCAGGGTCGTGGTTCCTGGGTCCACGACACAAAAGCATGACGGCTTTTGCCGTCCTTTACGACTTTTTGTTTTCACTACTGGCCATCAACCGGCCGCACGGCCTGCTCAACCAGCTTGGGCACCAGCGCCAGAGCCTCACCCAGGCGGCTCGGATCGCGGCCGCCGGCCTGGGCCAGGGTGGGGCGCCCGCCGCCGCCGCCGCCGACTACCTTGGCGACCTGCTGGATCAACGCCCCGGCCTTGAGCCCACGCTCCACCAGGTCAGGCGTCACTGCCGCCACCAGGTTCGGCTTGCCATCGATGACCGCGCCCAGCACAATCACCACCGAGCCAAGCCGGTTGCGGCACCAATCGGTCATCTCCCGCAGCGTCTCCACATCAGACGCCTGGACCTGGCCAGCCAACACCTTGACTCCCGCTACCTCCTGGACCCCAAGTAGCAACGCCTCAAATTCCAGGCGGGCCATCCCCCGCCTCAAGTCGGCATTTTCCTTCTGCCGATCGTGAACCTCACCCATCAACCGCAGCACGGCGCGATCAACCTCTTCCGGCGGGCAACCCAAGTGCGTAGCCGCTGCATCTAGCACATTGAGCCGCTTCTGCACCAACTGGAATGCCGCGCGCCCGGTGACCGCCTCGATGCGCCTCACCCCAGCGCCAACGCTCCCCTCCGACACAATGCGGAACAGCCCGATTTCACCCGTCTGGTAGACGTGGTTGCCGCCGCAAAGCTCCTGGCTGAACGGCTCGCCCGGATCGCCGATCCGGATCACACGCACCTGGTCGGCATACTTTTCACCAAACAAGGCCATCGCCCCCCCAGCGACCGCCTCCTTGTAGCTCGTGTGCGCCACTTCTAGCGGATAGTTGGCCAGGATGGCATCGTTAACTGACTGCTCTACCGCGTCCAGCTCCTCTTGGGTCAGCATCACCCCGTGGGTAAAGTCAAAGCGCAGCCGATCCGGCGCTACCAGTGAGCCGGCCTGTTGGACATGCTCGCCCAGGATATAGCGCAGCTCGCTGTGCAACAGGTGCGTAGCCGTATGATTGCGGGCAATGTCCATCCTCCGCTCCGCATCGACCACCGCCCACACAGCATCGCCGACCTGCGGCCGGCCACCGGTCACCCGCCCGCTGTGCACGATCAGGCCCGGCACCGGCTGGCGCATATCCGATACCTCGATCTCCCACCGTGGCTCCTGTTCGCCCTCGTTGTAGCGAGCGATTGTCCCCGTATCCGCCATCTGGCCGCCGCTCTCCACGTAAAACGGCGTGGCCGCCAGCACAACTTCGACCTCATCGCCTTCGCCTGCCTGTGTCACCGGCTGCCCATCGTGCAGCATTGCCAACACCATTGTCTCCAACTCGACGGCTTCTCGACACAAATGCTCGACCCCGTCCGGCCCAAGCCCGCCCTGCGCCCTCAAAGCCTCCAGCAGCCGGACATAGCCCTCCAGCTCCTTGCCGTCAGTCAACACAAACTGCTGCATCGCCCGACCCCGCGCCCGCTGCTCCTCCAGCGCCGCCTTGAAGCCGACCTCGTCCACCGAAAAGCCGCGCTCCGCCCCCACATCCTTGGTCAGATCCAGTGGAAAGCCAAACGTATCGTACAACCGGAACGCCTCACCACCAGGGATCACCTTTTCGTCCTGCTCCTGGAACCCCGCCATGATCTCGTCGAGCAGCGCCAGCCCCACGCCCAAAGTACGCTGGAATCGTTCCTCCTCTTGGCGGATCACATTCAGGATAAAGTCCCGGCGCCGACGCAGGTCGGTGTAGTGGCCGCCCATTACCTCGATCACCGTCTTGGCCACCTCGCCCAGGAAAGGTTCTGCAAAGCCGACCTTGCGCCCAAAGCGGGCTGCCCGGCGCAGGATCATGCGCAGCACATAGTTACGCCCTTCGTTGCCCGGGATCACCCCATCGCCCACCAGGAAGGTCACGCTCCGCCCATGGTCGGCAATGATCCGATAGGAGGTCCTGTTCCTGGCCGCCTCCTCATCGCTGTGGCCGAGCAGCTCCTGGATCCGCCGCAAGATCGGGATGAACAGGTCGGTGTCATAGTTGGCCAGTACCCCCTGCGAGATGGCCGTCACTCGATCCAACCCCATCCCGGTGTCGATGTGCCTGGCCGGTAGTGGGTGCAGCTCGCCCTGGGCATCGCGGTCATATTGGATAAACACCAGGTTCCAGATCTCGAGATAGCGGTTGCAGTCGCCGTTGACCCGGCACACGTGGCCGGGCACTCCCTGCCTATTGCAGTGCTCAGGCCCGCGGTCATAATGGATTTCGCTGCACGGGCCACACGGACCGGTCGGCCCCATCGACCAAAAGTTGTCCTTACGCCCAGAGCGCAGGACATGATCGCGGGCAATGTCGGTCTCGTTCAGCCAGTGGGTCATCGCCTCTTCGTCCCATGGCAACGTGCCCTGATCGTCTTCAAAGACGGTAGTCCATAACAGATCCTTGTCCATGCCCCACACGCCCGTCACCAACTCCCAAGCCCAGGCAATCGCCTCCCGCTTGTAATAATCGCCGAAGGACCAGTTGCCCAGCATCTCAAAGAAGGTGTGGTGGTAGGGCGAGATGCCCACTTCTTCCAGATCGTTCAGGTGGCCCGATACCCGCATGCATTTTTGGGCATCGGTCACGCGCCGGGCGCGCGGTTCCTCCAGCCCAAGAAAGATATTCTTGAACTGGTTCATCCCGGCGTTGGTCAGCAGCAGCGTCGGATCGCCCACCGGCACAAGTGAGGCGCTGGGCACGATCAGGTGGTCTTTACTAGCAAAAAAGTCGAGAAAACTCTGGCGTAATTCAGCGCCGGTCATCCTCTTCATACAGATCCTACCTCTTGAGAACGTCGTCTGCCCGCCGGCAGGGTCCGGCCGGCAAGTCAGCGGCCATTGTACTGTAAGTCAAGGCAGATGTCAAAAACAGCGGGAGCAGTCAGGTATGGGAAAGGACAGGTATCGGCGCTGCGGCCACTCGCCAGCGAGCTCCGCCGGCCCGGCCTCTCAGCGCCTGCCGACCGGGGCAAGGTAGAGCGTAAATTCCTCGTCGCCGTCCACACCTAAAAGCCGGTCGCACGCCTCCTGATGATAGGCGGCGATGGCGCAGGTGCCCAGGCCGAGGCTCTCGCAGGCCAGGTACAGGTTCTGGCACACGTGACCGGCGTCAAGGGCGATCACCTTGTGCGCTGCCAGGTCGTAACGCCATTCCATACGGGCCGGGATGGCTGTCCAGAAAAAGGTCACGGCGGCGAGCGCGACAAACCGCTGCCCCAGGCAGGCGACCGCGGCGTGCTGCCCGATCTGCGGGTCGATGAGCAGTTGCGCCAGTTGGCCGTCGAAGGGCAGATAGCGGTACAGCCCGGCCGGCAGCCCCTCAACGCGGCTGACTACCAGGTAGGTCTCAAAAGCGTGACGGGCCCCCGCGGAAGGCACACTCCGGCGCGCGCTGATCGGGTTCAACATCTGGCGTACCCCCTGCGTCGCCCACAGTAGGGCGGCTAACTCCTCCAGCGTAAGCGGGGCGGGGTCGTAGTGGCGCACGCTTTCCCGGCGGGCGATCGCCTCGCCCACCGCCATCCGCCCCAGCCGGGCCAGGGCTGCCCGCCCATCGGGAAGGTCGATGCGGACGGCATCCGGTGGACAGGGCGCCTGCAGCGGCGGAGGCGGCAGGCCCCGGTTCTGGTCGGTCCGGACAAAATCGATCTGCTGCCGGATCGAGTCCTTCAGAAAGGAGCGGTTCGCTTCGAAATGCGGGTCAGGCATAACCAAAACCTCTCTCGGATGAGTATTCTCCCCTCTCTCCCACCGCATTGTACACCCAACCACGCTCCAGGTCAACACCGCCTTGACCCTGCCGGGCGTCTGTGCTAGAATGCCACAATGGCCGACATGCAGTTGATCCAACCCTTTAAGCGCTGCTCTTGCGGGGCGCGCCGGTGAAGCAAAAAGTGTGGGTGCCCGCCCCTCCCACCAATCGCCAGGTCCCCGGGGAAAGGCGCCGCGGTCCGGTGAGGCCGGCTACGGCGCCACGCCCACGGTCCAGGGGGCGCCAAAACCCGCTACTGGCAGCGTTGATCGTCATGGTGGGCCTGCTCGCCCTGTGCGGGATGGGGGTGGTGCTGAGCCCCAGTGTGCTGCTGCCAGGCCATGGCAGCCAGACCAACCTCATGCTGCTGGGCATCGACCGGCGAGAGGGGACAAGCTGGGCCTACCGCACCGACACAATCCTCATCGTCACAGTCGGTGCAGGTAGTGGAATGACCGGCATACTGTCGATCCCCCGCGACTTGCAGGTAGAGATCCCGGGATATGGGCAGGATCGGATCAACACGGCCAACGTCTTTGGCTATCGGGAAGAGGATCCGGACGCCGGACCGGCCCTGCTGAAGGCAACCATCGAGGGCAATTTCAGCATCCCGATCGACGGCTACCTGATGATCGATTTTGACGCGTTCGTCCAAATGGTCGACGCGTTGGGCGGCGTCGACGTCGAT
Organism: Anaerolineae bacterium; assembly: GCA_016926595.1. The sequence goes on from JAFGOG010000428.1 coordinate 13,478, forward strand.
GTGCCCGAAACCCTGCACGACACCCGCTATCCCGATCCCAGACCCGCAGATCCCTATGCCTTCAAGACCGTCCATTTTGACGCCGGTTGGCAGCACATGGACGGTGCGCGAGCCCTTGAGTATGCCCGCTCGCGGATGAGCACGACCGACTTTGACCGGGCCAAGAGGCAGCAGTTGATCCTGCTGGCGATCCGCAAAAAAGCATCGAGCGCCAGAGGGATCGCCCGCTGGCCCTCAGTGGCTGCAGCGATGATGGCCGGGATCAAGACCGACCTGAACGCGGGAGACCTGCTCGGCCTGGCTCTCCTGGCCGCACGGACCGATCCATCCAACATCCAACAGGTGGTGGTCGAGTATCCGCTGGTGACCGGTTACGAGCGGGCAGATGGGGCGGCCGTGCAGCTGCCAAACTGGGATTTGATCAAGCCAGTCATAGAAGGGCTGTTCGGCTCTCGATAAGGGTAAGGAACAATCTCCCTAATCTATCAGTTGTCGCGGGTAGCCAGCGGCAGGATGACGCGATAGCCGTTCAACTGGCCATAGCCGTTGCTCCCCCAGCAAGTCCAGTAGCCATTGGTCCGCATCGCGCAGGTGTGCTGGCTGCCGGCGCTGACCTGGACATAGATCCCGACCGGCGGCGTAGCCTGTCCGGCGCCGTCGCTCCCCCAGCAGGCCAGCGTGCCGTCGGCCCGCAATGCGCAGTTGTGCTCAAAACCGGCGCTGATCTGGCTGAAAGTACCGGGCGGCGGCGTGATCTGCCCGGCATAGTTGTCTCCCCAGCAGGTCAGCATGCCGTCAGTCCGCAGCCCGCAGGTGTGTACAAAGCCAGCGCTGACCTGGACGTATGTCCCGGCCGGCGGTGAGGCCTGTCCATGCGCGTTCCATCCCCAACAGGCCAGCGTGCCGTCAGTCCGCAGCCCGCAGGTATGCGCATAGCCGACGCTGACCTGGCTGAAGGTGCCGGCTGGCGGCGTGGATTGTCCGTCACCATTTCGCCCCCAGCAGACCGGCACGCCGTCGACCTGTAGTCCGCAGGAGTGGTAACCGCCAGCGCTGACCTGGTTAAAGATCCCAACCGGCGGCGAGGCCTGGCCGTCATCGTCACGCCCCCAACAGACCACCACGCCGTCAGTCCGCAGCCCGCAAGTGTGCGAACTGCCGCCGCTGACCTGGACGTAGGTCCCGACCGGTGGTGTGGTCTGCCCAAAGTAGTCATGCCCCCAGCAAGCCACTGTACCATCGCTCCGCAGCCCGCAGGTATGGTCGCCGCCAGCGCTGACTCGCCGCTGGCTAAAGCTGCCGACCGGCGGCGTGGCTTGCCCGGTATAGTCGTCCCCCCAGCAAGCAAGTGTACCGTCGGTTCGCAGCCCGCAGGAATGATAGGAACCAGCGCTGATCCGACTGAAGATGCCAGCCGGTGGCGCCGACTGGCCGTAGGTGTTATCCCCCCAGCAGGCCACCGTGCCGTCGGTCCGTAGCGCGCAGGAGTGAATGCCGCCAGCGCTGACCTGGACGTAGGTTCCACCCGGCGCCCCGATCTGCCCAAAGCCGTCGCTCCCCCAGCAGGCCAGCGTGCCATCAGTCCGCAATCCGCAGGTGTGATACCATCCCGCGCCGACCTGGCTGAAGGTGCCGGCCAGTGGCGTGGACTGACCGTGCATGTCGGACCCCCAGCAGGCTACCGTGCCATCGGTCGCCACCCCGCAAGTGTGAATCCAGCCGGCACTGACCTGGCTGAAGGTGCCGGCCGGCGGCGTGGCCTGATTGTCATCGTTCCACCCCCAGCAAGCCGGCGTGCCGTCGGTCCGCAGTCCGCAATTATGTGACTCACCCGCGCTGATCTGGACGTAGGTTCCGCTCGGCGGTGAGGCCTGGCCCTCGCTGTCGGACCCCCAGCAGGCCAGCGTGCCGTCTGCTTGCAGCCCGCAACTGTGCTCAAAGCCAGCGTTGACCTGGACATAGATCCCTTCCGGCGGCGCTGCCTGCCCTTGGCTGTTGTCCCCCCAACAGACCAGCGTCCCGTCGGTCCGTACCCCGCAGGAGTGCTGGCTGCCGGCGCTAAAGGTCTCAGGAAACCACGGCGAGCTAAGGGCCGTCTCTTCCGGCGCGGGCGCCGCCTCGCAGTGCATAGGCAGGGCCAGCAGCGTGGCGACGAGCACCATGCCCCAAACTGTCGTCACCCATCGAACGGAATGCTTTGCTGTCATCCCCTCTCCTCCTTGACCATATTCAGAGATTCCGCCCCACGCTTACCGAGCTCCGCAAAGCGATCTGAATCTCCGTGGCAATAGCCAGAATCGTTCCAACAGCCGCGTACATCGGCCTGACCACACCGCGCGCCTCTATTATACTCCCAGTCACCGAAAAGGCCCAAACACCGATTCATAAGCCGCGATGCCCCCCTTGTAGCGCAGCGGAGATAAGAGCTATCGGCCATGTGACATGCCGGTAATCCGATTTGACAAATCCTCAATGATGCAGTATTCTATATATAGAGTACTATACTACTGATATAGAAGCTATGACGAATGCAGAATTGGCCGTCCTAAGCCTCATTGTCGAACAACCGCGCCACGGCTACGAGATCGAGCAGGTGATCGCCGAGCGGGGCATGCGCGAATGGACCGAGGTCGGATTTTCCTCGATCTACTACTTGCTCAAAAAGCTAGAGAGCGACGGGATGATCGAGGGTCGACTGGAAGAGGCCAGCCGGGGACCAGCGCGCAAGGTCTACCACGCCACGCCGGTTGGCCACCAGGCGATGCACGCCGGCATACTCGACGCCCTGGCCGTGCCGCAGCGCTGCTACCCCCCCCTGCAACTGGGCCTGGCAGGCTTGCCGGGCCTGTCCCGGGACGAGGCGGCGGCTGCCCTGGGCAGCTACCGCGATGCCGTGGCCGCCCGCCTGGCCCAGGTGCAGGCCAACTGGGAAAGCAAGGGGCCGCTGCCCTACTTTATCGATGCCATGTTCGACTATAGTGCGGCCATGCTTCGGGCCGAGATGGCCTGGATCGAGCAGCTCATCCGCACCGTGGAGGATCAGGCCCGATGATCGCCTACATCGTCCGCTCCTTCACCTCATCAGACCGGCCCGGCGGGCGGGCGATCTATGGCGATGACACCGCCCTGCTGAACAGGTACCCGCGCATGGCCGACTACCTGGCCGACGAGCCGTCCTACTTTACCGGACGGGGCTATACGTTTCTTCCTACCACCCGTTAGGGCTGGCGTTCAACCAAAAGCTCGGCCTGGAGCTCCTGGGCCAGTTCGGCTGGCGATTGCACGACGGCCAGCGTTGGCTGATCGTCACAGAGAGGATTTTCGGCCTGCAATTAGGGAAAGGAGATGGAGAATGACACTCAAACCGTTGGATGGATTCCAATCGTTACAGACGCACCACTGCGTCACCGGCTCGATGCGCCACATTTATGTCTACAATCGCCACGACATGAGCGAAGAGATGCTGCTGGGCATCGGCGCCGGGGTCAGCTTTAGCTACTGGCACTTTAAAGGGCAGCCGCCCTTCCTAGGCGGGCGCGGCAACGTCGGCATGGCTGGCCAGGAAGGCCTGGAAAAGACCGCCGGCCGGCGCACCGGCGTGGTGGTAGACAAGTTCCGCACCGGCAGCGCCAAAAAGGCACAAAAAGCGCTGCTCGACATTCTTGGCGCGGGCCAGCCGGTGATGCTGACCCTCGACATGGGCTATCTGCCCTATTTCGACTTTGGCGGTAAGGAGTACCATTTCGGCGGGCACGTCGTGGTAGCCTGCGGCTACGATCCCGACAACCAGGAGGTGCTCATTGCCGACCGCGACGGGCTGCACCCGGTGCCGATGGAGGCGCTGACCCAGGCGCGCGGTTCCAAGCACCACCCCTTCCCGCCCAACAACGAGTGGTACACCTTTGATTTCGGCGGCAAACGGCAGCCGACCGCAGACGAGGTGCGCCAGGCGATCCTGGAGCAAGCTCAACCGATGCTCGAGCCGCCGATCAGCAACATTGGGATCAAGGGAATCCGCAAGGCCGGCCAGGCGGTGCCGCGTTGGGGAGAATCGATGGCCGGGGATGAGCTGCACTGGGCGCTGTTCAACACCTACATCATGCTCACCCCCGTCGGCGGCTGCGGCGGCGGCGCCTTTCGCTACATGCTCAGCCGTTTCCTGGCCGAGGCAGCCGCTATCGCCGCCGAGCCGCGCCTGGCCGAAAGCGCCGCCGAGTTCCAGCGGATTGGCGACGGCTGGCAGGCGCTGGGCGAGTGGTTCCAACACACTTCCGAGGCGCCCGACCCGGCCTCTCACCTAGCCGAGTGCGCCGGTCCCTTCGGCTACTTGGCCGACCAGGAGCAGGCAGCATGGACGCGCCTGCGGGAGGTGGCCGGTGGGCGATAACTCTGTGATCATCGTCGGTGCCGGGCTGGCAGGATTGGCGGCAGGCTGCTATGCCCAGATGAACGGCTACGACAGCCACATCTTTGAGCACCATACTCAACCGGGCGGCGTGGCCGCTGCCTGGAGGCGCAACGGCTATTTGATCGACGGCGGCATCCACTTTGTCATGGGCCACAAGCCAGGCACAGCGCTATACGAGGTCTATCGCCAGTTGGGTATCGTGCCGGCTAACCGATTTGTCGATCTAACGACCTATGGGCGCTTTGTGGACGAAGCAAGCGGGCTGAGCATCGAGGTCACTGCCGACCTGGACCGCCTGGCCACTGACTTGAAGGCCCTGTCGCCAGCCGACGCCCGGACCATCGACGAGCTAACCGCCGGGGCACGGGCTATGCAGGGGCTGGACATGAGCGAGGTAGGTCTGAGCAAACCGCCGGAATTAAGCGGACGCCTGGACCAGGTCAAGGACCTGTGGGCCATGCGCCGCCTGTGGCGCTACTTTACCGGCAAATATGCCCGGCCGGTGGCCGACTATACCCGTGACCTGCAGGACCCATTCGTGTGCAGGTTCATCGAGAACCTCTTCCTACCCCAAGCGCCCGTCTTTTTCATCCAGATGCTGTTGGGGCTGCTGGCTGACGGGCAGATAGGCTTGATCGAAGGCGGCTGCCACGATTTCGTGACGGCCATCGAGCGCCGCTACCTGGCACTGGGCGGGCAGGTGACCTACCGGGCCAAAGTCCAGCAGATCCTGGTCGAAAGTGGCCGGGCCGTCGGCGTACGGCTGGCCAATACCCCGGAGGGCGAAGGCGGCAGTGAGCACCGTGCCGGCGCCGTCATCGCAGCCTGCGACGGCCGTAGCGCCATCTTTGACATGCTGGGCGGCCGCTACCTGAACGACAAGATCGAGCAGCGCTACGCCGCCTGGCCAACCTTCCGCCCACTGCTAACGGCTAGTTTTGGCGTGACTCGCGAGTTCCCCGGCGAGCCGACTTTTACCACCATCACGCTAAAGCAACCGCTTACCATCGGCTCCCAGCCTGTCAAAGGCATCTTTGTCCGCATTTTCAACTACAGTGCCCGCTTTGCCCCGCCGGGCAAGAGCGTGATTCAGGCCGAGATCGAGACCGAATGGGATTACTGGAATGACCTGCAGCAGACAGGTCGGGCTGTCTACGAGGCCGAGAAGGAGCGCGCGGCCGCCGAGCTGCTACACCGACTGGAGATGTGCTACCCCGACCTGGCAGCGCAGGTGGAGGTGACAGACGTAGCCACACCCTATACCACCTGGCGCTACACCCTGAACTACCAGGGCGCCTGGGAGGGCTGGCTGATGACGGCCAAGACGATGATGACAGCGGTCGAACGCACACTGCCCGGCCTGGCCGATTTTTACATGGCGGGTCAGTGGGTTATGCCTGGCGGCGGCGTGCCGCCCTGCCTCTACTCAGGCCGGCACGCCGTACAGCTCCTGTGCCGCCGCGACAGGAGACGGTTTACTGAGGCCCATATCGACTAGAACAGACCCGGTATGTCCAGCGCCGTTTTAGAGCTACCGAGCCGCCTCGGGCAGGTACACCGGGAGCCTGGTCTCGGCAAAGATCGGTTCCAGCCGGGCAAAGCGCTGCCGGCCATCCACTAGCGGAATGCTGGGCCAGGTATCACCGATCAGCGGCCGGGCGTAGCGGACAAAATCGTCGGTCACATCCAGCCCGCCGGGCGCGATCCAGGCTGTGGGAAAGCTGCGCTCCGACAGGGCGACTTGTTCCAGGGGCACCTTGCCGTAATGAACAGAGTAGATCGGCCTCGCTTCGCGCAGGATAGTGGACATGTAGCCGGACCCCTCCTCCACGGCGATCTGGACCGCCTTTTGCCCCACCCGGTATGCCTCCTCCAGATCCACTGTCGAGGCATAGATCATGTTGTGCCGCTGCTCGGTGCCGGGCATGTTGCCCCGCGCCGCGCCCCGCACTGCCAGGCCAGCCTGATTCAGATAGTTGACCACCGCCCGCTCGACGGTCAGCCCACTCGAAGAGAACATGACATGGCCAAAGGCATCGCGCGCTTCGCCCAGGTCGCCCACCGGAAAACCCTCGCTGACCACCAGCAGGCACCGGCCGCGCCGGCGCAGCAGATCGTTCACTGCATCGGCCAAGTCAGCCAGGGTCAGGCCCGATTCTGCCAAGGCGATCAGCAGCGGCATCTCGCGGTCGGGGTCGGCCAGGCGAGCCGCCGCCGGAATAAAGCCGATCTTGCGGCCCATGGCCTGCATCACCAGCACCGGATCGGCAGGAGACGAGCCGGCGTTTTCCTCGTTGGCCGTCTGCACTGCCAGCGCCCAGTAGCGGGCCACGCTGCCATAGCCGGGCGTGTGGTCGATCAGCTTGAACGCGGCGTCGCCGACGTCGTTGTCGACCGTCTTGGGCACGCCAGCCGCCACCAGATCCAGCCCTCGCTCGATCGCCAGTTGGGCCACCCGATGGGCGGTCTCCATACTGTCATTACCGCCAGTGTAGAAAAAGTAGCCTACCTCGTGAGCCTTGAACACGGCCACGATCCGCTCGAAATCTTCCCGCTGCCCGGCCTTGAGCTTGTAGCGGCATGTGCCGATGGCCCCCGCCGCCGGCGTCGTGCTCAGCAGCGCGATCTCTTCTACCGGCTGCGCCGACAGGTTCATCAGCTCCTCTTTCAGCACCCCTTCGATGCCGTGATAGCCGGCATACACCGTGCCAAAAGTGTCCGGATAAGCGCGGCAGCCGTCCACCACCCCCCGCAGTGAAGCGTTGATCACCGGTGTGGGCCCGCCACTTTGCGCCACCACGACATTCTTAGGTCTCACCATGGCCTATCTCTCCCACTCTGTGTGGAACGTGCCTTCCTTGTCGATCCGCCGATACGTGTGCGCCCCAAAATAGTCTCTCTGCGCCTGGGTCAGGTTAGCCGGCAGCCGTGCGGTACGATAGGCGTCAAAGTAGGCCAGCGACGCACTCGTGGCCAACATCGGGATGCCCAGCCCGACAGCAGCCTGCACCACTGTGCGCATCGCCGCCTGACGGCTTTCGACCGCATCCCTGAAGTAGGGATCGAGCAGCAAGTTGGTCAGGCCGGGATCGCGGGCATACGCCGCCCGGATATCTTCCAACAACCGGGCGCGGATGATGCAGCCGCCGCGCCAAATGCGGGCGATCTCGCCATAGTTGAGGTCGTAACCGTATTCGCTCGACGCTGCCCGCAGCAGGGCCATCCCTTGGGCGTAAGAGCAGATCTTGGCCGCATACAGCGCATCGCGGACCGCGGCGATCATCCCCGCCCGGTCGCCTTGGAAGGTAATCTCCGGCCCACGGATAATGCGCGACGCGGCCACCCGTTCGGCCTTGTAGGCCGAGATGATGCGCGACTCGACCGCGGCGTTGATCGTCGGGATCGGGGCACCCAGGTCGAGCGCGTCTTGGCTGGTCCACTTGCCGGTGCCCTTTTGCTGCGCCTCGTCAAGGATCAGGTCCACCAGCGGCCGGCCGGTCTCGTCGTCGATCATGGCCAAGATGTCGCGGGTGATCTCGATCAGGTACGATTGCAGCTCCTGCTCGTTCCACTCGGCAAAGGCCTGGTGCAGCTCCTGCGCCGTCAACCCCAGCCCGCGATGGAGCAGGTCATACGCCTCGGCGATGAGCTGCATGTCGCCATACTCGATGCCGTTGTGCACCATTTTGACATAGTGACCAGCACCGCGCGGCCCGATGTAGGCCACACACGGCTCGCCGTTCACCTTGGCTGAGATCGCCTCAAAGATCGGCTTGACCATCTGCCACGCTTCCGGCTGCCCACCGGGCATGATCGACGGCCCCCACAGCGCCCCAGACTCGCCGCCGCTGACCCCGGTACCGATGTAGCGCAGGGCTGACGCCTCCAGCGCCACCGAGCGGCGCTCGGTGTCTTGGTAGAACGAATTACCACCATCAATCAGCAGGTCGCCCGGTTCCAGGAGTGGTTTTATCTGGTCGATCACAGCGTCCACCGGCGCACCGGCCTTGACCATGAGCATGATCTTGCGCGGCCGTTCCAATGCCGCTGCCAGATGCTCCAGCGTATCACAGCCTACCAGTTTCTTGCCGGGATGCTCAGCCACAAAATCGCGCATCGTCTGAGTAGTGCGGTTGTACACCGCCACCCGGTACCCGTTGCGCTCCATATTCAGCACCAGGTTCTGCCCCATCACCGCCAGACCCACCAGGCCGATATCACACTTGTTCATCAATCCCCCTCCAAAATTCGCCTATTTGCCTACTCTGTACAGCATCTCTCCAGCCTTGGGCACAACAAGTACCCCCTCCTCCTCTCGGCCCTGCCAGTCGCGCACGTCGACCGCCGCCGGATCGAGGTAGCCGAGGTTGACCCGTTCGCACCGCTCGCGGGGGATGCCGGTTGCCAGCGTCACCTGGATGCGCGGGCGCTCGACGCCCGTTTTGGCGTCATAGCTACCCATACCCCGCAGGTGGGTCGAATGGGCCAGCACACCCCAGGGGTAGTCCTGGAAGCGATCCCACTGCTTGATGAAATAGTCACGCACGTGATAGCCAATCTGGTCGATCACCGGGCCGTGGGTATAAGAAATCTCGGTGATGTGCGGCGCATAGATGACCACCTCGCCCCCGTCGGCGATGGCCGGTTCCATCTTGTACATCCCCTTGGCCGCCGTCCACAGGTCGTCGTACATCCTGGGCATTATCGACAGCACCCGCTGGAACGGCCGCTCGGCATAGACGATGTGCCGCTGGGCCGACAGGTCAGCCGCCTGGGACCACGCCTCCTCCGGCGGGCCGACGAACACCCCAGCCAGCCCCTGGTAGGTGACCACCAGGGCGAAACAGAGCTTGGGCACCTGGATGAACGACGCCGCCCGGTTGATCACCGCCCGCACCGGCGTGTCTTTGACGCCAATGATCTCGTAGCTGGTGATCAGCGCCCCCAGCCAGTGGGTCAGGTTGATCACTTCCGGGCCGCTGATACCCGGAAAAAAGTACTTGTTGCCTCCAGAAAAGCCCACCACCTCATGGGGAAAGACCGGACCCAAGACGATCAGATGATCATAGCCCAGGACCATCCGGTTGACCGTGACCGTCACATCCTGGGCCAGCATCCCGTGGGAAAGCTGCGCCACCTCAGCGGCAGATATGACCCCGGCACTCGTCAACGTGCCCGGTAGGTCCCAGCGGTGGTTGAACAGGCCAACGCCAGCATACGCCGTACGCCGCTCCTCAGCAGTGATGCCCACCAACCGGTTGAGCGCATCCTCGCCCAGCGGCTGATGCGTGCCCAACGCCACCAAGTAATCCAGGGCAGCCACACAGCCCCACAGCTCACGGTGGAACAGCCGGAAAAAGAGCGGGATCGGCGCCGTGCGGGTGCTGTCTGGGATGATGACCAGCACCCGCTGGCCGCCTAGATCGGCCTGCTCCAGCGCCTCTCTGACCAGCTCCCCTACCTCATCCTCTTCCAGATACCCCTCTACACTTCCCTTCCCAATCATCCGCTTCCCTCTTATCCGCTTGCCCCTACGCCCTTCTGTTCCTCTGCTCTCTTACCCCTCTGCCCTTTCCACGGAGGCACTTCCGGCAACAGGCTATCGAACTCGGCGATTAGCTGTGCTTCATAGTCACCGGCATATTCTCTGCCCAAGAACTTGTGTATCGCCTCTTCATGGAACCGCTGCCAACTCTCCTCCTCATGGCCGGGGTTGACCGGGAAAAAGAGCGCATCGTTGGCCCGCGCCGCCTTTAGATCGCCCGGCGCATCGCCGATCATGAGGATATGGTTCGGCTGGTAGTTTCCCCTGGCCGCCAGGGCCAGGTGCTCGGCCTTGGTACCCTGCTCCTGCCCAGCAATGACCCGCACATACCTGGCAATATCGTGCTCCTGCCACTCGCGGACCAGCGCCTCGACCGGCGTGGCCGATACTACCATCATGTCAGCCTTGTCCGCCAGAAATTGCAAGCTCTCCCGAAGATAGGGAAAGGGCGGCACACCGTGGACCATGTCGGCAATGCTGGCGTTGACCCCCAGACTCCAGGCCATAGCCCGGTCAAGCTCTGGGTCGGGATGCTCGGCCATGTACTGCTTCAGCCCGTCGTTGCTCAACGGCAGGCCCGAGTCCATGAACTCACGGAGTCGAAGCGCTTCAGGCGGGACGACGCCCCGCGCCTTGACCTCGGACCGGTCGCTCAGCAGGTCAAAAACCATCACCAACGCCGGCCAGCGGTTGATGCCCCGCCACTTGGAATAGAGGTTGACAAACTCTGACGCCTCGCGGGCATACTTGGACACCGCCTGGAGCCCCCAATGCTTGATGATGTTAGGCGTAAAGCACTCCTTGTGCTTGATCTCCATCGTGTCAAAGGCACACCCATCCGAATCGATCCCGACAAAGAAATCGTGTTCAGGCCGGAACCCGGTCAACACATTCATACCACCCATTTCACACCCCACTGAATGCGAAGAATCCGCCATCCACCGGCACAACCACACCGGTCACAAAGGCCGACGCCGGTGATAGGAGCCACAGCACTGTGCCCAGCAGGTCTTTTGGGTCGCCAAAGCGGCCCATCGGCGTGTGGTCGATGATCGTTCGGCCGCGCGCCGTCAACTGCCCGGTGGCCTCGTCGGTGAGCAGAAAGCGGTTCTGTTCGGTCAGGAAAAAGCCGGGCGCGATGGCGTTGACCCGGATCTGGGGCGAGTATTCCCGGGCCACGTGGACCGCCAGCCACTGAGTAAAGTTGCTAACCGCCGCCTTGGCTGCCGAATAGGCCGGGATGCGGGTCAGCGGCCGGAACGCATTCATCGACGATACATTCAGGATGATCCCCTGTCCCTGATCGGCCATCAGCCGCCCAAAGACCTGGCTGGGAAGCAGCGTGCCGATGAAATTCAGGTTGAAAACCCACTGAACGGCGTCAGCCGGCAGGTCAAAGAAGGCCAGGTCGGGGGCAGTAGTGGCCTGTTGCTTGTTGCCACCCGCGCCGTTGACCAGAATATCAACGCAGCCAAACGCAGCCAGGACCACCTGAGCAGCAGCCCCGAGGCTTGCCTTGTCCAGCACGTCACAACGGACGGCGATGGCTTGCCCGCCCTCTGCTTCAATGCCGTCGGCGACCCGCTGCGCCGCCTCGGGGAAAAGGTCCAGAACGGCGACCTTGGCCCCGGCGCGGCTCATGGCCTGACTCATTGCCCCGCACAGCACTCCTCCACCGCCGGTGACGACGGCGACCTTACCTGGCAACCCGAACAGGGCTCTCAAATACCCTTGCTCCATCCCCTAAACCTCCCAGATAATAGCTGACCGGGCTCCCACGCCCGGCATTCTTGTACTCTGTGGTGTCCGGCCCATCACAGCGACATCTTTTCTGACTCGACAGTCACCCCGGCCCCAACCTCAAGGTGATAGATGGCCGCTGCGCCGGCTGCGCGCATCGCCTCTTCCAGCCGCGCCGTATCAGGCCACGGCCACAAGGCAACGATCGTCCCGCCATCGCCAGCGCCAGCCAGCTTGGCCCCCGGCGCCCCGGCCTGCAAGGCAGCCGCGATCAACTGCTCGTTAGACTCGCCAGAACCGCCCAGATCGCGCTGGATGGCGTGGTTCTCGTTCATCAGGCGGCCGAGCGTTGGCCAATCCCCCAGGACGAGCGCCTTCTTGCCCAACTGGGCCACCTCCGTCATGCGCTTGTACCCCTCCACCACCGCCGCCTCCCCCTCTAGCCACCGCTCGCGCAACGGCCTGTGAACCGCGCCAGAGGCGTGCTGCACGCCGGTAAAAGCCAGGACAAAGGGCAAATGGGGTATGTATGCCGCCAAAGGCTCGACTGTAGCAAACAGCTCTGCTTCGGCCTGGCGGTAGAACTGTTTGCCCCGAAAATCGATATAGTTCAGCCCGCCAAAGGTGCACATGTAGGCATCCTGGTAACCACACACTACCTTGAGGTTATTTAGCTCAATGTAGCGCGCCCGCTCAGCCACCTGGTAAGGCGTGGGATGCTCCCCCTGCCAGGCGAACATGGCCCGCACCAGGGCCACCACCAGCGCCGTGGAGCCGGCCAGCCCGCTGCGCATCGGGATTTCGCTCTCGTAGCGGATGCGACAAGCAGGCGATGGCAGGTGTAGATAGTCGAGCACCGCCCGCGCTATGTCGAACTGGTCGCGCTGGGGACGCAGGTCGTCGCGAGTGACAATCCTGCACTCCTGCCCGCCAGTCTCCAGTACCCAATCAGAGGCAGGCGTCACCGTCACATACGCTCGCAAGGCCACCGAGCAAGACAGCACCGCGCCGCCATACATGTCGGTCGGATTGCCGATGATCCCGGCTCGCCCGGGCGCCGAACACACGAAGGTCCCGGCCCGGCAGGCCGGGATCGACTCGCGTTTGGAGGTCATACGCCTTCTCTCATGCGCTCCTACCCCCCCCCGAGGGCAGACCGGCTAGAGCTCATACGCCTTTGCTTTGATATACTTGCGCACCAAGTAGCCATACCGCTCGTCGGCCAGGGCAAAGTCGATGAAGGTCTGGAAATAGCTCTCAAAGTTGCCCACGTCATAGCGGCGCTGATCCTCCCCCAGCACCCAAGCGTAGACCGGTTGCTGCATCCGGATCAGCAGCCGGATCGCGTCGGTCAGTTGGATCTCGCCGCGCTTGTCAGGCAGGGTGCGGTTCAGCGCTTCAAAGATAGCCGGGCTAAACACATAACGCGCCGCCACTGCCAGGCTAGTCGGCGCCGTGCCCGAGGCCGGCTTTTCTACGATGCCGGTCACAGCCACCGGCTCGCCGGGCGGGGGCACGGCCCCATCAACGGTGGCAACCGTGACGATACCATATCGGAACGCTTCCTCTGGCGGCACCCTTTCGACGGCCACGACGGCGGCGGCGCCCAACTGACGGTGGGCCTGCATCATACTGCGCAGCAGGGAAGCAGGATCCGGGGCAGCGACCAGCGAGTCTCCCAAGGCCACAACCACGTCGTCCGGGCAGGCGAAATCAGCCCCCAGCGAAACCGCGTGCCCCAGCCCTTTCGGCATACTCTGCCGGGTGTAAAAGATCCGCGATTTATCTTCAAGGTAAGCCAGATCGGCCAGCACCGCCTCGTTGCCAGCCTGCTCCAGCACCGCCGCCAATTCGGGATCGGCGTCGAAATGGTCTTCAATGCTGCGCTTGTGCCGCCCAGTCACGATCAGGATCTGACGCAAATCCGCTGCCTGTAGCTCTTCAACGACATACTGAACCACCGGCTTGCGACCGACGGGCAACATCTCTTTAGGCTGCGACTTGGTAGCCGGTAAGAGCCGCGTGCCCAGCCCGGCAGCCGGAACGATCGCTTTGGTTATCGCCTGATTCATGCCTCCTCCCTATTCTGCAAAAGGCGTAAGTGCTGCCTGAAATGCGCCTCCAGCCGCGCATAATAGGCCTCCTCGTCGTCCTGCAGCGCGGCCAACAGCCTCGCGCCAAAAGCCTCCAGCACCGAGCCAAAGGTTACGTGCAACACCTGCCGGGTGTCAAACTGATCCAGCAAGCCCGGCAGATCGGCATCGCTCACTGCTTGCAATGAGGGGACGTTGGAAAGTTGCGCCGAGACGTGGTAGGTGGCCCGGTCGGTCTCATAGCGCCCCCGGGAAAAGCTGAAGATTTCGCGGAAGAATGCCGGATCTATCCCGGCGACCGTCCGCAACGCTTCCAGGTAGCTGGTGCCGGCCGTCTTTAGATGGACCAGCCCTCGAGTATGGCGGGCGACGATCGGGTAGATGCTGAACTTGTCCGACCCCGAGTGCAAGCTGAGCTTGTAGGGTCCCAGGGCGCGAGCGATTGCGGCATGTTGGGCAAACTGGGCCTCGAACTCGGCCAGGCTGCCGATATAGTCCACACCCTTTTCGAAACGCCCCACATAGCGAGGCGCCAGGCTGACCCAATGCACACCCAAACGTCCCAGCTCACTGGCAATGAACCAGTGCTCCTCGACGGAGGTCGGCGTTTCAGTCTCGTCCACCGACATTTCCAGCTCAAACTCGTCCACCCGAGCCGCCAGGTGCCGGTACATGCGGGCCGTGTGGGCGATGGCCTGGCCATATTTGGCCGCTGCCCGTAACAGGACAACTGGGCTGAATTCGATCGAGCAGCCTTCTACCTCAAAGCGACGGCCCGAGTATCGGCCATCCAACCCTTCCGGCGAGTCTCCGAGCAGGTCCCAGGGCAACGCCTGGACCTTGCTCTCCAACACCTCCAGAGGGGCTGTGTGCGCCTGATTGTCCACGTGGTCGCCAGGGTCCACCGTGAAGAAGGTATAACCAGCAGCGACGCACGAATCTACGTCGGCGATGGTCTTCAAGTGGTCGGCGTCAGCGCCCCACGGCTCCCGCCAGCCCTCCTGGAAGAGGCCCCACATCGCCTCATCCATCACCTGTTGGGGTGTCCGGCCCGTGCGGGCATTTTCACGCATCGACTGCTGGGCCCAAATCGGGGCAATCCCGGCTTGGGAAGCCGGGACCTTGCCGCCCACCGCCCGGACGGCGCGCACGTGCCCCGGCGTCGCCAAACCCAACCGGTCGCCGCATCCCGCCGACAGCCGCAAACCAAGCGTCCGGGGCCGCAGCCAGGGTAATCGCTCTTGCAGCTCGGCCGCGTTTTCCGGCGTCAAGGGGCACATGACCACCCCTGCGCCTGGCTCGCCTCGGAACCCGCGCGCGTCGCCTACGACGCCCAAACGTTTGCCCTCGCCGCCACGGCACAGAAAGTAGATCGTTCCCTCAACCTCGACCAACGACTGCTGATATACCACCCAGTTGCCTAATTGCTCACTTGCCAACTTGTCCATTTGCCCATTTGCTCATTTGCGTATTTGCTCCTGCAGGTAAGCAATCCCCTGCTGAGCCGCCGTATCAGGATCAGGCAGCGGCATGAACTCACCCGACACAAAGCTGTGGTACCCACTCTCGTCAAGGGCCCCCAGGATTGACCGGAAATCCAGATGCCCCGCGCCTGGATGCCAGCGGTTCGAATCGGCCACGTGAAAGTGGTAAATGCGGTCACCGCAGGCACGAATGCTGCCCTCGATCGACGGCTCCTCGATATTCATGTGAAAGGTGTCCAGTAACAGCCCCAGGTTGTCAACCCCTACCCGCCGGATCAGCTCTAACCCCTGGGCCACGTTGTTGATCAGAGTCGTCTCGTAACGGCAGATCGGCTCCAAGGCCAGTCGCACGCCGTAGGGGCGGGCCGCTGCACAGCACTGTTGCAGCGCGTCCACCAGCCAGCTCATCGCCTGGGCGTGCTCCACGCCCGGCCGGACGATGCCGCGCAGCAGCCCGATGATCACCACCGCGCCGAACCGCGCCGCAAGTGGGGCATGGCTCTTCACCCGCTCAACTGCCGCAGCGCGAACCGCCGCATCTGGATCGGTGAACGACAAGCCTTCCTCGCCCCAGGCCTGGCCGGTGCCGATAGCCGGCACCGCCAAGCCGTGGGCTGTGACAACCTCTAGAAGCCGGTCTACATCCGCCAACCGAGGATCCCGGATGGCCAGCTCCACACCGTCGTACCCCCAGCCGGCGATCTTGGCCACGTTGGCCTCAAAATCACCCTTGAAGGCCACCGCTTGGAACTGCGCCGCGTGCGTGGAGAGCACGATCGACAGTTTCATGTGTGGTTCTACAACTCCGATCCCTGCCCGATGCGCGGCAAGGCATAAACTGGCTTCCAGCCAGGGCTGAGCGGCTCGCGCAGGTAGGGCTCCATCTGCGCTTCGCTGCGCAGCGTGACCTCTTCCACCGGCGGCACCGCGCCTGCCGGGAAGGCTTCCAGAATCTGGTCGTTGAGCAGCGTCAGGTAGCGCAGGATGGCCGCCACCGGGCGCTTGGCCTTGTCGGCCGAGCCAGACCTAGCCTTGCCGACCACACCCTCAGGCGTCGCGGCGATCTCGACGGCGATCTGGCCCTCCCCTTCCGACCAGCGGCTGGGCCGACTGAAGGGATCCACCGACTTGTCAAAGTGGCCGTCGGGCAAATAGCCCTTGCCCTCGGTGTCCACGGCGTAGCGCATGTCCACCATGTCCGGGTGGAGCAGCAGGCCAAGCGATGTCTCTGACTCGTCGGCATGGACAAAGTTGGTCTCCCACTTGCCGCCCCTCTCCCGGGTGCGGAAGAATTCGCGGACAGCGCGGTGCCAGTCGAGCACGCGAAAGATGCCGGGGAGCTGGTAGCGCATCTGGAATTGGTGGATCACCGACTCGAGCATCCACAACTGGCCGTGGTTGTTGACGATGACCTGCTTGCGAAAGCCATCGTTCCACAGGCCGAGCATCACGTCGATCAGCAGCTCACGCGCGACATTCTCCCGGACGATGACGGTGCCCGGCATGCCGATATGGTGATAGGGATGCGCGCCATACATAAGCGGCGGCAGGGCCAGACTGACCGGCGCTCCGCGCTTGGCTGTGTAGCGCCGCACACCCTCCACGATCTGGCTCACATACAACGTATCCGAGGCGCTCGGCAGGTGCCGTCCATGCAGCTCGGTGCAGCCGACCGGGATGAACACGATATCGTTCTTGCGCCGGTTCTCCTCCACCTGCCAGCGCACCGTCGTCTGGATGTAGGAACCCGGCTTGCCCCACTCCACCGGCGATGGAATGCCATACTCGGCCAGGATGGCGTCGATCTTGGCGTCGCTGGCCTCCCAAATCTCCTTCTTGAGTCGACCCACGGTATTGTCCTCGAAAAACAGGTCCGGCTGATCGCTCGCGAGCAACCCTTCTGGTACTTTTGTTGCCATTCTAATCTCCTTGAAATAAGATCAAGTTTATAGATTTAAATCGCCACCGGCCTGCCTTCGTGCAGGGAGCGCGTCGCAGCTATGCCGACGGCGATCACCGCCCGGCTGTCTGCGCCACTGACCGGCGGTTCGCCATTGTGGACAATGCAATCCACGAATGCCTGTAACTCGGCGACAAAGGCATCGCCAAAGCGCTCAGGGAAGGTATGGGCCATGTCATGGTGCACCCCCCGGCGGTCCAGCAGGCGTACCGGCGTCTGGCGGAAGCGCCCGATTTGCACCGCGCCCTCGTCGCCGATCACCTCCACACGCAGGTCATAGCCATAGCGACAGGTGCGGCTGACGAATAGGGCGCCCATCGCCCCCCGGGCAAAGCGCAGGCTGACCACGGCATTGTCCACGTCTCCCACTGAGCGCACTCCCTCGTCCACCAGCGCATCCCCTTCGGCATAGGCCCGCACTACCTCGTCAGCCAGCAGCCAGCGGGCCACATACAGGTCGTGGTACATGGCATCGAGGATCAACCCGCCGCTCACCGCCGGATTTGCAAAGCTGGGCGGTGGTGGATCCACATCGCCGCTGATGGCCCGGAACACGACCGGCCGGCCGATAGCCCCTGCCTCGATAAGCCGCCTGGCCTCCATGTGCCCCGCGTCAAACCGCCTGACATGCCCGATCATCAACTTGACGCCGGCCCCCTCAGCGGCCTGGATGGCCCGCTCGCAATCGGCCAGGTTCAAAGCCAACGGCTTCTCGCAAAAAATGTGCAATCCGACCGCCGCACAGCGCACCACATTGTCGGCGTGCGCCGAAGTGCTGCTGGCAATGGCCACGGCATCCAGTTGGCTGCCTGTCTCGGCAAGCAGCATCTCCAAGTTGGGGTAGACAGCCACGTCCCCACACACCCGGCGCGCCTCGGCAGCCCGCTCCGAATTGGTCGTCGTGACCGCCACTAGCCGTGCTCCATACACCCGGCGGGCCAGGTTCTCAGCGTGGGTCAGGCCGATACGGCCTACCCCCACCAGGGCGATGCGTAGCTCGTCTGCCATCAGCCTGCCCGCCTTATGTCCACTTCGCTCAGCCGGACCGGCCGATTTTCGGCATACGACCTTTTCGCCGCATAGCCCATCACCACCGGGATACGCCCGTCGAGACCTGTCACCGGAGGCTGTAGATCTTTGTAGATGCAGTCGATAAAAGTCCGCATCTCGGCGACATACGACTCGTTGTAGCGTTCCACAAAGAAGAACAGGGGCAGCGATCCGTGAACACCCTTGGCATCACTGACCACAGCCGTGTCGGGCAGGTTGTTCGACACCGCGACCATCCCCTCCGAGCCAAACACCTCTACCCGCTGGTCATAGCCGTATACGGCCTTGCGGCTGTTATCGATCGATCCCAGCACGCCGCTGGTGAAGCGCAGGGTGATCAGCGCCGTGTCGATGTCACCTGCCTCGCCAATCGCCGGATCGACCATCACCCCGCCTGCGGCATAGATCGCCTCGACATCGCCGCCGATCAGAAAACGGGCCATGTCAAAGTCGTGAATGGTCATGTCCAAAAAGATGCCACCTGACACCTTGACATAGGCGATAGGCGGCGGCTGGGGATCGCGGCTGGTGATCTTGACAATTTGAGGCGTGCCAATCTTGCCCGACGCCACCATCTCGCGAACACGCTGGAAGTTGGGGTCAAAGCGCCGGTTAAAGCCGATTTGCAGCTTGACCCCGGCCCGGTCCACCGCCGACAGAGCATGGTCGATGACGCCCAAGTCCAGGGCGATCGGCTTTTCACAAAAGATCTGCTTCCCGGCCTGGGCTGCCTCTTCGATCATCTGGGCGTGGGTGTCGGTACTGGAACAGATGACCACCGCCTCAATCGAATTGTCCTCCAGGATGCGCCGGTGATCCTCGTACGCTGCTGGGATCTGATAGTCTGCGGCCGCCGCCTGCGCCGACTCGACTATGACGTCCGAGACGGCAAGCAGGTGAGCTTCGGGCAGGCGATGGGCCAGGTTCTCGGCATGCACCCGTCCGATCCGCCCCGCGCCAATCAGCCCCAGGTTGATTTTCCGTTTCATCGATCCCTCCCGCGATAAGTACCATACTCACGCCAGGCCTCCCACATCGCCATGATATTCTCCGGCGGGACTTCGGCCTGGATGTCGTGCACCGCTGCAAAGACGAAACCACCGCCAGGCGCCAACGCTTCAATGTTCCGTCTCACATTGTCTCGGACGTCGGCCGGGGTCCCACGGCCTAGGACAACCTGCGTATCAACGCCGCCTCCCCAAAAGACCAGGTCCCGGCCAAACTCCCGCTTCAGCTCAAACGGGTCCATCCCTGACGCGCTGAGCTGCACCGGGTTGAGGATATCGGTCCCCGCCTCTATCAGATCGGGGATGACCGGGCGGACGGCGCCACAGGAATGGAAAAACAGCTTGACTGGAGCCTGCCCTTTGATGAATGAGAAAAGACGCTGATGGACCGGCTTGATGAGACGACGATAGGTCTTGGGCGACATCAGCATTGACTGCTGACCGGCCAGGTCGTCGGCCTCGACTACCACGCTGACCAGGTCGCCCACTTCCCTGAGCGCCCGTTCCCAATAGGCGCATTTCCATTCGGCCAGCCTATCCAACATGTAGGTCACATAGTCGGGGTTGAGCGCCAGGTCCATGTAGTAGCGCTCATAGCCACGCAGCCAGGAATAGATCTCGGCAATCCCAGCGCAGGGACCGGCCAGCACGGCAGCCTTATGCTGCGCAACCGCGGCTTGTGCTTGAGCCCGGAGTGTACAAAAGCGCCCTTCGGCCAGGGGATCGGGGAAGGGAAAAGACTTGAGCTGATCCAGTGAGTCGGCTCCGGCCAAGGGATGATGATACATGTCGTAGTAGAATCCACCGTCCTTGGGCTTGCGCCAACCTATCCCCCACTCGTCAAAGTAGGCCTCGTAAGGACCCTCATCACGAAACAGGTACTGGAAGGTCGAAGCGGCGCCCGGTCTCACCAGCCGGAAATCGGCTTCGAGGCAGCCGGCAACATCCTCATCCACCAGCGCCAACTGTTCGGCCACATGGCCGATGCGCACGTCTATCTTGGGCAGACGCAGGTGCCGGCGCAGGTTCCGATAGGCCGTGACGTGAATAGTGGTCAGGCCAGTACTGCCCAGATCGAACGGCACGCGATCCGGCTCCCGGTGGTCCAGCGCTCGCAGCACCCGTTCTCGTGAATTCATGTCAGGCTACGATGAGACAAGAGATCCTGGTCATATTAACCAGTTTTCTGGCCACGCCGCCCAGCAACCCCTGATGAGGCCCCAAACCCTGGTGGCCAAGCACAATCAGATCTGCGCCGTTCTGCTCGGCATACTTTAGGATCTCAGCAGCCGGATCGCCCATGACGCACTGGCTGCTGACATCGGTCAGGCCTGCCTTTTCAAACTTTTCCCGGGCCTTGCCCAGGATAATGTCGGCAGAATCCTGAAGGATCTGCATCCGTGAAGCTGTGATCTCGCCCGTGGAAATCATCTCCAGAATCTCTTTTGGCAACGACAGGTCGCGTATCACATGCAGCAGCAGCACGGCAGAGCCGTGGCACCTGGCTATCTCGACGGCCGTATCGACAGCCCGGCTGGCGTACTCCGAGCCATCGACCGGCACGATCAGCTTCTCAAACATCGCCTATTCTCCTCCCTCTGCCCATTCACGAACAACGCGGATCGCTTCCCTGGTGAGATGCGCCTCAGTCGGGATCGGCCGCGTGCCCAAAACAAACTCGATCGTTGCCTCAGCGTACTGTTCCGAAGGGCTTGTGGCCGCCTCGCCAGACGGTCGCCACGGCGTATCGGGCGGCAGGCCCTGCGCAGCGAGAAAAGCCGCCCGAAGGTCCTGGTGCTCCCCACACTGGAACTCGACATGGTGCGCCCATTCGTGGATCAGCCCGCTCTGCAGCATGGCCGGCGTGCCCGGCACCAGGACTGTGGCAGTTGCCGTGTCGGGATCGTAGCCTGCCCGGCTGTCGAGGCTGTAAACGGCCCTCAAACGGACATCGCCAAAACAGTCGCTTCTCGCCCAAAAGGCGTTCAGGAATTGATCCCACGTCTCCAGCGCCAGGGCTTCGAAATCAGCCGACACCGATTCGTCCACGATCAGTCGAGGAGGCTGACCTGCAGTCCGGCAGCCAGCCGTCATCCCAATCAACAACACCGCCAGGACAAGCAGGATCAGGCCTTTCTCGATCCCGCGCCCCAGATCAAGTCCGCTCACGATACCGGCATCGGCTCGGCCTCTAGCGCGGCCAGCTCGCGTTGCAGCTTGAGCAGGTCCTCGCCGCCAGCCATCAGGTTCATGAGATCATCCTGACTGATCTCATCCTTTCGATAGTCGCCGAGGACTTGACCCCGGCGCAGGATAACAAAATGGTCGCCGACAGGGTAAGCATGGTTGGGGTTGTGGGTAATAAAGACGACACCCAGGCCCCGCCGCTTGGCCTGCACGATGTAGTGAAGGACGATGCCAGCCTGCTTGACGCCGAGGGCAGCTGTCGGTTCGTCGAGGATAAGGACTTTGGCCCCAAAATAGACGGCCCGGCTGATGGAGATCGACTGCCGCTCGCCGCCCGACATCGTCCCCACCGGCTGATCGGGATCGCGTATATCGATGCCCATCTTGCGCAGCTCTTTGCGCACCGTGCGCTTGGCCCAGTCGATATTGTAGTAACGGAAGGGACGCCACCCTTTCTCTGGCTCAGAGCCCAGGAAAAAGTTACGCCAGATGGGCATCAGCGGGATGAGCGACAGATCCTGATAGACCGTTGCGATCCCTGCCGACAGGGCATGGCGTGGAGAATCGAAAGCCACCTTCCTGCCCTCAAAGATGTAATCGCCCTCAGTGGGCTGGTAGACGCCAGATAGGATCTTGATCAAGGTCGATTTGCCCGCACCGTTGTCCCCCAACAGACAGGTAACCTCGCCAGGATAAACCCGGGCCGATACGCTGCTCAGCGCGATCACGCTGCCGAATATTTTGGTCACATTCTTGACTTCTAGTATTGGCTCTGACACCTCATCACTCCTTCTCCGTCCGGGCTTTGGCCGCACCGACACTGATCTGCTCTGCCCGCTTGCGGGTGTAGTTGTTGACAAGCACGGCGACGAGCAGCATGACACCCAGAAAGCTGTAGAACCAATCGGTATCCCACCCAGCAAAGACGATACCCACCTGCGCCATGCCAAAGATAATCGCACCGATCGCCGCCCCGATCACCGACCCATAACCGCCGGTCAGCAAGCAGCCGCCGATAGTCGCGGCGATGATGTAGACAAATTCCTGGCCGATACCTTGGCTGGCCACCGCCGAGCGCAGTCGCACGATATTCATCATGCCCACCAACCAGGCAGCGACGGCCGTGACCATGAACAAAGCGACTTTGACCCGCAACGCCGGCACACCCACGTTACGCGCCGCATTGGCGTCGCCGCCGGTGGCAAAGATCCAACTCCCATACTTGGTTCGCATCAAGATCCAGGTAGTAAGGATGACGATCGCCACCCACCAGATCGTGGAGGTCCGGAACTCGACGCCGAACAAGTCAAACCCGGTATTGAAAAACTGGCGGGCTGATTCGAACCCCGCCGCCTTGTCGATACTGCCGACATACACCTGCTCGGTCACCAGCCGGGTAACTCCTACGTTGGCTCCCCGCAAGACAAAAAAAGTCGCCAAGGTCACGATAAAGCTGGGCAGCCCTGTCCTGTTGACCAGATAGCCGTTGATAAAGCCTACGACTAGGGCGAAAATGAGAGCTAACAGCATGGAAGGCCACAGATTCCAGCCTGCCCGGGTAGCGAGCAACCCCGCCACCAGTCCTGTCGTCCCGGTCATGACACCTGCTGACAGATCGAATTCGCCGCCGATCATCAACAAAGCGACCGCGATGGCCATGATGCCCAAAGTAGAAGCCGGGTCCAGGATGCGGGCCACCCCGTTGATCGAAACCCAATTCTGTGGCGCCAAGATCGCGAAAAACACCCAGATGACAACCGCTCCAATTAATGCCCCGATTTCAGGCCGGCGAAACAGCCCTCGGAAAAAGCCGACTTGGGCCAAACGCTCGTCATCCGATCCAGCGCCTGTCGCCTTTGTTGCCATCCAAAAGCCTCCTTTCTGAACACTCTGGATAAGTGGTGCGGGATGGGACACCCCATCCCGCACCTTTCTACCCCGGTTTCTAGTGGGTTACCGAGTACCTCCGGCAGAGAGTTCCTTGATCTGCGCCGCGTTGCTCTTGTCGACAAAGCCAGGGCCAGTGAGGACTGGCAGCCCGCCGCCGACGGTGTTCAGGTTGGTCTTGTACAGATACAGGAACACCACCGGCAGATAGCCCTGCAGATACTGCTGCTGGTCGATGGCAAACAGCATCTCGCCAGATTCGAGGGCAGCCAAGACATCCGGGCTGAGGTCGAAGGTTGCCAGCTTTTGCGCACCACCCGCCGCCTTGATGGCATCGCGGGCCGCCATGGCGATGACCGGGTTGAGGCTCAAGACAGCATCGATGTCAGAGCTCTCGGTGAGCTTGTTCTGAATGGCCTGCACCGTACCGGCGACATCCTTGACACCAGTCGAAGCAACGTTAAAGCGGATCACCTCGCCCGAAAATGCGTCTGCGAGTCCATCGCACCGCTCTTCGAGGCCGATGTTGCCCTCTTCGTGGATGACGCACAAGGCCTTCTTGGCTCCCTCGGCGTTGAACTTTTCGCCAGCACCCTGGCCAGCCACGAACTCGGTCTGGCCGACGTGGTTGAGTGCGCCGAGCTCTTTGTAGATATCCACACCAGAGTTGATGGTGATGAGCGGGATACCGGCTGCTACGGCCTTCTTGCATGCATCTTTCAACGCGTCAGGATTGGCCAATGAGACGAAAATACCATCAACCTTGTCGGCGATGTAGGTCTCGATCAGCTGCGCCTGCTGGGCCGGATCGCTGTTGCCGCCCGACTTGAGCGTAACCCCATAGGTAGCCGCCGCATCTTTGGCGCCCTTCTCCACAACCGCCCAGAAGGCATCCTCGGCTGGGTTGGAGTGTACAGCCATGCCAAAGACCAGCTTGGCCTGTGTAACCTGAGGCGCCTGGGTGGGCTCCTGAACCTCCGCTGGAGCCTGCGTCCCCCCGCAGGCAGCAAGCGAAGCCACAAACACAACAACCAACAACAACGACATGACTTGGAAGCGAGACATTTCTTTCCTCCCCTTTTTGATTTGAATCAAAATCCGACTCCCCCCTCAATGGGG
The DNA here is from genome assembly GCA_016926595.1 of Anaerolineae bacterium. Next base: position 37,958 of record JAFGOG010000428.1, read on the forward strand.
GACCCCGTCAACTACGCAACTGCTCAGAACCTGTCAGGCCAGATAATCACCCCCTTTGCATGATGGTGCTACCCTGAGCAAGAAAGATCCCCTTTCCATCTTGGAGACACTTGCCGCTCAGCATGATGCATGTTGGCGCTCACCTAGTTCGGCTTGACCAAGATCTTGCCATCGCTCCGCATCGTCGAGCGGGCAATAGCATCCACCGTATCCGCCAGGTTGTACCGGGCGGTGATGATCGGGCTCAGATCCAGTCGGCCCGAGGCCACCAGGCGGATGACGTTCGGGAAGGTGGCATTGCCCGAGTGGCCCTGCGCGCCAAATGCCTGTGAAGCCCTCACCTGGAACGACTCTAGGTAGATCGGCACCCGCTGCGCCGCGCGGCCAATCTGCACAACCTTGGCGTTGACCGCCAGCGCCTTTTCCATCTCTGGCACTGTCAGGTGCGGCGCACCTGCCGCCTCGACGTGAAAGTCAAAGCCCTCGCCGTGACTCAGGTCCATCATCACCTCGCCGGGCTTGACCTGGCGCGGGTCATAGACGAAATCGGCGCCCACCTTTTGGGCCAGCTCACGCCGCTGGGGGGAAATCTCAAATACGGCGATCTTGCCGGCACCTGCCGCCCGGGCCAAGCCAGTTGCAGCCAGGCCGATCGGGCCAGCGCCAAAGACGCTGACATACTGCCCCGGCCGGAAGCCACCCGCCCGCTCAAACATGCCGTTGTAGGATACAGTGGTCGGTTCGGTCAGCGCGCCCACCTCAAACGCCTTGTCTTCACTGCCGAACCGCTCGGCTATAGCATCGATCTTCCAGCAGAACTTGCTGTCCACGGCGATATAGTTGGCAAAAGCGCCGGGGATAGTAAAACCGATCTCTTCCAAGTTCTCACACTGGTTGGGAAAACCGTTGCGGCACGGCGTGCAGCGCCCGCACCACTGCATCTCTTCGACGGTAACCATGTCGCCGACCTTGACATTCTTGGCCTCTTTGCCCACCTCGACCACCAGGCCCGAAAACTCGTGGCCCAAAATGGTGGGGAATTTGGTCAGGCCGGGATAAAGTATGTAGCCCTCCTTGTCGGTCTCGTAGAAATGCATGTCCGAACCGCACACGCCACACGCCTTGATCGCCACCAGCACGTCGTATGGGCCTACCTTGGGATCAGGCCAATCACGCACCTCCAGCTTGGGGTAGCGCCAAACGCTGCTGCCGGTAACGGCCTTGCCGGTCTCTTTTTCCCATTCAGACGGTTTGTAGTCTGGTCTGGGATCCCACTTGGCATCTAGTACTAGGCCTTTCACCTAACCTCTCCTTCGTGTAATATAAAGAGTCAACTCACAAGCCCCCCTTCAAAGGGGGCCGTCGAGGATTCGCGCACAATCAGCCGACCTTGGACAACAATGTCAGACATTACAGGGATCTCACTTTTGCTTCCTGGGGATTTTGCGTTAGCCCGATCCCTATTTGATATCAGGGCCAGCACCATCTCCACAGCGCTTTTTCCCATTTCCAGCTTGGGCTGAGCGATGGTGGTCAGCGGCGGATGGATATACGAGGCAAATGGGATGTCGTCGAAACCGACCACGGCCAGATCCCCGGGCACAGACAGGCCGACCTGCAGGGCAGCATGGATCAGGCCGATGGCAGTCACGTCGTTGTAGCAAAAGACGGCCGTAGGCGGTGATTGCAGAGCGCAAAGCAGGGACAGCGCCAGCTCTCCCCCATCACTGCGGCCGGTACCCGGCGCAACCAGCGCCGGGTCGAAAGGAATGCCCACCTCGGCCAAGGCCTGGCGATAGCCAGCCAGCCGGTCCAGATCGTCGCCGTGATCGGCAGGGCCGGTCACGTAGGCGATGCGGCGGTGACCAAGCTGAATCAGGTGCTTCGTCGCCAAGCAGCCGCCATGCCGGTTGTCCACATTCACGGCAAAAGTATACAGCCCACCTTGCTGGCTGTGGCTGTTGATCAGCACCACCGGTACGCCGAGCCGTTCCAGGTAGTCGTGGTATAACGCCCCGACCCGCGACGAGGTAACAATGACCCCATCCACCCGCTTGGATCGCAAAATCTCGACAGCCGTTATCTCTCGATCGGGCTCGGCGTTTGAACTAACCAAGATGACGGTGTAGCCATGGTCACGGGCGGTGCTTTCGACCGCCTGCACAATCTCGCCGATAAAAGGGTCGGCAATGGTGGTCACGACAATGCCGATTGTCCTTGTCCGGCCCATGACCAGGCTGCGGGCCTGGGCGTCGGGGGAATAGCCCATGTCGCGGGCCAGGCGCTGGATGCGAGCCTTGGTTCCTGCGCTCACGAGCGGGCTGTCGCCCAGGGCCCGCGAGACCGTCGAGTGTGAAACCCCTGCTACCTTTGCGATGTCTTTGATCGAAATAGGAGACATAGCCCTGACCGTGCCAATGACGCGTACCCGACTGCTCAGGCCTCCGTTGGGAAGCATCTGCGCATTGTGCACACGTGTGCAATTATAGCACACCCGGCAGGGCTTGTCAAGTGTCTGAGGTTAAATTTCTACAGTCCTACTTCACCCAGCGCGAACCGCTCGACCATGTCGCGCGCCTCGTCGTCGGTGTACTGCACGGGCGGTGACTTCATGAAATAGGCGGACGGCCCCTCAATAGCCCCTGACAGACCCCGGTCGAGCGCCAGCTTGCAGCAGCGGATGGCATCGATCACCACACCGGCCGAGTTTGGCGAATCCCACACCTCCAGCTTGACCTCGACGTTGAGCGGGACGTTGCCAAAGGTGGTGCCTTCCAGGCGGATGTAGGCCCACTTCCGGTCATCCAGCCAGGGTACATAATCGCTGGGGCCTACGTGAATATCGTTTGCCGGCAGTTCGTAATCGATTTGGCTGGTCACGGCGTTGGTCTTGGATATCTTTTTCGACTGCAGCCGGTCGCGGTCCAGCATGTTGAAAAAGTCCATGTTGCCGCCAAAGTTGAGCTGGTAGGTCCGGTCCAGCCGCACCCCCCGGTCGCGGAACAGGCGGGCCAGCACACGGTGGACGATCGTGGCCCCCACCTGACTCTTGATGTCGTCGCCGATCACCGGCAGCCCACGGGCCTTGAACCGGCCCTGCCAGTAGGCCTCGCGGGCAATAAAGACGGGGATGCAGTTCACCAGCCCGCAGCCGGCATCCAGGATCTGCTCGACGTACCACTTGGTCGCCATCTCACTGCCCACCGGCAGATAGTTGACCACTACTTCGGTCTTGGTTTTCTGCAAGATAGAGACAATGTCAGACGTGGCGCCCGGCGCCTTGTCGATCACTTTGCTGAGCTGGCTGCCAAGTCCATCGTGGGTCATTCCCCGCTGGACTGGGACGTGCAACGGCGGTACATCGACGAACTTGATGGTGTTGTTCGGCGAGACCCAGATCGCCTCAGACAGGTCCAGGCCCACCTTGTTCACATCCACATCAAAGGCAGCGGTGAACTCGACGTCCCGCACCCGATAACCGCCCAGGACCGGGTGCATCAGCCCTGGCACGAACTCGTCGTCCTTGATATCACGGTAAAAATGCAAACCCTGCACCAACGACGAGGCGCAGTTGCCCACGCCAATAATCGCTACTCGAACCTTGCTCACGATGGCTCTTCCTCCTGGGTGAGATTGGCAGGGAGTGTATCACGCCTTGACAGCCTTGTCAACCGCATGTGCGGGCTGGTATTGTCTCAAGCACGCCGGGATTCTTGCCCTCCACAAAAGACACGGCTATAATGATATCCGGCTGCAGAATCGTGATAAAAGGAGACCCTAGCCATGACCAAAGCCTCTGTCAAGCTTGACCACAGTGAAGAGCCGATCCGCCTGTTCAAATCCGGCCTGCTCGAGTTCTTTACCCACATCCACCCGGCGGTCGTACTGGCCATCTATGCGCCGGTTGTGATCTATTTCCTGGTTACGGCCATTATCAGCCGATCGCCGGCAGGCATTTCCAAGGCCATCTACATCCCCCTCGGCCTGCTGATCGGCCTGTTCCTGTGGACCTTCGCCGAGTACACCTTGCACCGCTTTGTCTTTCACTTCCGGCCTCGCGCGCCTTGGCAGGAACGGCTTTCCTTCCTTTTTCATGGAGTGCACCATGCCCAACCCAAGATGAAGAGCCGCCTGGTCATGCCCCCACCCGTCAGCATTCCGCTGGCCCTCCTCTTCTATGCTGCCTTTTACTTGATTCTGGATGTGGGCCTGGGGATACCGTACTGGATCGCGCCGACGTTCGCTGGTTTTGTCGCCGGCTATCTGATCTACGACATGACCCACTATGCCACTCACCATTGGGCAATGCGCAGCGGGTACCCCAAGTTCTTGAAGCGCTACCACATGCAGCACCACTACAAAACGCCGGACAAGCGCTTTGGCGTAAGCTCGCCGCTGTGGGACATGGTCTTTGGCACCAAGCCGGCTTTATGACACCAGGACACGCCGTCCGCTTGATCATCGCCGCTGCTTTGATTGTGGCAGCGGCGGTGGGCTTGTGGCAGTGGGGGCCTGCCATCTGGGGCTTTTTTCGGGATCAGCCGGCCCTCCAGGCCTGGCTGATCTCTTTCGGAGCCTGGACACCCCTGGTCAGCATTGCGGTGAGTGCAATGCAGGTTGTCTTTGCGCCCATTCCCGGCCAGGCGACGGGCCTGGTCAACGGCTACCTGTTCGGCGTGTGGCTGGGGGCGTTCTACAGCCTGTTCGGGGTCATGCTGGGCACCGGTACAATACTGGCCCTCACCCGCCACTGGGGACGGCCCCTGACCGCCAGGCTCGTGCCCGCCGCCCAACTCGAAAAGCTAGACTACCTGGCAGAGCGGCGGGGCGAGCTGTTCTTCTTCTTGATCTTTTTGCTGCCCTTCCTGCCTGACGATCTGACCTGCTTTGCCATCGGCCTGACCCGGCTGTCGATCGGCCGGATGCTGGTGTTGATCGCGCTGGGCCGACTGCCGGGGTTGATCGTCGCCAGTTGGATGGGCGCCCACGCCCGGAGCGTAAGCCCCCTTGGCTGGGCCATCCTGATCGCAGGTGTATGCCTCCTGGCGTTGGCCTACTGGCGCTGGAGGAGCATTATAGAGACACGGCTGCTCGGCTGGCTGGAACGGGTGACACGCCGCTAGCAGGCAATCGCCTACCTAAGAGGGCACCTGTTCAATATCAATGCCCTCGGCCCTCGAGCCGGTGGTCTTCCGTGAAGATTTCTTTGTGTTCCTGGGCTTTTTAGCCGTGCTCTTTGGCTTCTTGGCCGAACTGGCAGGTTTCTTGGCCGTGCTTTTGGGTTTCTTGGCCGCGCTTTGCTTGGCCGTCTTGCCAGTGCTCTTGGGTTTCTTTTTGGCAGGCTTTTTGGCCGTTTTTTTCTCCTTCTGTCCCATCAGCATGGCCAGCACCTTTTGCAGCGCCTCGATCGCCGTATCGGTGTCCAGGCCGGTCCTGGCAGCCAGCTCCTGCGGCATTCCAGTAGAACGCAAGTACTCTTGATCCAAACCCCGTTCAGTGTTCAACTGCGCCGCCAGGGAGTCCAGGTCCAAGCCTTCCTCCACCGCGCCCGATCGCACTACCGGACCCCGCGCCGCGGACCGTCCGGTCAGAAGCTTGCCAAGCACAAAACCGATGACCTGCTGTGCCAGCCCGGAAGACAGGTTCAGCCCGCCGCTGTCGCTGTCAGCTCCGCCACCGCCCATGAGTGAGCTCAGCAGGCCGCCCATCGACCCAAGGCCTACTGCAGCGCCACTGGTTTCGGTCACGCCGCCGGAGCCCTCGTCGTCATCCAAAAGGGATCCCAACCCACCAACGGGCAATCCTGAGCCTTGGCTGGCGCCGCCCAGCCCCCCTCCCAGGAGGGAAGCCAGCAAGCCACCCGGTAGTCCAGAACCCTGGCTGTCATCGCTTTCGGCCGCGGCGCCGCCCAGGCCACCGCCCAAGAGGGAAGCCAACAGGCCGCCCGGCAATCCCGCGCCCTGGCTATCACCGCTCTCAACCGCAGCGCCACCCAGGCCACCGCCCAGGAGGGAGCCCAACAATCCGCCCATCGATCCAAGACCCTCCGCGCCGCCACTGGTATCAGCCAATCCGCCGCCGGTGTCATCTTCAGGACTGTCCAACAGGGAACCCAACCCACCGGCTGGCATCGCGGGACTCTGCTCAGCACCACTCTGCGATCCGCCCATAAGGCCACCAAGGAGGCTAGAGAGATCTAGACCTCGCTCCTCTTGCTTTTCTTCATTCTCATCATCTGCGCTCATTGTGGTTGCCCTCCTATAAAAGGGAAAAATCGACCCGTTGTGCTATATTATAAACGATCCGGCCCCGAACTGCCAATCCGCATGCCGATGTGGCCCAGTCAGCAGAAGGGCAGGAGACCGCCTACAACGACTTGGCTTTTCACTGGAAGGATGGTACAATGACGCAGCAGCACAGACCTACAACCATAGACCGGATTAGAGGATGAACGGAACACAATTGCCAGACGTAGCCCTTCGCCTTCACCCCGACGACGACGTCGCCATCGCCAGGGTCGATTTGCAGCCGGGGTCGGCGCTGGTTGATCCGCCCGATGACCTGGCTGCGCGGCAACCCATTCCCACCGGGCACAAGGTGGCGCTGCGGGAGATCGCTGCCGGTCAGCCGGTGCGCCGCTACGGTCAGATCATCGGCCTGTCCAGGCAGACCATCCTCCCCGGCGAGTGGGTGCATACCCACAACCTGGGCGTGGCAGGGCTGGATCGGGATCCCGCCTTTGGGGCCGACATCCGGCCGGTACCGCACATACCCAAGGCCAAGCGCCGCACCTTTCTGGGCTACAAACGGCCTGATGGCCGTGCCGGCACCCGCAACTATATCGCGGTTCTGTCGACCGTCAACTGCTCGGCCCACGCCACCCGCGAGATCGCGCGCCATTTCACGCCGGAGCGGCTGGCCGCCTTTCCCAACGTCGACGGCGTTGTCGCCATGACCCACTGCCTGGGCTGCCCCCTCGAATATCTCCTCCTGGAGCGGACATTGGCTGGCATGGCCCGCCACCCCAACGTCGGCGGCTACCTGCTCGTCGGCCTGGGCTGTGAGACAAACCAGGCAGCCATCCTGATCGAGCGCCATGGTCTGCACGGCGGCACCAGGCTCGCCATCCAGGAACTGGGCGGCCTACGCCAGACAGTGGAGGCTGGCATCGCAGCCGTCGAAGCCATGCTGCCGACGGTCAACGCCATCCAGCGCACCCCCCTGCCGATTTCGAAGCTGACAGTGGCCGTGCAGTGCGGCGGCAGCGATAGCTGGTCAGGCGTGACCGCCAACCCGGTGGTCGGCTTGGTCGCCGACGAGATCATCCGCCAGGGCGGCGCCGTCGTCCTGGCCGAGACGCCCGAGATCTATGGCGCCGAGCACTTGCTCACCCGCCGCGCAGCCAGCCCTGAGATCGGCCAAAAGCTCCTGGACCAGGTGCGCTGGTGGGAGGCGTATGCCCGCCGCATGGGGTTTGGGCTGGACGACAACCGCAGCGCCGGCAACGAGGCCGGCGGCTTGACGACCATATATGAAAAGTCGTTGGGGGCGGTAGCCAAGGCCGGCAGCACGCCGCTGTGCGGCGTGTACGATTATGCCGAGCCGGTAGTCACCCGCGGCCTGGCCTTCATGAACACGCCCGGCTATGACCCGGTGTCGGTGACCGGCCAGGTAGCAGGCGGCTGCAACCTGGTGCTGTTTACCACGGGGCGCGGCTCGGTATTCGGCTCCAAGCCAGCGCCGTGCCTCAAAATCGGCAGCACATCGGTCCTTTACCAGCGGATGCTCGACGATATTGACTTTGACGCCGGGCGTCTGCTCGCCGGAGCCAACCTGGCCGGCCTGGCCGACGAGCTGCTTGACCTGGCAGTCACCGTCGCCTGTGGCCAACCATCGAAGAGCGAAGCCCAGGGCGTCGGCGAGGCCGAGTTCTGCCCTTGGGACCGGGAGGGGATGCTATGATCGACACAGCGACCGCCGCCGCTTACGGCGGCCCCGGATGGTCACCGCGCACGGCGCCACTTCGCCACGAGATCGGCCGCCTGTGGGCCGAATGCGGCGTCAACAGCGAATGGGCGCCGCTCAAGGCTGTCCTGCTCCACCCACCCGGTCCCGAACTGGCAGAAGTGGCCGACCCCGACCAGGCCCAGATGCTCGATCGCCTGGACGCCGGCCGAGCCCGGGCGCAGCACGACGCCCTGACCCAGGCATACCTCGACGCCGGCGCGGGTGTACATTATGTCGAGCCAGATCGCTCGCCGCCGCCTAATCTGATCTTTGTCGCCGACCTGCTGTTCATGACCCCCGAAGGCGCGATCGTCGGCCGGCCAGCTTCGACCGTCCGCGCTGGCGAGGAGCGGTTCGTCGCCCGCCGCCTGGCCGAGCTGGGCATTCCCATCCTGCGCACCGTGCGCGGCGGTGGGACGTTCGAGGGCGCCGACGCCGCATGGATCGACCCCCACACCGTCCTGCTGGCCACCGGGCTGCGGACCAACGCCGAGGGCGCGGCCCAGGTAGCCTGCCTGCTGGGCGAGATGGGCATAGATGTTATCCACGTCGGGCTGCCCTACGGAGCGATGCACTTGATGGGCACGCTTCGCTTTGCCGGGCCGGACCTGGCGGTTGCCTGGCCGGGAAGGGTGCCTTACACTGCCGTCGAGGAGCTGCGGGCGCGGGGCTATACCGTTCTGTTTTCGCCAGCCGACGACGAGACCCAGCGGCGCATGGCCCTCAACTTTGTGACACTCGGCCCGCGGCGCATCCTGATGGCCGCCGGCAGCCCGCTCAGCCAGCGCCTCTTTGAGGATGCCGGCATCGCTTGCCACACCATTGCCGTCGACGAACTGATAAGGGCCGCGGGGGGCATCGGCTGCCTGACCGGCATCTTGGAGCGCGAGCCGGCCTAGGAAGCGACGGTACTCCCCGGATTGCGAAAGGGGGTTTGCAGGATCGTCGAGCCGATGGTATAATTCGCGCGCTGGCGAAACCCCATGGCGTCTGAGGTGACGGTGAAAGACTGGAAGCAGTTGCTGGGACCGCTGCGCGTCGACTTTTTATGGATGGACGCGTCGTGTGTTCTGTTAGGCTGGGGAGCGGCCGCATGGGGCAATGGGCAGATCAACCTTGGGCTTGTGTTCCTAACCTTTCTGGGGGCCCTTGCCGCGCACGTCAGCGTTAACGCTTTCAACGAGTATTTCGACTTTGCGAGCGGCCTGGATCAGAAAGCGGAGCGGACGCCCTTTAGCGGCGGCAGTGGTACCTTGCAGCAGCAGCCCGACCTGGCGCGCTGGGCGCTCGGCGTCGCCATGGCCACCCTGGCCCTCACCGCTGCGATCGGCCTGCTCCTGGTTTACCTACAGGGCTGGGAGCTGATACCCATCGGCGTGCTTGGCCTGTTCGTCATCGTCGTCTATACTCCCTGGATCACCCATCACCCGCTGCTGGCTCTGCTGGCCTGCGGCTTTGGCTTTGGCACGTTGATGATCAACGGCACCAATTTTGCGCTCACCGGTGGATTTACGTGGACGGCGTTTACCGCCTCGATGATCGAGTTTTTCCAGGGGAATGCCCTATTGCTCCTGAACCAGTTTCCTGACGTTGAAGCCGACCGGGCCGTGGGCCGGCGAAACCTGCCGATCGTCATCGGCCGGCAGAAGAGCAGTTACGTCTATGCCCTGTTCCTGTTGGCGATCTATCTGACCGCGGCCGCCGGCATGGCGTTGGGTACCCTACCCTGGCCTGCGCTGCTGATCTTTGTGAACCTGCCCTTCGCCATCCGCGCCGCGCGGGGCGCTGTCCGCAATGCGGAGGATGTCCACAAGCTGATGCCCGCCCTGGCGGACAATGTGATCCTCAACTTGAGCACGCCGGCCCTCACGGGCATCGGGCTACTGCTGGCTGCCCTATTTCGCTGATCGCTAGAGCTGAGGGGAGGAAGCAACGATGGTTGGGAAAAGAATAATACAGGCTCGCCGGATGCGGCGCCTGGACCTGGCCCTTACCCTGGCCGGCATCGCCGGACTGATAGTCATCGTCGCCCTATATGACCGCGCTTTTCCCTCGGCGGCCCTGGACCTTGAACTGTCGCGCCAGCAGATCGCCGACGAGGCTAACGCCTACCTGGCATACCGCGGCTACAACGTAACCGGCTACGAATCGGCCCTCACCTTCAGTCAGGCCTACATGGCATCGGTCTATCTGCAGCGCACCCTGGGGATCCCCCAGACCAATGCCCTGGCCCGCCAGGAGGACCTCCCGCTGTGGTATTGGGACGCTCGCTGGTTCAGGCCGCTACAGCAGCAAGAGTTTCGACTGTCGCTCATGCCGAACGGCGAGGTTATCGCCCTTCGCCGCGTGGTACCCGAAGATGCCCCTGGCGCAGCCCTGCCGCAGGCAGAGGCCCGAACCCTGGCCGAGGAGTATCTGACCGGCGATCGAGGCTGGGACCTGGCCAATTGGGAGATGGTCACGGCGTCGAGCGTCACCCGACTTGGGCGCCAAGATCATCACTTTGAGTGGAAGCGCAGTAACTGGGACACCGGCGACAGCGAGCTGCGGTTGGCTGTCGACATCCAGGGCGACCAGGTAGGCGGCTATGGCTACTGGATTCAAGTGCCGGAGGCATTCGTCCGAAGTTATGCGGAGCAGCGCAGCATGGCCGACTTTTTGGATAACATCGCTTTCTATCTAGGGGCAGGCAGTTTCGGCCTGGCGGCATTGATCTTTTTCTACATCAGCCACCGGCGTGGGATCACGCCCTGGCACGAAGGACTCAAGCCCGGGCTCGCCGTGGCAGGAGTATACGCCCTGTACACACTCAACTGGCTGCCGCTGGCCAAGGCCGATTATGGCACAACTCAAAGCTACGGAGTGTTTTGGGTCAACCAGGTGATTGGGACCTTAATCACAGCCGGGGCCATCGCCGGGGTGGTGATGATCCTGTGGACCGGCGGGCGCGCGTTGGCGCGTAAGGTCTGGCCGCAACAGGACCGGCTACTGCCGCGAGGCGACGACCGTTGGAGCACCTTCGGACGCTCGACATGGCGGGGTATCATGGTCGGCTGCCTGGACGGCGGCGTCGTCGTCCTCTTTTATCTGGCCGTCACCCGGTTGTTCGGCGCCTGGCTGCCGATGGATCTCCCCGACGTCAACCTGTTCGCCACCCCAGTGCCGTTTGCCGCGCCGTTGGCCGTCGGCGTCATCCCGGCCGTTGTTGAAGAGTTCCTTTTCCGGCTGATTGGAATCGGCCTCGTGCTGGCCCTCCTGCGGAAGCACTGGCTGGCATTGCTCATCCCCGGCGTGCTGTGGGCTTTTGCCCACACGTCGTACATCAGCGACCCGATCTACCTGCGCGGGATCGAGGTGACGATCACAGCCTTGATCTACGGCTATATCTTTACCAGGTTCGACCTGGCGACGACGATTGTCGCCCACTTGACCTACAACGCTGGCCTGTACGTCATGCCCCTGCTGCGATCGGGCCAGCCCTATTTCGTCGCCAACGGCCTGCTAGTGGTCGCCATCCTGGTCACACCGGTCGCCGTGGGCCTGGCCCGAGCCTGGCGCCGACGGCGCTTTGGTATTCTGGCGCTTCCAGAGCCGAATATCAGGCCAGCGACACGGCAAGATCTAGATAGCTTGACCGCCCTTGGCCCACAGGACACGGACTGGGGAGAGCTGTTGGTCGATCCGGCGGCGACGGTGATGGGCCTGTGGGCTGGCGAACGGCTGATCGGGGCAGCCGCAGCCCATGGGCAAGAAGTAAAATCGCTATTCGTCGAGCCCGGCTGGCGGCGGCGTTACTTGGGCAGCCGGTTGGTGCAGGCCTTGGCCAACGCGCTGCCTGAAGGAACCAGCCTGAAAGCGCTGGCGCTGGCTGACGATTGGAGGCTGTCCCGTTTCTGGGACTCGCTCGGCTGGAAAGCGGCAACCACAACATATGCCCGCCCAACAGGCGAACTGTCAGGAGTTAGGGAGCGCAGAGTGCTCCAAGTCATAAAGCAACGGATAAACATGGGAGGAACGACTTGATTGCAATCACCAATGGCAAAGTGCTAACCATCACCCAGGGCACCTTTGATCCCGGCACGGTGCTGATCGACGACAGCAAGATCGCCGCTGTGGGGTCAGACATAGCGATCCCGCCCAGCGCCGAGGTGTATGACGCCGCCGGCAAAGTGGTCATGCCTGGCCTGATCGACGCCCACTGCCACGTCGGTGTGTTTGCCGACGGCGTAGGCTGGGAACACGCCGACGGCAACGAGATGACCGACCCGATCACTCCCCACATGCGGGCGCTCGACGCCGTCCACCCCGAAGACATGGCGTTCAAAGACCTGATCGCAGCCGGGGTGACCACCGTGCTTACCGGCCCTGGCTCTGGCAACCTGATCGGCGGCCAGTGGATCTGCCTCAAGACCGTGCCCAAGCCAACCGTCGACGAGATGATCCTACTCGAGCCGGCCGGCATGAAGATGGCCCTCGGCGAAAACCCCAAGCGGGTGTACGGCGAGCAGAAAAAGACGCCCTCCACCCGAATGGGCAACGCGGCCCTGCTGCGCGCCGCACTGATCGACGCCCAGAACTATATGGAAAAGTGGCGGCGTTACGAAGAAGAGCTTTCCAACTACCAAGCCAGGGTCGACGCCGGTGACAAGGAGGCCAAGCCGCCCAAGCCGCCCGACCGCGATCTGAAGCTCGAGGCGCTGGGCAAGCTGCTGCGCCGCGAGCTCAAGGCCCGCGTCCATGCCCACCGCGCTGACGACATGCTGACCGCCATCCGCATCGCCGAAGAGTTTGGCCTGGATCTGACCTTGGAGCACGCCACCGAAGGCTACAAGATCGCGCCGATCCTGGCGGCCAAGGGCATCCCGGTCACCGCCGGGCCGATCCTCTTTTCCCGGGCCAAGGTCGAGCTGCGCGAGATGACGCCCAAGAATCCTGGCTTGATGGCCCAGGCAGGCGTCAAGGTCGCTATCCAGACCGACGAGATGTCAGCAGTCCAATACCTGACCATCAACGCTGCACTGGCGGTGCGCGAGGGGATGGCCGAGGAAGCGGCGCTGCGGGCCATCACCATCAACCCCGCCGAGATCATCGGCGTCGCCGACCGGGTAGGCAGCTTGGAGCCGGGCAAGGACGCCGATGTGGTGGTGTTTAGCGGCCATCCGTTCGACTATCGGACCGTAGCGGAGCTGGTGATCGTCGATGGGCAGGTGGCGCACAAGAGATCGTAGCATGGTTGGAAGTCAAGGGTTGGAGGCTAGAGCGCTCAAACCGCCGCCGGGCAGCGCGCGGATACTGTTTCGCTGCCTGGGCTATCTTCAACCCTACCGCCGCAGGGTAGCCGGCACCTACGCGGTGATGGCAGGCATCACCGTCCTAGCGCTGATCATCCCCCAGTTCATCCGCTGGATCGTCGACCGGGGCATCGGCGGCGGGGAGATCGCCCTGCTCGGCTGGTCAGTGCTGGCGCTGCTGGGCCTGACCCTGCTCAAAGGCGTTCTGGCCTTTTTCGAGGGCCGCTGGAGCGAGATATCGTCGCAGGGAGTAGCCTACGACCTGCGTAACGCCATCCACCTCAAGCTGGCTGCGCTCTCTTTCTCCTATCACGACCGGGCTGAGACCGGTCAGCTCCTGTCCCGCGCCGTGCAGGACGTGGACCGCATCCGCTTCCTCACCGGCCGCGCCGTGCTGAGGCTGATAGAAGGCTCGGTCCTGCTGCTGGGCACCACCGCGGTGCTGCTGTGGATGAACCCCCGCCTGGCCCTCCTGGCGTTGGCCGCCATGCCCTTCCTGGCCTATGTGGCCTATCGCTTTGGCCGGGCATACCGGCCTCTGTCGCTGGCGATCCAGCAGCAGTTGGGGGTACTGACCACACGCCTGGAGCAGAATCTGCGCGGCGCCCGCATCGTCAAAGCCTTTGCCCAGGAAAGGGGCGAGATCGCCCATTTCGACCGCGAGAACGACCTGTGGTTCGACTTGTCGGCCCGCGCCGCCCGACTGCAGGCGATCAACGCCCCGCTCATCGATCTGATCGCCAGCCTCGGCATCGTCCTGATCCTGTGGGCAGGCGGCACGCAGGTCATCGACGGCCACCTCAGCCTGGGCGAGCTGGTCGCCTTTACCACCTACATGGGCCAGCTTGTCCAGCCGATCCGCCGCGTAGGCATGATTATCCCCGTGCTGGCCATCGCCGCCTCCGCCGGCCAGCGAGTCTTTGACATTCTGGACACCGAGTCGGAGGTCCAGGACACACCGGGCGCCGTACCACTGCCCGCAGTGCGCGGCCACGTTCGTTTCGAGGGGGTGTCGTTTGCCTATTTTGGCCGCCACGGCGTGCTGTACGACCTGACCTTCGAGGCGCTGCCGGGGCAGGTGATCGCCCTGCTGGGCATGACCGGCTCGGGCAAATCGACCATCACCAGCCTGATCCCTCGCTTTTACGATCCGGCCAAAGGGCGGATCACGATCGATGGGCAGGACATCCGCGGCGTGACGATCAGCTCACTCCGCGATCAGATCGGCATCGTCCTCCAAGAGACGACCCTGTTTGCGACTACGATCCGGGAGAACATCGCCTTTGGCACCCCGGACGCAACCGAAGCCGAGATCGTAGCCGCGGCGCAGGCCGCCCAGACGCACGATTTCATCATGGAGACGCCCGAAGGCTATGACACCCTGGTCGGCGAGCGCGGGGTCACCCTGTCGGGCGGGCAGAAGCAGCGGGTAGCCATCGCCCGCGCCCTACTCAAGGACCCACGTATCCTGATCCTGGACGACGCGATGTCGAGCGTGGACACCGAGACCGAGCAGTTGATCCAGATCGCGCTGGAGCGGCTGATGCGCGGCCGGACCTCGTTCGTCATCGCCCAACGACTCAGCACGGTCCGCATGGCCGACTTGATCCTGGTCCTGGACAGAGGCCGGATTGCCGCACGCGGCACGCACGACGAGCTATTGCGGACCTCGGGGCTGTATGCCGAGATCTATGAGCGGCAGTTGCGGAAGGATTGAGCTATGAGCTTTTCCATCGGCGCAACCAGTGCGAACATGGGCCCGCGAGGGGCGATAGAGAGCTTTGGCGATGGGGCCGACGAAGGAGGCCGCGCCTTTGATCGGCACCTGGTGCTCCGGCTGCTGGCCTATCTAAAGCCCTATTCACGGCGCATGGCCGCCGCCTTTGGCCTGACGCTGGCCACCACCGCCCTGAGCCTGGTCAGCCCGTACCTGACCAAAGTCGCCATCGATCGTTACATCACCCAGGGCGACGCCGCCGGCCTGGCCCGCGTCGCCGCGCTGATGATCGCCGCTCTCGTCGCGCTCTTCCTGGCATCGGCCGGCCAGCAATACCTCCTGTCGTGGGTGGGGCAGCGGGTCCTAGCCGCGCTGCGTGACCAGCTCTTCCGCCACCTACAGGCACTGCCATTGGGCTACCACGACACCCACATCGTCGGTGTGACCATCTCGCGGGTCATCAACGACGTGGGGGTAATCAACGAACTGCTGTCACAGGGCCTGGTGACCCTGATCGGCGACAGCCTGCTGCTGTGCGGCATCATCGCCGTCATGCTGTCGATGAGCTCTCGCCTGGCGCTGTTGGCTTTTAGCGTCCTGCCGCTGATGCTGCTGGCCACATTCCTATTTGCCCGGCGGGCCAAGGTCGCCTTTCGCCAGACCCGCGCCCGGATCGCCGCCGTAGTAGGCGACCTGGCCGAAGACCTGTCGGGCATGCGGGTGATCCAGGCTTTTGCCCAGGAGGAAGCATCGCACGAGCGGTTCGATGAAGTGAACCGCGCCAACCGCGACGCTACAATCTCGGCAATGTCGCTGTCGTTTGTCTTTTTGCCCACAGTCGAGTTCCTGGGAATGCTAGCTACGGCCGTCGTGCTGTGGTTCGGCGGCCTGGCCGTGGCCCGCGACGAATTGACGCTAGGTATAGTCGTCGCCTTTCTGGCCTATGTCACCCGCTTCTTCCAGCCGATCCAGGAGCTGAGCCAGCTCTACACCACCCTACAGGCAGCCATGGCCGGCGGTGAGCGGGTGCTCGACTTGCTCGACACCAAGCCCGATGTCCAGGACTACCCAGATGCGGGCGACATGCCGCCCATCGCCGGCCGGGTGGAGCTGCGGAATGTGTCCTTCTCCTATCGAGGCGACACCCGGGTCCTCCACGACATTAACCTGGTCATCGAGCCGGGCCAAACGGTTGCGCTGGTCGGGCCGACTGGGGCCGGCAAGACGTCGATCGCCAACCTGATCGCCCGCCTGTACGACGTCACCGACGGCGCAGTGCTGATCGACGATATCGATGTCCGTGAGGTGACCCAGCGCTCACTGCGGCAGCAGACCGGGCTGGTGCCGCAGGACCCGTTTCTGTTCACCGGGACGATCGCCGACAATATCCGCTTTGGCCGCCCCGACGCCGACGACCAGGTGGTGGAAGAGGCCGCCCGCCTGGCCAACGCCCACAGTTTTATCTACACCCTGCCCGACGGTTATCAGACCCAGATTCTGGAGGGCAGCGCCAACCTGTCGGTCGGCCAGCGGCAGCTCATCTGCATCGCCCGGGCTGTCCTGGCCGATCCGCGGCTCCTGATCCTGGACGAGGCCACTGCCAGCGTCGACACAGTGACCGAGGTGCTGATCCAGGAGGCGCTACAGCGGCTCCTCGCCAAGCGGACGGCGGTGGTCATCGCCCACCGGTTGAGCACAGTGCGCAACGCCGATCTGATCTGCGTCGTCCAGGCCGGCCGCATCGTCGAGCGAGGCACGCACCAGGAGCTATTGGCACGCGGCGGGCTGTACCGAGAGCTTTACGAGCGGCAGTTTGTGGATCTGTGATAATGACCTTGCTGCGGCCCTAAAAAGGGTACAAGTCGTGGGTTTCGTTTTTCGGCAATCTGTGGTATGATGGGCCAGGAGGAGAAGGCCATGGCCACAATTGATCCGGATCCGTGCAGCGAACCACAGCCACCCAAACGAAATCACTACTTTGCCGGCAAGTTCCTCGGAGCGCAGGACCTGCAAGACGAGCAGGCCTATCTCATCGACAAAGACAGGCGGCACGCCCGCTGTTTGCACGGCTACGGCGTGGTGTGTGGCCTGCGTGTCCGGGCCACCGACCCACCACGGCCAGGGCGAGTGATCGTCGAACGAGGACTGGCGCTGGACCCCGGTGGACGCGAGATCCTGGTTCCTCAGCCGGTCGAATACTTGCTGAATAGGCCGGACCAACACGGGCCGATCTACCTGGTCATCGAATACTGCGAAGAAGGCGCAGACCTGATCCCCGTTCCGGGGTCACCAGATGGCCCGCAGGGCGCCGTCGAACCGTCGCGGATCGTGGAGACCTTTCGGCTGGGACTTCGGCGCGAGCCGCCAGCCGGAGAGGATGGCCTGGCCGGGCGCTTGGCCGAGGCGCTCGCCGGCGCTATCCGCGACGGGGCCGAGCCGGAGACGCTGCACAACCTGCTGGTCGAGTTCGTAAGCCAGCCATGCCAACTGCGCCGGCGTGACATGGCCGTGACCCTGGCCAAGATCGATCTACCATCCGAAGGTCCGATCACCGAAGCCGCTGTAGACAACTACAGCTATCGCCCTGTGGCGCTGTCAGTCGGGCAAGCATTGAGCCTGCTATTGGGTGTAGTCCGTCTTCTGGGAGGTGAAAGGTGAAAGCGTTTCGAAAGCATGTCGCGTTGGCGGTCGACGGGGGCGGCATTCGTGGCACCATGGTCGCCAAGGCGCTGGCCGTCGTCGAGGCCGAGCTGGGCAAGCCCTGCTTCGACCTGTTCCACCTGTCGGCCGGCACTTCGACCGGCAGCATCATCTCGGCGGCCATCGCCGCCCGCATCCCGGCAGAACGAATGCACGAACTGTACGTCCGGCTGGGAGGCACGATATTCAAAAAGTCGTGGCGCACCGTCTGGCCGCTGTCGGTCTTCAAGTACCCCAACGAGCCGCTCACTGCCGCCCTGCGTGATACTCTGGGCGAGCTAACCATGGATGACCTGCTGCCGTTCAACGTGGTCATCGCCATCCGCGACGTGAAGGACAACCGCAGCCTCTTTGTCAAGACCGGGAAGGATGAATACAAAGACATGAAGCTGTGGTACGCAGTGCTGTGCAGCAGCTCAGTGCCGACCTATTTCCCGGTGGTGGATGACCGCTACGTGGACGGCGGGGTCGGGGCCTACACCAACCCTGTCTACCTGGCTGCCTGGGAGGCCGCCTACCGGCTGGGCTGGGACCAGAGTGAGACGACCCTGATCAGCATCGGCACGGGGCGCGCGCCGGCCGTGCCGAAATCGGCCCGCCCCGGCCGCATGAACCCATTGCAGTGGATCCGCCCGCTGGTCGACACCTTCCTCTCCGACTCGAGCGACCTGCAGGTCCGTCTGGTGCGGCAGTTCTTCCCCGAGCTCGACTTTCGCCGCTTCCAGGTCGACCTGGACCCGCCGATTGAGATGGATGATCCGGAGGAGATCCCAGCCTTGACACAATGGGGTGAAAAGCTGGGCCAGATGATCCTCAACGATCAGATGGACGCCGAGGCGATGCAACTGCCCACCTGGCTGACGGCGCCCATCCCCTAGCATCATGGCTATTGGTCGATTCTTTGCCGGGATCGGCGCCCTCTTGTGGCGCCCATCCGATGGACGCTACCTTGTGCTCAAACGGGCAGAAGCGAAAATCGAGTTCAAGGCCTCGAGCTATGAGCTAGTGCCCGAAAACCCATGATTGTGGTCGAGCCCTTGGAACTCCAAGAGCTCAACCCTCCTTGGACGGTCAAATGCGTTTGCCTACTTGCCCCTTTGCCTTTGCCGCCACGCGCCTTTTGGGGTACAATGCCACGGTTGTGCCATCTGCTCTTCCAGCACAGGTGGGGGATTGACAAGCAAGCGCGAGTTCAAGCCACAAAAGGAATATCGCTACAACCGGTCTGGGCCGGCGCGCTGGATATGGTCGCACGCCCTTAGATACCCGATCTTCCCCCTGGGCACCCTCCTGGCAGCGGTGCTGAACAATTATTTCTACAGCTCTAACCAGGTGAATATCGGCCGCGCCTTTGATGTGATCACCACACCCGGCTGGACGTCGTCGGCGCTGCTGGTCATAGCCCTGACCATCTTTGGCTTTGCCGTCGGCCAGGGACTGACCGGGCTGATGCGCAACTATACGGTCGAGTTCACTGCCCAGCGGGTGGAGCGGGACTCGCGGGACGAGCTGTACGCCAGCCTGCTGGGCAAGAGCCAGACCTTCCACGGCCGGCAGCGGATCGGCGACATCATGGCCCGCGCCACCAACGACGTGCGCATGCTCAACATCATGTTTAGCCCTGGCATCATGCTCATCACCGATTCGGCGCTAGGAGTAGTCCTACCCGTCGTGTTGATCGCCCGACTCAGTCCCAGCCTGCTGTTGGTGCCGTCGATCTTTCTCGTGCTGTTGGTCGTGACGCTAATCGACTATAACCGCCGTCTCAATCCGGTAAGCACCGCCCTGCGCGAGCAGTTCGGCGATATGAACGCCGGGCTGGCCGAAGCGATCGCCGGCATCGAAGTGGTCAAGGCCAACGCCATGGAGCACTATGAATGGAGCAAGTTCGTCGGCAACGCCCGGCTGTACCGCGACTATTTCGTCAAGCAGGGCGGCATCCAGGCCCGCTACCTGCCCGGCTTGATGTTCAGCCTGGCCTGGGCCGCCGCCTTACTGCACGGGCTGCTGCTCTACCGGGCTGGCGGGCTGACGTTAGGCCAGGTCATTTCCTTCATGGGGCTAATGAATGCCCTGCGCTTCCCCACCTACATCTCGATCTTTACCTTCAACCTGGTCCAGTTGGGCATCGCCAGCGCCAGGCGCATCCTGGAGATGATCAACGCCGAGACAGAACTGGACGAGAATGTGGCGGGCACCGCCAGGCCCATCCGCGGCGAGGTGGTCTTTGACCAGGTTAGCTTTGCCTACGACGGCAAACCGGTGATCCAGGATGTGAGCTTTGTAACCCATCCGGGCGAGACGATCGCCATCGTCGGCCAAACCGGTTCCGGCAAGACGACGCTGACCCGGTTGATCAATCGCATCTTTGACGCGACCGGTGGGCGGGTTCTGGTCGACGGGGTGGACGTACGCGACTGGAACCTGGAGTCGTTGCGGTCGCAGATCTCGACCATCGAGCAAGACGTGTTCCTCTTTTCGCGGTCGCTGGCCGAGAACATTGCCTTTGGCGTAGCGGACGCGACTCGGGAGGCCGTCGAACAGGCAGCGCACGAGGCGCAAGCACACGAGTTCATCACCAGTTTCCACGACAGCTACGAGACTGAGGTTGGCGAGCGAGGCGTTACGCTGTCGGGCGGACAGCGGCAGCGGATTGCCATTGCCCGCGCCTTTCTGACCGACCCCCGCATCCTTATCCTGGACGACAGCACCAGCGCCATTGACAGCGCCACCGAGGACCAGATCCAGAGGGCCATGCGCCGCATCAGCAGCCAGCGGACGACCTTCCTGATCACCCACCGGCTCAGCCAGATCCGCTGGGCCGATCGGATCCTGGTTTTGCGCCAAGGCCGCCTCATCGACCAGGGTACCCACGACGAGCTGTTGAAACGCAGTCCTGATTACTGCCGGATCTTTGCCAGGTGTGAATAATGGGTTTCATCCTTGACGGGCTCGATACCGAAGCCTACGACCGCA